>CAZZIE010000194.1:0-7046 GCA_964654185.1 uncultured Spirochaetaceae bacterium | reverse complement strand
TCTGGTTCATTTGACCGGTCACCCGCACCGCATTTGCGCCGGGCATCATGCTTTCCAGGCCGAGTTCAGTGACGAATTCATTCAGGTCATATTCGAGCACCAAGTCAGTGTAACCATCCATTCCCAGGGTGTGGCAGCCCGGAGCGGATCCGATGAACGGGGTGGCCACGTCTTCGTATGAAGTGGATAGCGGCTTTATAGTGTTGCCGTTAAAGCGCAGGCTGTCCACGACGATACCGCCCGCCGCAATGGTGTCGCTTCCCAGGAGGGCGATAGTTATCTTGCCGCTGTCCGAGGGGGCCACCTCATTCGGACAGTCCCCCGGCATGATATCCACGAAAACAGGCATATCCTCCGGCACCTCGTCAGTGTCAGGATATTTCCCCTCATCATAGGGAAGCAAAAGGTCCCTCATCAGGGCTTCATTCGTGTCAAAAGTGCCCTTCGGGAATATAAATTTTACATAGCGAATATCGGTCTTTGGAGTGTCCAAACTGGCCATTAGGGGAACCGGCGGACTCTCTGAATAGGGCTTGTATTGGGAGATTTCAGTCAATTGGGTTTCAAAAAAGTTTTGTTTGGCGTCACCCATCTGTACTTCGAAGTTCTGCGGCAGAAAATCAGGGTCCCAGAACATGCGGACACCTTCTAGGGGCAGCGCATTGGGGGATAAAAAGTCGACAAGAATGACGACTTCCTCCTTAATTCCCTTTGGAAAACTCCAGGCATTGCCGCCGCCATCCGGCATACCGTCACATTTTACTTCATTCGATGAGCAGGTGATTTTAGGCCCGTTGTTATCGCGCAGTTTGCTGGCAAGGGTTTTCAGAAGCGGCACCCGGCTGGCATAGTTGTTGTCCCACTCGTCGTCTTGGGTGATAACGGGGTCGATTGATGCGAGGCGCATGTATTTGTGATCGACATAGTGCAGACATCCCTCGTCGACCATGAAGCGCCCCATGATCCCTTCGGGGTCGTCCTTGCTCCGGAGGAACACGAAGTGGTTGGGCGGAAGGGAGTCGCCCCAGGGGAGACGGCCCTCCTGTTGAAGGGCGCGCATGGTATCGCCGCTCGTCTGCACCTGCGAGTACCCCGAGTAGAGCTCCTCGATGTTGACCTTCTGCTTCTCGTAGTCCACGGCCTTTATGCCGAGGGCGGTCGCCTTCACCCGGGCATTGATGTCTTTCGAGACGAAGAAGACGCGCTTGCCCTCCTGCTGCATCTGGTACGCCGTCAGAATGATCTTGTTGTCCGGCTTGTCCTCCAGGAAGAAGACGCCGCCCCGGGAGCTTTCGTGCATGACCACGCGCAGAACGCTCCCGTTCTCGATCTTCACTCCCTTCGCCAGGCTGCCCTTGCGACCCGCGGCATCCAGAAAGCGAATGGCGTGGCGGGCGTTCCGTCCGCGCTCGTCGCTGAAGGTCTTGAGGCGGTCCAGCTCTTCGAGAACCCAGAGGGGGACCACAACTTCGTTATCGTGGAAGCTCAGAATTGCATCGGGCCGGTGAATAAGAACATTGGTGTCGATGACAAAGGTCTTGACGCCGTGATTGGGTTTGTCGTTGCGGACCACGGAGCGTAGTATACCCGTGGAGACCGCAACTATCTACGGGCAGAGGTATCACAGATGTTCACAGCAGCCGCCATTCAGCAGTACTTCGCATCCAACGCGGAGGATCTCATCCGGTGGCGCCGCCACCTGCATGCGCACCCGGAGCTCTCCTTCCAGGAGGGCGAGACCGCGGCGTTCATTGCCGAGCAGGCGCGCTCCCTTGCGCTGGAGCCACGGACGGGCGTAGGAGGCAACGGCGTCGTCATCGACCTGGAGACCTCTGACCCGAAGGCGCCTCACGTTGTGCTCCGGGCGGATATCGATGCGCTTCCGATCACCGAGAAGACGGGGCTGCCCTACGCCTCCGAGAACGACGGTGTCATGCACGCCTGCGGCCACGACATCCACACCACCTCGCTCCTGGGAGCCATGCGCTTCTTCGCCGAGCACCGCGACGACCTGCCGGGGAGCCTTCGCCTGATCTTCCAGCCCGCCGAGGAGAAACTGCCCGGCGGCGCCCGGGCAATGATCGCCGACGGGGTGCTGCGAGATCCCGCCCCGACGGCGGTTCTCGGGCAGCACATCAACCCTGATCTGCCGGTGGGCAGTGTCGGATTCATTGCCGGGCAGTTCATGGCTTCGGTGGACGACTTCCACGTGACCATTGCCGGGAAGGGCGGACACGCGGCGCATCCCGAAGAGCTCGTCGATCCGGTGGTGATTGCTGCGCACATTATCACGGCGCTTCAGACGGTGGTGAGCCGCAACGCCCCGCGAGGGGTACCGACAGCGCTCTCCGTCGGTAAGGTCGAGGCGCGGGGTGCCACGAACATCATTCCGGACACCGCGCGGATGGACGGCACCTTTCGGACCACGGATGAGTCCTGGCGCAGCCGGGCACACGAACTGATCGAGCGAGTCGCGACCGGCGTTGCCGGCTCCCTGGGCGGCACGGCAGAGCTCGAAATCGAGCACGGCTATCCTTCACTCGCGAACAACCCGTCGCTTACCTCAAATGCGCGCAGCTACGCCCGGGAGTACCTGGGCGCGGACAAGGTGGTGGATCTGCCCATGACCATGGGCGCGGAGGATTTCGCCTACTACGCCCAGGCCGCCCCGGGGTGCTTCTACAACCTCGGCATTACGGATTACGCCGTCGAGCCCGATCCGCCACCCCTCCACTCGCCCCGGCTCACGCCGAGCGAAGATTCCCTCACCGTGGGGGCGGGCCTGCTGACGTGGCTGGCCCTGCGAACGCTGCAGGAGGCGAGAGGAGCGGCGTGACGGGCCGCGGTGGCCGCCCCGCTCAACATGGCGCCGTGTACGCCGCGAACGCCTGCGCCTGAGCCTCCGCCTGGGCGTCGAACATCTCCTTGCCGGATATGACGGTACACCCTGCCTGAGCGGCTCTGGCGAGGAGTGCCGTCTCCTCGGGGTTGTACACCAGGTCGTACACCGTCTCCGAGCCGGAAAACTCGTAGAAGCTCAGGGGATCGACATCCTCCCGGGGGCTCATACCCAGGCTCGTGGTCTGCACGATGAGGTCGCTGAAGGCGCGGATCCGGGACGCCGACTCCGGGACGAGCGGTGCGGTTTCCACGTGGCCGTCGGCGAAGTGGCGGTGCATGGCGTGCGCAAGGGCGTCGGCGCGGGGAACGGTGCGGTTCACAATCAGCACTGCGACGCCCCGGGACATGAGGGCGTAGACCGCGGCGCGGGCGACACCGCCCGCGCCGATTACGGTTGTCCGCTCAGGAAGGCCCCGACGTTCGAGCGGCGCAAGAAATCCGGGAACGTCGGTGTTGAGACCGCGCCATCGGTCGCCACTGCGAAGCAGGGTGTTGCAGGCGCCCGTGGCGATCACGGCGGGATCCGTATCTCCCGATGGTGTCTCCCCCTGCCCCGCCGTCAGCGCGGCGGCGCTCTCCTTGTGGGGCAGCGTGACGGAGAGGCCGCAGACACCCAGCGACTCCGCCAGGCGGCGGAAACGCGGGAAGTCCGCCGCCTGAAAGGGCAGGTAGACGGCATTGCGGCCGGCGCTGCGGAACCGCTCGTTGTGGAACTGCGGCGACCGGGAGTGGCCGATCGGATTTCCCACCACCCCGAAAATCGCCGTGGTCCGGGAGAGCTCCCGCACCCGGTAGGTCTCCACGAGCTCCTGCGGCGAGAGGTGGCCCGGCGCGGCGGCGTGCGCCCGCGGGGCGGAGGCGTAGGTCCACGCCGCTCCGTAGGCGAGGCAGAGGACCCGGCTCGGCACGCCGATCTGCCCCATTCCCACAAGCACGAAGGGCGTTCCCGCGAGCGCCTCGTACGCCTGGAAGAGATGGAGGAGATCCTGAGAATCCGTCGGCGTCACCGCGAGCTTCGGAACGGCGCCTCCGCGGCCCATGCGCAGCATGGTGGGGACAATGCCGTCCGGGGTGGCGTTGAAGTCGTGGCGCGACCGTATGAGGCGGGTAGACCGCTCGCCGACCGCGCGAAGGATCGCCGGCGTCGGGGATTCCTCGTAAACATCGTCCTCGAGGTCGATGTAGCCGAACCCGCCCTTCAGGGCGGCACCGAGTATCGCTCTTCGGTCGCTCTCGCTGCAGTCGGCGCGACCGCCCTCCTCCCGTCGGCGGAAGGTGAGAATCGTTTCCACTTCGGGGACGACCTCGGCAAGACGCGCCGGGAAGGCCGCCAGGTCGCGACGCTCGGCGGGGTCCAGAAAGTCCGCGCGAAGCTCGACCATGTCGACCCAGGGACGATTCGCCGCGGCCAGCTCAAGATCTTCCTGGATGGTGGAGGCGGTGAGACTGAGGCACACTGAGCGCATGGTGTTAATCGGCGTCTCGCTGCTCGAGCGGGGTCGGAGCTTCGACAGGGGTCGGCGGGTCCATCGCGGCGGGCGATTCTACAGGGGTCGGCGGGTCCGCGGCGGGGGGCGCCTCTCCGTTCGTGGAGCCGCCACGCCCGGCGGCCTGCACGGGAGCGGGCTTCTCCGCGACGGCGGTTCCTGAACCGCCCCGTCTCGGCGAGGCGATGCCGCCGCCTGCAAGGAGGCCGCCGTCCGCGAGGAAGGAGCCGAAGGTCTCGGGATCCACCGGCGGCGAGAAGTAGTATCCCTGAACGTGGTCACACCCCTCCCGAAGGAGGAAGTTCAGCTCTTCCGCGGTCTCGACCCCTTCTGCCAGGGTGTCCATGCGGAGGTTCTTTGCCATGGAGATGATCGCCTTGATGATCTCCTGGTTATTGACGTTGTGCGACAGCCCCTCGACAAAGGACTTGTCGATCTTCACCGTCTGCACCGGAAACTTCTTGAGATAACTGAGAGATGAGTAGCCGGTACCGAAGTCGTCAATGGAGATGCGAATGCCCTGGTTTCGCAGCCGGTCCATGACCTGAATTGCGGCGTCCGGGTCCTGCATGACCGCGGTCTCCGTGAGCTCCAGCTTCACCGAGTCTCCCCCCAGGCGGAGCGCCTTCAGCACGCCTTCAATGCGGTCGACCAGGTCGCGCTCCTTGAACTGGGACGATGAGAGGTTCACCGAGATGTGAAGCGGGTGTTCCACTCTTCGGCGCCACGAGACCAGTTGTCGGCAGGCGTTGTAGAGGGTCCACTGACCGATGAGACGAATGTCCCCGGTTTCCTCCGCCAGGGGAATGAAGCGCTGCGGACCAATAGACCCGACCGCCGCGCTGTTCCACCGGATGAGCGCCTCCGCCCCGGTGATGAGTCCGGTCCGGTCGACAAAGGGCTGGTACACCATGGAGAACTCGGTGAAACCGTTCTGGATTGCCCGGCGCAGCTCCTTCTCGAGGAGCTCGCCCCGCCGAAAGGCTTCTCCCAGATCGGGCGTGTACACCAGATAGCTGACGTTCCGATTCTCCGCCTCGTTCAACGCTATGTAGGCGTTCCCGACGAACTCGTGCCCGGTTTCCGGCGTGGCCTCAGACCACGCCAGACCGATGTGACAGCCGAAGGCAATGTCCGAGGCGGGGGGCTCGTGGGGTTCGGCCACCGCCTGGCCGACGCTTCGCGCCAGGGCGGAGAGCGCCGCGGGGGAGCCGGCGTCCCGGATGATGAGGAAGAACTCGTCCAGGCGATCCGACTGGTAGACACTCTCGCCGAGGATTCCCTGAATGCGGAGCGCAGTCTTGAAGAGAAGCACCCGGCTGCGGTCCCGGGAGTTGCGGATTCGGTCGTACGCCTTGTCCAGACGGACAATCCCGATCCCGATAGGCTCACCGGACTCCTTCAGAGCCGCCGCAAGATCGCGGTCGAAGACGCGACGAATGGGGAGTCCGGTCTGAGGATTCTGGTTCAGCAGGCGGTAGAGTTCCGCACGGGACTCTTCGGAGCGGAGCAGATCGGCCCGGAGGGCGCGATTCTCCTCTTCCAGCTTCTTGAGTCGCTCGTATACTACCTCGCTGCCGTGTTGAATCGGCGGCTCACCGTGCATCCACACATACTCCGCGGAGGGGACTGAGCTAATGAGCTTATCGCACAATCTATTCTGTGTCACTGAAAGGTGAGTTTCAATCGTGGGCGCCCCGCGGTCGCAGACGTCGGCGGGTACGAGCGCCGGGCGGCATCCCGCCCCGCGGGTGCAAGCGCCGGGCGGGGCGGCGTCCGGGCCCCGGCGGGGGGCCCGGTCCGATGCCGCTACCGGCTGTAGACCGGCCGGGGCGTGTAGTGCGTATGGAGGTACTTGTGAGATGCCTCCGAAAGGGGTTCCCCGAGAAACTCGTCGTAGAGCGTCTTGATCATGGGGTTGTGGTGCGACATCCGGAGATTGTGCTCCACATCGTCCTTGTAGAGGCCTTCGATCCGCCGCTGTCGCGTCTCGTCGGTGGCGCCGTAGGGCTGGCCGCCGCCGCCGATGCATCCGCCCCGGCACGCCATGACTTCGACGAAGTGATAGGGCAGCTCACGACCTTCCGCCTTCGCTGCCTTGATCTCGTCCATGACGCGCGCCACGTTCGAGGTATTGTGGGCGATTGCTACGCGGACTTCGGTGCCTTCCACGTCTATCTTCGCTTGGCGGACACCTTCGAGTCCCCGGACATCCTCGAACTGGATGTGCTCGTGTTCCTTCCCGGTGACCAGATAGTGAGCGGTTCGCAGGGCCGCCTCCATGACACCGCCGGTGGCACCGAAGATGGTTGCCGCACCGGTGTACATGCCCAGGGCCGAATCCGCAGGCTCATCTTCGAGCTTGTTGAAATCGATACCGGCCGCCTTGATCATCCGGGCGAGCTCGCGGGTGGTAATGGAGACGTCAATGTCCTGTACCCCGGAGGACCACATGTCGTCGCCCCGGGAAATCTCGTACTTCTTGGAGGTACAGGGCATGACCGAGGCGTGGAAGATCTCTTCCGGCTTGAGCCCCTCTTTCTGGGCGTAGTAGCTCTTCGTCATGGCGGCGAGCATCATCTGCGGAGACTTCGCCGTCGAGAAGTGCGGGATCATGTCCGGGTAGAACTTCTCCATGTAGTCGACCCAGGAGGGACA
>CAZZIE010000193.1:0-7067 GCA_964654185.1 uncultured Spirochaetaceae bacterium | reverse complement strand
AACCCATTATCGGCAGGTTCCTCAATTCACGGAAAGTTCGCCTGGCGGGGAACACCTGGACAGGTTCACCTTCAAAACTCACGTTCCCAGTAAGGTTAAATACCGACCCACCCGTAATCTCGATGTCATGAGTGGCAGGAACCGTCACGCTACTTGTGTAGGCATCAAAGCCACTCTTTGTCGCGTCTATCTGTTGCGTGCCATCCGGTAGCCCTTCCAGCCTGTATGCACCATCACTCACAGTTGTTGTGGCAACATCGCCGATGGTGACGGTCACGCCGGATACGGGTATTGTGGTACTCGCATAATAGACATACCCACTAAGCGAACCTGTCAGTTCTTCCCATGCAGCGAAAAGTGTTACATCTGTAGGTCCCATCTCAAATGAGCTGTTCACCTCGTATGACATCCCGTTCCCGTCTTGCTGTGTGTTCCAGCCCACAAAGGCATAACCTGATCTCACAAGATCGCCACTGTTTTCGGCAACGACTATTATCTCACCTTGCTCATACTCGTTTTCGTCAACCGGTACGTTTCCCCCGGTATTGCCGTTTCCGCGGTAGGTGATTGTGTACGTTGGTGTGGAGTCTTCAGGCTCATCCGTATTGTCAGGACTTAGTAGGCTCCCGCAAGCATTGAAGCTCAACATGACCAGAAGAGCCACGATTGTGCCACGTACCACAGACCTCAGACGTTTGGACAACGTCAGAGCGGTGCCGGACCTACCGCCATATCGCGTTCTGTTCACAACGCAACACCTCTCTATGTTAGGCATCTCTGGAAGGATACTGGGAGAAATTATAGGAGGAGCTATCCCTTGGCGCAAGCTGTTTCCAGGGCCGACGCACATAATCATACGTAGCAAGTGGTCAGGAAGTTGGCGCACTAGATACTCATGCAGCACTTGTGAACTCGTGTTTTTTGACTAGACGGACGAGAGGCTTTGCGGCATGTTGAATCTCTCCCAAACCGGGAGGGAGACGGATGAACCATAGACAGGGCGCTCCGATAGTGGATCATGTTTCTGAGCTTGTTCACCTGGAACTGGGTCGCAACCCTCGGCACAAACTCATAGACATCATCGTGCTCCCCGCGTGCGTCGTGGGCAGCGCCCGTGAGACATGGGAGGGTATTGAGAACTACCGGCAGTTCAAGGGCGACAGGCTCAAGCGGTTTCTGGGGTTCCCAACGGCATTCCGTCCCATGATGCAATATGGTGTCTCCTCATCCGGCTCGAGCCGCAGAGCCTGCAATGGTGCGCCTTTTTCAACCGATGACCGGGACGGTGAGCGGCTCGAGAAGCACCGGACCCTGAACCCAAGAACATGGCAGAAACGACATCCGCGAGCGCGCACTGGATACGCAGCCGAGATCTGCGCAATTGTGGGCAGTATGGCTTTGAGCATCATGAAACGTGATACCCAGACCAAGCGAAGCCTCAAGGCGCGCCCGGAGGTTACGTAGTCCAGGAGCACCGCCGGCCGCTCGCCTTCTGATCTCCCGGGCCCGCACGGAGATTACCCTCCCGCCGAAGGCCCTGCATCAAATCGGAATCCAGGGTCCGTTGAACAAGATCGTGTCATTGGCTACGGTCAGGCGTGGCACGAAACAAAGACAATCCCGAACAGGTTATCGCGGAGGTTCTCGCCGACACCGGCTCCATGGTTTCGGTCGAAGAGGTGCGCGGATTCATGCGTCAGGCGCTGTCCCGTGGCGACGGACTCGACGAGGCGATAGAGCGGTGCTTCGGCGGGCCCGGCCCGACGAACGCATCCGGGTCCGAGCAGGAACGGTTCCGCGCGGCTGTGGAGCGGCTGTGGAATCGTGAGGCGCAGACGTTCGATCCGGATGCAGACGCTGCGATCGTCGCCGTGCGCGACCTCGTTCTTGCCCTCATCAGGCGCATTGCCGAGTGGGTCCGGTCCCTTGATACGCGAGGAATTGAGCCGAACCAGCTGCCCGCTGAACCGACGACGCGACTCGGCGAGATGAGCGGAATGCTCAACGGTATCATGGAAGTTCTCAACCGTGGCGACGAGAGCGACCCGGAAGAGCTCCGGCGACTGCGCGAGACGATCAGCAGACTCCAGCCGATTATTGACAGTGCGATTGAAGATGCGGAAGCGGAGCTGGCCGGTGGGGAACAGAGCGAGCCGCCGGGGCGGCAGAGGGGCGACCATGAGTGACAGGCTTCCGAACGAGGCCGAGTGCAAACGAGCTTCGGCACTTCTCGAGGACGCTGTGGAGCCGGCGTTCCGCTACGCCGAACGGAAACGGCTGGTGGCCCGTCCCTTCGCAGAGTTCCAGGAAAACCAGGAGTGGTGGGATGGTTTCCCGGAGCACTGGGAGGAGTACGTGTCGGCCATGCTCGCCGCGAGCGTGGTCTTCACCCGTCCCGACCGGGTCGGCGCCTTCCTTCGCAGCTCGAAGAGCACGCTTCGTGACGATGTCGCAGCGCTCGTACGCCGTTGGCGCGCCCGACCGTGGGTCTGGACCTTCTTCCGGGTGGTGGATGATCTCGGTGATCGGCGGCTGCGGGTGGCGCCGGTCGGCGCACCACCTTCGTCGTGGAGCGACACAGAAGAGTGGGACGAGATGCTCGTCTACTCGCGGGCGACCTCCGAAAACTACCGGCGCGGGTTGAAGCTCTTCTTCGGCCTGCTCGTGGACGTCGGACCGGCGTTTGTGACCTACGGCGTCGTGATACCGTTTCAGGGACTCGAGGAGACCGACGCGCTGTTCATGGCCGACGTCGTTTCACGTGCGAGCGCCTCTGCCGGCTCCGTGCCACTTATCGGCATCGCACATCCGGATGCACCGGTGAGCGACATTGCTGCAGGCGACCCCCTGCCCTTCCTCGCAATGCTCCGCGTGAGCGAGACACCGGCGGTGCGCACCCCGCAGGGTCCTCCCGGACGGTATGCGTCATTCGTGCAACTGCCGGAGAACGTCGACGCATGGTCCGAGGAGGCGTGGCGAGCCGCCGCGGAGGGTGCCGGGGAGGTGCTCGCAGGAGTGAGCTTCGATGAGGCCGGGGGCGGAGTCGCCCTTGGAGCGGGATCGCCCATGTACGACCCGGCGATCTACCTGGACCGGGAAACCGGACGCGCCTTTGTCGAGGCAAGGACGCGAGTCGCCTACGACCGCGGTGTGAGCGCGGCCCGCCGGATTGTCGCCTTCCCTGAAGAGCCGCAGGTTGCGGCGGGCATTGTCGTCGTTGCGGCAGCGTCGGGAATACTCGGGTTGGACGAGGTCCTCCTTGACCAGTGCGGCGTCCTGCGCGCCCGGTACGAGGAAGAGCTCATGGAATCGGGGAGTCCCGACGACCAGGTTAACACGGAAGAGGAGGGACCGCTGCCGTCGAGCATTGAGGAGTTTCAGGCGATCGCCGACCGGCTCATTCGCAACTACAACGAGGGCACCCCTCAGGATAGCGAGACGATCGCCGCCGAAGTGGGGGTGGACCCGGCGGTGGTGGACAACGTCCGCGGCAAACTCGAGGGCACGTTGTCCCGTATGACCGAGCGCATGGGAGATGTGCCGGAAGCCGACCGCTTCGGCCTCTCACCGCAGGCGTTCACTCAGCTTCTGCGCCCGGGTGCGCCGGACGTGGACGGTGTTCTCAGACTGCGGAAGCCGGATGAGCTTCGTACTGCCCAGGGGCTCATGGCGGAAGCTCCGTACCAGCGCGGGGTGGCGTGGCTCCTCGAGCAGGCCTTGAGCGACGGGGGACTCGGTGCGACGAAGGCAGGGTACGTCTCGCCGCAGCTCGTGCAGCGGGCGCACGAGGTCAGGATCGTCCCCTCTCCCGCCGACTACGTGGCGGATACTGACGGTGGTGAGATATCGGAGAGAGACGCAACGTTTCTCGAGCGCATCCGGCCGAAGAAGGAGTCCGACTGGCTGGATCTGCTGTGCGTTCGCCGTCTTGCCGAGAGTGCCGGACTGCTGCGCCTCACCGGCAAGCGGTTCGAGCCGACGGACACGGCTCTGCGCCTCGCGGACGATCCGGCCGCGCTCTACCACCACCTTCTTGCCACGGCGTTCCGCTCCTTCGACTGGGCCGAGCACCGGTGGTTCGAATCGCCTCCGTATCTTCACCGGATGGCGGGCTTCCTCTTCTACGCGGCGGGTGAGCTGTCTGACGCCCGGCGCGGTGACGGCGGCTGGGTGCCCGTCCGCCTCCTCGTCCAACGGTTCGCCGGGGCGGTTCCGGAGCTGGAGGAGGCAACTCGAGTGGAGCAGGCGGGGAACGCGGGCGAGGAGACACGCCCGTTCGG
This sequence comes from uncultured Spirochaetaceae bacterium, assembly GCA_964654185.1. Classification (GTDB taxonomy): domain Bacteria; phylum Spirochaetota; class Spirochaetia; order DSM-27196; family PWMO01; genus CAYFQV01. Next base: position 2,787 of record CAZZIE010000193.1, on the reverse strand, counting down.
CTTCTCCGATTGGCTCCGGACCACCTTGGAGATCTTCTTCGTGGAGTATCTGGGACAGAGGTTCGGTCTTCTGGAGAGCTCCAAGCAGGCGCGCCCGGACGCGTCCTTCCGCACCACGCCGCTCTACGAGGCGGTGTTCGATCGGGGGTGATCCAGGGGACACCCCGCCGCGCCTGAGCGGCCGCCCGTGAGGTGGGGGCCGTGGGCATCGGCCCGTGAGGGCCACTATCTGAAAATCTTATCCACAATCAACTCGATTGCCGCAATCTCATCCTTCTCGTCCGTGACGGCCTGGGCAATGGCGAGAGAGCAGGCTCGCTTTGCCGGGATGCCACGGCGGATGAGCTTGCCCGCGTGGACCAGGCTGCGGGTGCTGACCCCTTCTTCCAGGTCGATGGTGGTGATGTTGCGGATGTCGTTGCCCAGGAGGACGAGCTTCTCCGCGAGGGTGCGGTCGATGCCGCTCTCGGTCTCGACGATGGTCGTTTCCTTGTCGGCGGGAGGATATGAGAAGTCGATGGCAACGAAGCGCTGCTTGGTCGACGGCTTGAGGTTCTTGCGGATGCTCTGGTAGCCGGGGTTGTAGGAGATGACCACCATGAAGCTCGGCGGCGCCTCGATCTGAACGCCCAGGGTCTCGATGGGCAGGAGGCGGCGGTAGTCCGTGAGAGGATGGATCACGACGGTGACGTCCTTGCGCGCCTCGACCACCTCGTCCAGGTAGAGGATGGCTCCCTCCTTCACCGCCATGGTGGCGGGCCCGTCGATCCAGACCGCTTCGCCGCCCTTCATGATGTAGCGTCCCGTGAGGTCCCGGGCGGTCATGTCCTCGTGGCAGGCGACGGTGTAGAGGCTGCCCACGCCGTGAGCGAAGGGGCCTGCCCCGGTGGCTGAAGGGCCGCCGCTGCCGTTCCCGCCCCCGCCGCCCGTGGCCCCGGCGCCTCCGGGGCGGCTCCCGGGGTCCGCGCCGGTGGTGCGGTACACCTTCTGACCGAGGTGCCAGGTCATGTACTCGACGAAGCGCGTCTTGCCACAGCCGGTCGGGCCTTTGAGGAGGACAGGGATCTGCTCCACCCAGGCGCGCTCGAAGATGTCGACCTCGTCCTTGATCGGCAGGTAGAAGGGCTTCTCTTCAATGCGGTAGGAGCTGGAGATGGTACCGGCGTTGCGCTGCGCGGCGTCGGCGGTTCCCCGCGCCCCGGCGGCTTCGGCGTTCCGTTGCGCGTCGGCGGTTCCCCGCGCCCCGGCGGCTCCTGGACCGGCGCCGGCGTTCTGCTGTGCCGAGGCGCGGTGGTGCGAGCGGTGATTCTGGTCACTGGAGCGTTGAGATGCCACGGTGCTGTTGACTGTATGAATGCGAGGGTAGGGCGGTCAAGCCTGTCTCAGACCCGCCCCTCGCCGAAGAGCTCCTGGAGATAGGGATTCAGGAGCTTGTTGTCAGGGTCCATCCGTCGTCGCAGAGCGGCGAAGTCGTCCCACCGCGGATAGAGGGGTCGCAGATCCGGCGCCTTTGCCTTGAAGCGCTTCGCCCAGTGGGGGCGGCCGCCGTAGCTGAGGAAGAGATCCTCGACCATGTCGAAGGCGGCGTACTCGTCGGCGTGCTCGGGGTTGCGCGTGACACAACCCACCGTGACGATGTCGCGGTCGTAGGCGTTGCTCAGCCAGGTGCCGTCCGCCGAGAGGAAGCGGATGTCCATGGGGATGTGTGCATACGCACTGTTTGCACTGCTCTCCAGACGGGCGCGGAGCTCGGCGAAGAGCTCATCGAAGCGGTCCAGCGCGACGGTCCACTCCGCAAGCTCCAGCGTGGAACCCCGGGACTTGGTGACGGTGGCGCCGTAGAGTGTTCCCTTCTCCACGGTGCGGTGGTTGAAGAAGAGTCTCCGAAGCAGACGATTTGCGAGCCGGGTGAACCGCGGAAAGCGCACGGTGCGCTTGTAGAGGAACTTCGAGACCTCCCGGCGGTGCCGCACGAAGCGCGGCGCCGCGCGCTCCTCGACGGGGGTGCCGGCATCTACGCGCTCACCCCGGACGACCCACCCGTAGCCGGTGTGCGGGAGCCAGATGATGCGCAGGAAGTCGTACTCCCCCAGCCACTGCCGGTACGTCGAAAGCCACTCCTCGTCCCGGAAGGCCAGCTCTTCCACGCGGAGGTGGTAGAGGGGGTCGAGCTCGAAGGTCACCGTGGAGAACGCACCCAGGGTGCCCAGGGCGTTTCGCAGCGCCGGCATGAGATCGCTCGATTCGTCGACCTCTTGTACGCTGCCGTCTGCGGTTACCAGCCGCGCCGCGACCATGGACTCGGCCAGGGCATGCGCGCTGCCGGCCGTGCCGTGAGTTCCGGTGGAAAGCGCGCCGCCGACGGTGACCGTGTCGATGTCCGGGAGGCACGAGAAGGTCCATCCTTTTGCTTCCACGTGGCTCATCAGCGTCTTGAGGGTCATGCCCGCTTCGACGGTGATCCGGCGCCGCCCATCGTCGTACTCCACGACGCGGTTGTACTCGGACATATCGATCAACGTCTCGGTGCCGGCGGCAATGTCCGCGGAGGACTGCTTGTTGCCGAAGACGCGAACGGAACGCGCCTTTCGGAGCGCCTCGGCGAGCTCCTCCTCCGTGCGGGGGCGGTGCATGCGCTCATATGTGTGGACGATATTGCCGTTCCAGCTGACCCAGGCGTGATCGTTGTTCATATGGTCCATATTGTACCCATTCCGGTGCAGGGGAGGAAACGCCCGGGTCGGCGCGGGGGGCGGGAGGCGGGTGAGCGCGGCCGGCGCACTGGAG
>CAZZIE010000192.1:0-7068 GCA_964654185.1 uncultured Spirochaetaceae bacterium | reverse complement strand
AGGGCGTCCACCGGGCAGTCTTCTACGGCCTCGGTTCCGACGGTACCGTCGGCGCGAACAAGAACTCCATCAAGATCATCGGCGAGAACACGGACAACTACGCTCAAGGCTACTTTGTCTACGATTCGAAGAAGGCGGGCGCCCGCACGGTGAGCCACCTGCGCTTCGGCAAAGAGCCCATCAAGAGCACCTACCTGATCGATAAGGCGAACTTCCTGGCGTGCCACCAGTTCTCCTTCCTGGAGAAGTTCGACATGCTCTCGAACGCGGAAGAGGGCGCCACCTTCCTCTTGAACGCACCCTACGGGGCAGACGAAGTCTGGGGCCACCTACCCACGGAGGTGCAGCAGCAGATCATCGACAAGAAGCTCAACTTCTACGTGATCAACGCCAACCAGATCGCCTTCGACATGGGGATGGGGAACCGGATCAACGTCATCATGCAGACAGCCTTCTTCAAGATCTCCGGCGTCCTGCCCGAGGATGAGGCGATCAATCTGATCAAGGACTCCATCAAGAAGACCTACGGGAAGAAGGGTCAGGAGATCGTCGACCTCAACATTGCGACAGTGGACGCCGCCCTCGAGGCCATCCAGCAGGTCGAGCGCCCGGGCAATACTGCCGGGGAACTGCACATCCTGCCGCCGGTGCCGGGGGACGCCCCGGACTTCATCCGGGAAGTCACCGGCGAGATCATGGCGGGTCGCGGCAACACCATCCCGGTCTCGAAGTTGCCCAACGACGGCAGCTACCCCGTCGGCACCACGAAGTACGAGAAGCGCAACATTGCCATGCAGATTCCGGTCTGGGATCCGGAGGTGTGCATTCAGTGCGGCGACTGTTCCGCCGTGTGCCCCCACGCGACCATCCGCATCAAGGCGTACGAGGAAGAGCACCTGAAGGGCGCTCCTGAATCATTTCAATATACTGATGCCAAAGGGAAGGATCTGAAGGGTCTGAAGTACACCGTTCAGGTTGCACCGGAGGACTGCACGGGCTGTCAGATCTGCGTCAACATCTGCCCGGCCTTCAAGAAGGTGGACGGCGAGAAGACCGACCACAAGGCGATCAACATGGAAGACCAGCTCCCCATCCGCGACCGCGAGAAGGCGAACTGGGAGTTCTTTCAGACGCTGCCCCAGCTTCCCTCGGACAAGATCAACCGGCGAACCACCAAGGGATCTCAGTTCCTCGAGCCCCTCTTCGAGTTTTCCGGTGCCTGCGCCGGCTGCGGCGAAACGCCCTACGTGAAGCTCATGTCACAGCTCTTCGGAGACCGCACGGTGATCGCCAACGCCACGGGGTGTTCCTCCATCTACGGGGGCAACCTCCCGACTCACCCGTACAAGACGCGCGCCGACGGCCGCGGCCCGGCGTGGTCCAACTCACTCTTCGAGGACGCCGCGGAGTTCGGCTTCGGCATGCGCCTCACCGCCGACAAGATGGCGGAGTATGGCCTCGAGCTCATCGATCGCATGATCGACAATCCGCCCAAGGGCGTTGACGTCGAAATCCTGCAGAATGTGCGCTCCAACGGCCAGGACACACCAGAGGCAGTTGAGAGCCAGCGGGAATGGGTGGATGCCCTGGTGAAGCAGCTCGAGAAGAGCAACTCACAGGAGGCCGATGAGCTTCTGTCCGTGAAGGACTATCTCATCCGCAAATCCGTGTGGATCCTCGGCGGAGACGGCTGGGCCTACGACATTGGCTACGGCGGTCTGGACCACGTCCTGGCCTCGGGGCGCAACGTGAACGTCCTGGTCATGGACACCGAGGTCTATTCCAACACCGGCGGTCAGATGTCCAAAGCAACGCCCATCGGTGCCATTGCCAAGTTCGCCTACAGCGGTAAGAGCATCCAGAAGAAGGACCTGGGCCGCATGCTCATGACCTACGGCTACGTCTACGTCGCCCGGGTCTCCATGGGGTACAACAGAAACCAGACCATCAAGGCCTTCCTGGAGGCGGAGTCCTACGACGGCCCCTCGATCATCATTGCCTACTCCAACTGCATTGCCCACGGAATCAACATGGCCCACGGCATGGATCACCAGAAGGCCGCCGTCACCAGCGGTGTCTGGCCGCTCTTCCGCTACGATCCACGCCTCAAGGACGAGGGGCAGAATCCCTTCCAGCTCGACTCGAAGGAGCCCTCGACCTCGCTGGAGGACTACATGTACAGGCAGATCCGGTTCCGCTCCCTCAAGCAGAGCCAGCCGGAGATTGCTGCGGACCTCCTGCACAAGGCGCAGCGACAGGTCGACGATCAGTGGGAGATCTACAAGAACCTGGCCGAGCACGGCGCGTAGCCACGGTCGGCGCGCCGCGGGCTCGGGCGGCCGGGCCCGCATTGCAGGGACCGGGGCTGCACGGCCCTGCGAGGCACGGCCCTGCGAGGCACGGCCCTGCGGAGCCCGCAACTGCGGGAGACATCCAGCCACCTGCACGAGTACGAAAGCGGCCCGGAAAACCCGGGCCGTTTCATTTGTCGGATTAGATGCAACTCAATGACCTGAGCATCTGCGGAGCGGTGAGACAGCGTGGGCGTCACACCTGAGGTCCGGTTCGGCTACCGAACGACGATTTCTGCGAACTTCTCCCGGATGGTCCCGGCTGCCTTCTGGGCATCCCCTTTCGGAATGCGGGCATCCTTCCAGAGGGAGTCTGCGAAGAACTTCTCAATGGAGTCTTCAATGTCATCACTCATGTAGAAGACGTAGGAGAAGTTGTTCCCGACGCTCTTCAAGACCGTGAAGGAACCGTAGGACATAACGGGCTCCTTCCCCACCATTATGCTGTCCTGCCGCCGGGACGTGAGGACCTCGACTTCCCGGAAGCGATAGGGGATGGAGTGGAAGCTGTCACGATAGGTGGGCTCAATGTGTTTCTTGGAATAGTTGGCGGGCTCCACGAGAACAAAGATCTTGTTGCCGTCCGCCTGGAAAGTAATGCCCTCGTCGCTGACGAAGATGTCCTTGACGTTGTTGTAGGACGTCACCTCGTACTTCGTATACGTCGAAGAATCGTCAAAGAAGGAGCTCACGATGTATCCACCCTCGGTCGGAAGCTCTCCCTTACTGTATGCCCCAAACAGCTCTTTAATCGTTGCCATGTCCACTCCTAAGCCTCTGAGCTGGGAATCTTCTGGCAGTATATGCCCCGCCGATTCTGCTGTCAATTTGGCGCGGCCTTCGACACCGTCTTGTTCGGAGCAACCGGCTTCCGTATAATGCTCAATTGCAAGATGGATCTTCAGGACGCCTTCGCGCTCTTCAAGCTCACCGACGCACCCACCGAGCAGGACCTCACTGCCGCATACCGCCGCCTCGTGAAGCACTATCACCCGGACTATAACGCCAGTCGCCTTCAGTGGGCTCACCGCCGCATGACCCAGGTCAATGAAGCATACGCCCTTGTCTGCGACTTCATGAAGCAGGGAGAGGCGGGCCTCCGGGGCGCGCCGCCGCGACGCGGGGAAGCTGACGACGGCGGAAACAGAGAGCAAGAGAGGGGCGAGGAGCGGCCCGGTCAACGGCCCCGTCACGGACAGGACCGGGACAGCGAAGGCTTTGAGGAGGCGCCGCTTCGGGAGCGTCATCCCCCTCCCGAAGAGGTGCGTCACCTCCACAGCGCCGTGGAGGACATCCTGGATGGGGTCTACACCTACTACCAGTACGGCCTGCAGAACGTCCACCGCCGCAGCGAGGGTGTCCCCCGCCTCCGATACCGCAAGGCTCTGCGCCACCTGAAATCGGCCGTCCAGGTCCTCACGGAGCACACCGAGCGCTACGGGGCGACCCTGCGCCGGGACGAGGACGTCACCAAGCTCTCGATTTTCGCCAAGTCCTTCCTGCAGAGCATGCTCATCGAGAAGTTCTACATTCCCTCTTCGAGCACGACTGAGCTGAAGGCGTACCGCCACTACCGCACGGGAAGCGACCACCTGGACCGCGCCATCCAGTGCACGCTCTTCGCGGAGGAGCTCAAGCCCGGCGGCGCCCGGAACCACGCAGGCAGTCTCTACGTCAGCCAGCATGAGCTCATGACGGTCCTCGTGAAGTTCACCGAGAGCACATGGGTCCCCGAAGCCATGATCAAGCTCCACCTGGTGGATGCCTTCACCTCCAGCGCCGAGGCGGGCTGCTTCCGAGCCGCCTGAATAGGGTCCCCACGCGCCGGCGCCCGCCGTCACACCGGCACCCACTGCCATCCACAAGAAAGCCCCGCCGAAGTGGCGGGGCTTTGTACTGGAATCGGGTCTTTCGAGTCGCCTGGGACCGGCACCGGACCGGCCGGTTGTCCGACTCCCCCGGATAGTCCGGAGGGGACTCTCGTCCCCTCGCAGTCTATGACTTCTGCTCGCCGGCGGCGTTCATTTGCGCGATTGCCAGCTTCGCAATGGGAATCCCGTAGGGAGAGGAGGACACGTAGTTGAGCCCTGCCTCTTTCACGAAGGCTATATTCGCCGGCTCGGCGCCGTGCTCACCGCAGATTCCTGCAATGAGATCGGGCCGCGTCAGGCGCCCGCGTTCCGCCGCAATGGCAATTATCTCTTTGACCTGCTCCCCGAGAACCTTGAAGGGGTTTTCCTCCAGAAGGTCGAACTCGTTGTAGTCCGAAAAGAAGTTGTTGAAGTCGTCCCGGGAGAGTCCGTTTGTGGTCTGGGTCAGGTCGTTCGTGCCGAAGCTGAAGAACTCCGCGTACCGAGCAATTCGGTCAGCCTGCAGCGCCGCCGCGGGCAACTCGATCATGGTTCCCACCCGGTAGTGTACGGCCTTCTTCACCTTGGCCTCTTTGCGCACATCGGCCTCAATCTCCTTGATGCCTATGATTGACTTGCCTTCGATCCGCTTGCCGTTCCGTACCGTCTTGATCTCATTCGCCGTCATGACGAGAGGGATCATGATCTCGGGTATGGGATTCCCACCCTCCTTCTGCAATTTGTAGGCGGCCTCAAAGATGGCTCGAACCTGCATATTGTAGATCTCGGGATAGGAGATGGCGACGCGGACGCCGCGGTGACCCAGCATGGGGTTGAACTCATTCAGCAGGTCGGCTCGCTGTTTGATTTCCGCCTCAGTCACCTTGGGATACTGCTTCTTGTAGAAGGCCACAAAGGACTTCATGCTCTCCGGGGTATGGGGCAGAAACTCATGCAGGGGCGCGTCCAGGAGACGGATCGTCACCGGCTTCCCGTCCATGATCTTCAGAAGCTGGTAGAAGTCGTCCACCTGGTACTTCTTCAGCTTCTCCAGCGCCTTCTCTCTGGTCTCGCGCGTGTCGGAGAGGATCATCGACCGGAATGTGTTGATTCGGTCATCCGCGAAGAACATGTGCTCGGTCCGGCACAGTCCTATGCCTTTGGCCAGGAAGGTCTGCGCCAGCTGAGCATCCTTGGGCTGATCCGCGTTGGCGTGGACGTCGAACCCGTCCCCAATGAACTCCTGAGCAATGTCGAGAAGCTCGAGGAGACCGCTTCCCTCGGGGGTCGGCTTGGTGAGAGATGCTTTTCCGAAATAGATGACCGGTGGATCGTAGTAGGGCACATTCAGCGTGATGTAGTCGCCCTCCTTGACGTTCACGTCCCCGATCTTCATGGCGTTCTTCAGGAACTTCGCGCCCGGATACACAAGGGCGACCTTGCCGAGACTACGCGCCACGACGGGCGCGTGGGAAGCGTATCCGCCCTCTGAGGAGAGCACTCCCGTGGCCACCTCAATGGCCTTCACATCCTCTGCGAAGGTCGACGACATGGCCAGAATGAAGTTCGTGTCGGAGCCCTCCTGAATGGCTTTCTTGTGCGCCTTGAGAAGAGAATCCGTGGAGAAGTACACACGCCCGATCGCGGCGCCCACCGAACCGGCGATTCCTCCGTCGACACGCTTCATCTTCTTCACGGAGTTGATATCGAGGGTTGGATGTAGAATCTCCGCCAGGCGGCCCGGCTTGATGGCGTTGATCACATACTTCTTGTCCACAACTCCGGATCGGTTCAGATCCAGGAGCGCCTTGATCTCCGCCTGGGTGCTCTTGTTGGGAACCGGATTCTGGTCGATGACCCAGAGTTTGGCGTTCTCAATCGTGAATCGGACGCGACGAATTTCCTTGAAGTGCTTCTCCAGCTCGTTACCGATGTTGTCGAGGGTCTTGTAGAGCTTCTTATCCACCTTCTCGATGGGGATGCCCTCTTTCTCGCGTTCATCGAAGGCGTTGTGGAAGTAGCTTCCGGTAATGATGTTCTCACCGGTGATGATGTCGTGGGTGAAGAAGCTGCCGAAGCCGCTGTCCTCGCCGTAGTTGCCGAAGACCATTGCCTGGATGAGGAGTGCGGAATCCTCACTGCTCACGTTCCCCTGGAACAGATCGTGGTAGAGCCGCACGACGTAGATGAGCTGCTCGTGAGTGTTATTGAAGATTCCGTCGGGAAAGAGCGGCTTACCCTCTTCAATGGCCTTCCGGTAGTCCGCCTTCTTCCTGGCGTGATCGACCTTATCCACGAGTGCATCGAGCTTCTTCCGGCGTGCCGCTTTCACATCTGTGTTCAGCTCCAGCTGCGCGAGCCTTCTCAGCAGCCCGGCGTACTCGTGATAGGCAAAGTCCTCGCCGACGTAGTTACCGAAGCCGTCGACGGTGTGATCGCCGATCCCGACGTTGTGAGTGCTCGCATTCGTCGCGACGACATTGAGCATGGGACTCTCAACGACCTTGATGAGAAGTGGATTCTCTTTGTCGTTGAACTGTTTTCCGAGGATCTGCTCCATCCTGGCGAATGGCTCGCGATAGAGCTCGTACGCTATGGACGGATCATCGACGATTTCGTTGAGTAGCTCGTTGGAGATAATGAACCCCGGAGCGATCGGTGCGCCCATTGACGCAAGCTCCATGACCCGAACGCCGCGATTCCCGATCGTTTCGAGGATCGCCGGGTCCGAAAGGTACTCCGAGCTGTTAAAGGGATAAATCTTTCCCATGACTGCCCCTCTGGGTTTTGTACCCTCTGGGCTTATACCCACAGGGTATGTAAGAGTTGGTATCTATATCGACGCGTCGGAGCCGCTAGAACAAATC
>CAZZIE010000191.1:4835-7097 GCA_964654185.1 uncultured Spirochaetaceae bacterium | reverse complement strand
GCGGTACAGCCGGAATGGGTGGTGATGACTCATTGTGCTATCACCTCACTATCACCCACCCTGTAAGTCCTTACAGTGTAAGGACCGGAAGCTCCCGCGGTTGGAAGCTGGTGGGCCGTCCGGTGCTTCTATAGTGTCGTTTGTGCCCCCGGAGTCCGGGGAAACGACACTATAGCCGCCTGTCTCACCGCATTGTTGCGGCTGTGTTTGCTATCAGTGATAGCGACGGCAAATCACCTTTGGGTTGCCCCGTGATCTCTCAGCAGTTGGATCATTTCCGCAGAGACGGCCAGGTCGAGTGGAGTTTCGTCACTCCGGTTTCGGTCCATGACTTTTGCCCCAGATTCAATCAATATGCGAGCCGCGCCGATATTGTTCTGGCTTGCGGCAATGTGTAGCGGGGTGTTCCTCCAGCCGTCACGCCCAGCCACGTGTGCCCCGTGAGCGATGAGGAGACGCATCGCTTCCTCGGCGCTTTCTCGGGTATATGCGGGGAAATCCCCATCGTAGAACACCGCGGAACTGCGCACAAGTTCATGCAGCGGGGTTGAGAGATACGTGTCATCCGACAGATCACTTACATTAGGATCAGCGCCAGCATCCAGAAGGACTATCAGCTTACGGAATGTATTCGGCGGGAACCAGTCTTTTGCAAGTGACAACAGAGCATATCGACCGATCCGGTCTGGTCGATTGACTTCGACGCTAAACGACTCCAGATAGGCATGTAGTTCTGTGGCGCTTCCAAGCTCCGCAAGCCCAACCAGCCGAAGCTGGCGAATCTCGTATTCTGACAGAGGAGGGGCTCCGTATGAGACGAGCAGATCGATTATACCGTCGTGTCCTCTGGTTGCAGCAAGTTCGATTGGCGTCATCGTGCTACCGGTAGATGCCGGAAACGAGGTTGGGCTACTGCCGTGATCGAGTAGAATCTTAACGACATCAATCTGCCCGGATGAGATTGGTGAGTAGAGGATTTCGGCGTCCGTGGGGTCTTGTATACGGGCGCCGTGGTCAAATAGTGCTCGGAATGCTTTCACCCCCTCGTTTGCTGTTACGTTGCGAGACCAGGAGACGACTACCGCGAGTGTCCCGAGTACCGAACGATCCTGTCCCCCTTCGTCAACGTAGTTAGGGTCAGCTCGGTTTTCTAGTGAAGTCTGTAGCCCATTCATGTCGATGCCGTCGAACGAAATACTATCGAGCAGAGCTTGCGTGGCGTCGGATTGAGACCACGTTGGTGTGCAAACCCACAGCAACGTAGATAGAAGAAGAACTGCCCGATAGGGGGCGTTCATTGGAGGCACCGCCATTCAACTATCCCTCCTAAATGGTATGATCACGGGGCGTGAGATCTGAGGCGGACTGGATATCTTGTCCATGTTAGCCGATACCGAATATGAGGACCTGTTTGTGTTAGCCGACCTTTTCCTCTCTCTCCGACAGCTCACCAGTGTCTCTTTGTAGCCATCCGAAAACGACAGCGCTTATCTCGCGCAGCTTGATACTATCGAGAAACATCAGCTGCCGGGCGATATCACGTAGATCCTGATTGGCTGCAACTTTCTCTGCGACGGGATCTCGCTCTTCGGCCGGCCGAATCCGCGTCTTCAGTTCTTCGATTTCACGTACCAGGGAGGTCAAGACTTTCTCCTGGTCTTTGCCCCGAAGGTCTCCATCTTCAAGCGATAAATCGCCCGAGAATACGTGCGGATCATAATGCAGGTACTCGGCGAGACTCAGAAGCTCATCGCCCTTGATGCCGCCCGCGATATCGTCGCGCTCCAGCTTGGAGACATACGCTTGTTTGCGCCCGATCGCGGCCGCTATTTCCTCCTGGGACCTTCCGCGAGACTTCCGTGCGGCTGTGAGTATGCTACCGGCAATGGGCATTCTCGATTCCTGCTACCAGCATATTCCATATGGAATAATCTTGCAGCAATTTTCAAAGAAAAACTTGACACGGAAACTCTGTACCGATTAGAAATAGTCTATGCAGCAATCGAAGTCGACTGACAATAGTCCGAATGGACTGACCCAGAAGATCACAGGCGAGATCGACTGGGAAGACTACATTGCCTTCCTGAACCACATCAAGGTCACCCGACAAGGGAAGGGCCAGATGAAGTTCGTCGGCGAAGCTGTGATCGAAAAGGTTCAGCGAGAAAAAGGTGGGCGTGAGGTTTCGTTCCACCGGTAGGGGGGGCTCCATGAAGAGACGACGACGCAAGCTGGGAGGGCGCACGTACCTGGCCGATCTTG
>CAZZIE010000191.1:0-4825 GCA_964654185.1 uncultured Spirochaetaceae bacterium | reverse complement strand
CGGCGCGGCCAATCTGGCCTTCTATGACCCGCGCTATCTCGATTACCTGCGGCACTGCCGGCGGGCGGGCGCGAAAGCGACCATCTGCGGCTTCCGGGATTGGTTGGAACAGGAGGCGCCGGCGTGAGCCGCACCGTCCAGGTAACCGTAACGGACAGCATGTACGAGGCGCTGCGCTACCAGGCAATCAAGGACGGTTCCTTGCGGGCCGGCGCCTCGCGCGTGGCCCGCAAGGCGTGTCGATACTACCTCTCGCAGAACGGCTTCAGAGTGGCGTTTCTCGATGAGACGGACCCGGAGGCCCGGACCGATGAGGAGATCGCGGCACGCACGCTTCCGGTCGCGCGGAACGGGAGTCATTCTCATGGCACTCACCCTTGAAGAGCTCGTCCAGGCAGTCGAGCGGCTGGATGCTCAATTGCCCCTCGTTCTCGAGGAGGCGCGCGAGATCAAGCGGATGGTCCAGAAGCCCGGTCTGACCGCGACGGATATCTGTCGCGACTACCTGCACCGCTCCACGAGTTGGGCGCTTGAGCGCCCCTGGGTGCTACCGAACTTCGGTATTCCCGACGTGGCCGGCCGGCCGAAGGTCTGGTGGCGCGCCACGTGCGAGCGCTGGTACGAGGTCCCGCTGGAGGTCCGCGAGGCGCAGTGGTGGAGGAAGGACGAACGAGAGCGGGAGCAGTTGAACCGGAGGAGGTTGGCGGCATGAACAACCTGCGGGAGCACTGGCGATTGCTGCTTGCGGTAGTCGCCGGCGGCGGGATCGGGTGTACCGCGGCGTGGTCCATGGTGGTCACCCTGCCTCTGGCGGTAGCGCTCGTGTTCTCAGGGATCGTTGTGGTGAGCATGAGCCTTGCGGGGCTGTGCGTCGGGGTGCTGTGGGAGGACGAATGGCGGCCCGTGCGGTAGCGGACACCTCCCGGGCGGCGCTCGGGGACATTGAGGCGAGCCTGGGCGCCCGTCAGCAGCGGGTGCTCGCGCTGGTGAGCTACTACCCGGACGCGACGGCGCGCGAGCTTACCGAGCAGCTGGGCCGGATCTACTACGCCGGCAGCGGCGTTGACCCGAACATGGTCAAGCCGCGGCTCACCGAACTGGAGCGGGCCGGGTATGTGCGGAAGTCGGGCGCGCGCAAATGCCGCGTCACTGGGAGGACCGCGCATACCTGGCGCGTGCGCGAGACGCGCGAACAGATGGAGTTGTTCTGATGGGGTACGTGCACCTGACCGCGTTCCGGCCGCTGCGGGGGTTTGAGGCGTATCAGTCAGGCTACGAGGTGCAAGAGGTCTGCGGCGGACAAATCGTGGAGCTCTGGCAGTATCTGGTGCCCAATGCCCTGGCCGGCGCGGCCATGGACAAGGGGGCAACGCATGAGCTGACCCTGCCGGAGGTGATCCGGCTGGAGGAGGGCAATCGTGAGGACATACGAGGGAAAGACGCAATCGTTCATGTTGGACGCAACACCGACCGTCCAGTACGGGGCGCCGCGGTTGCGGATCAGTCTGGAGAAACTCCGGGCAATCTGGCGATTTCGCCGGGGGCACCGGATGGCGGCGTATGACGTCACGGTTGGCGACATGCTCGACACTGAGCATCTCGACATGGCCGACACCTTCGAGGAGTTCCTGGAGCGAAACGACAGCCGTCTCCAGGTGTTCGAGGAGGGATCATGAGCGTGGTCTGTGATCGCGAGACGCACCGCTACTACGACGAGGATACCGGCGAGCGCTACGACGGGGTAACCGAGATCCTGCAGCGCATGGGCTTCATTCGCACCAATCACTTCACCGATCCGACTCTCGGCTCTCTGGTCCATGAGGCGCTGCGGATGATTCACATGGGGCTCATGGAACCCTCCGACTTCGCGGCGAGCGAGATCGCTGGTTACATCGATGCCTACGAGACCTTCCGGCACGTCCATGAGTTCAACCCGTGGCCGGGGGATGCGGAGAAGGTACTGTCTCGCCCGTCGCAGCGCATTGCCGGCACGATTGACGTTGCCGGGACGGTGTACGGGGACAACACGCTCATCGACTTCAAGACCGGCAAGCCTGATCGCTGGCACCCGGTGCAGGGCGCGGCGTACCGGTGGCTGTGGCCCGGGGATGATATCGCGTTTGTGAACGTGTACCTGCAGGCCGACGGGGAGTATCGCCTGGTGCGGACCTACAAGGGTGTCATGTACGGGGATCCGCGGTGGTTTCGGGCGTTTGCTGCGGCGCTGACCTGTTATCGGTGGCACCGCAATGAGGCGGTTCCGGAGCTCCCCGCATGACCCCGCGGCTGGAGAAGCTCCTGGACGAGATCCGAGACCCGATCGTGCGCTCGATCCTCCGGGGAACCGGCGAGCACGCAACCATGGCGCAGGCAATGGTGGACCCGTCCCTGGAGGTCCTGGCGCAGAAGTTCGTCGAGAAGGAGCGGGCGGCACATCCTCATGAAGTGGTACGGGGTCGCGGTGAGTAGTCACGAGCGGAAGGTGGACCGTGAGAACCAACAACGATTGTGGCTCCTTGAGCGGGATCACGGGATCTGCATCTGCGGACGCAAAGTGGACTGGTTCGGCTCGCCCCAGGTGGCGCACTTCATCCCGAACACCAAGGCGAACCGGTCGCGCTACGGGAATGCGGTGGTGGATAGCACCATGAACAAGAAGTTCGTGTGCTGCCTCTTGTGCAACAACGCCATCCAACTCACCAATCAGCCGGTCCAGCGTGACGGTCTGGCCGAGGCGATCACCTCCGGGGACGGCAAGCTGGCGGCGGAAATCAGAGACCATGTATGCCGGCGGGCGCGCCGATGGGTGCCGCAACGCCGGCCGAAGGAGAAGCCATGAAAGAGGTAACCCTCGACACTCTAGGCGGTGACGGGTTCCTGGAGGAGGTCTTTCAGGAGGAGTGGGAGAAGCTCCTGGCGAACATCGGAGATCCGAACACGAAACCCGATGCGGCGCGCGAGCTCCGACTGACCATCAAGGTGAAGCCGTCCAAGCAGCGCGATATCGCGAAGGTGAGTATTGAGCCCACGCTCAAGCTCGCCCCGATCGCGGCGAAGGAGTCGCACGTCATGTTCGGCTTCGACGGGGAGAAGGTGACGGCCTACAGCTCGAATCCCAAGCAGTTCGAGCTCGACGAGACGACGGACGAGGCCGGCCGCGTGATCTCCATGGAGGGCAAGTGATGGACGGACAAGCAGTACAGCAAGTGGCCGAGCTCGAGCGGCGGACCACCAAGATGGAGGTGGCTGGGCGCACGTACAGCCCGCTGTCCATGAAGCCGGTGTTCTACGACCCGCGGCCGAGTCCGGTGTTCCTGCGCACCCTGACGAGCCTGGTGGACTACATGACCGTGAACATCGACGCGGTTGATCTGGATCGGTGCTTCGTGCGCGTGGATTCGCCCACCGAGGTGGTCTTAAGCACCAACATCCACGGGGAGCTCAACGAGCGCCACGACCTGGTCAATGTGAAGGCGGACATCCCGGAGCCGTTCAGCTTCGGAAAGTTTCTTGATCCCGAAACCTTCGTGATCCAGGCGCAGAGTCGCTTTGCACCGGACGAGGAAACCGATCTCCAGCGGCTCTTGGACTACGTCGCACGGATCGACGTGGAAAACGGCGCGGCGGTGAGCGACGACGGGATCTCCCAGTCCACGGAGGTCCGGCGTCGGATCAACGGGCACCTGAAGCAGGGCGAGGTTGCGCCGCAGCGGTTGACGTTGCGTCCGTATCGCAGCTTCTCGGAGATCGACCAGCCGGCGAGCCAATTCGTGTTCCGCATGACCCAGAAGGACAGCGGCATCGGATGCGCGCTCTTCGAGGCCGACGGCGGCGCGTGGTCACATGCGGCCCGCCTGGCAATCAAGGCGCACCTCAGTCAGGCACTCCCAGGTATGGCAATCCTGGCGTAAGCCGGGAACTGAAGGGGCAATAGGATCTCGCGCCCCGGCGAGTGGTCCGGGGCTTTGATTGTGGACCCCATTGATTGGGCGGAGATCCGCGAGGGATACACCCAGGCCGCGCGCGGGGAAGCCTGGGCGACCATGGCCAATGTGAAGCCGCGCCCGGATCCGCCCCCGCCATCGGGCGGTAGAACAGCACGGAGCCGCAGCCGTGCGGCGGTGGTGAGACAGCCGGCAACCCGTCAGCCGCCGCCGCGAGAGACGGCCGGGAGCATTGTCAGTTGGAGGACGTAAGACTGCAACTGTCAGATGAACGGGGCAGACGCGGAGCCCTTAGTAGCACGCGGGTGGAAGTCCCGCGCATGTGTCGTCAGGCAGAGCGCCGGAGCTTCAGAGACCATTTCCCCTCCCAGGGACGTTGGCTCCGGATCGCGCGGGTTCAATGCCCGCCGGCACACCGAGTCCCGTGGGGACGCGCAATCCTTAGGGAGAGGGGGACGGTATGCGTGGCCTATCCGTGCTGCTACTGGTTGTGTTGCTGGTGATCCTGCCGGTGGCAGCGTTCGGCCTTGAGTCGGACAACGGCGTGTATGCGCTGGACCTCGAAACCAAGATCTCGGGAGAGGAGGAAGTAGGCGTCGTGGACGCTGAAACGTCGGCCGCGCATGCGGTCGGACCGGTCAGACCGGTGAGCCTCTCCAGGATCTCGCCTGCCACCGTGAGTGGTGCAGTGGTTTGCCTGGCATACAACCCAGCCGGAGGAGATAAGCCGCCGCGCGGCGGTGGGTGACGAGTAGGAGAAAGCCGCGTTCCCCGTGCGGCGTGTGACGGGGATCCGGATGGATAACGGGGCGGAGTAGGCATGTGAGGTAACAGCACGATGAGCGCGGAGCGACGACGCGGTAACCCTGGGAAGCGCGAGC
>CAZZIE010000190.1:0-7216 GCA_964654185.1 uncultured Spirochaetaceae bacterium | reverse complement strand
TTGAGGAACACTTCGAATCTCGGGCTGGCCCCCTCATACAGGTACCGCTGGAGCTTCGAGACCCCTTTGATGTCGTCGCCGACGACGCTTACGAGAATCGGCGTGCCGTGCTTGACCTTCCCCCACTTGAACAGTGAGTTGATGTCGTTGATCCGCTCATTCTCGTACCAGATCAGCACATCGAGATCGGGGTACTTGCCCTTGAAGCTTTCGATGATCTTCTTCCACGCCTCAACGTTGCCGTTGTGGAAGAGCTCATTCGTCACGAGAACGGAGTAGCGAGGAGTGATCCGGCGCTTCTTGCCGCCGCCGCCACTCGGCGTCTGCTGCGGCTGCTCCGCCGGTTCGGCGGCCTGAGGTTGCGTCTCCGGCTCTGCGGGCGCCTCCGGCTCCGGTTGCGGCGGGACGGGGGTGCGAACCTTTCCCTTCTTGAGGTACGGATCCTTGTCCTTGATGGATCGCCCGTAGAGCACCTTGATGAAGTCCTGGACCGCGCCGTCGAGGGTCTTCCGATCCAGTCCTTCGTCAGGTGACCCGACATACACGACGACGAGCTCATCCTTGATCAACGGCATCGCATCTTCCCAGTGCGATTCGTTCTTCGGATTGATAACGAAGAGCCCCGCCTGGGGATGATGATACGCAAGAACAATCTGGAGATTGCCCCAGTTCGCGATACGCTCGATGAGCTTGTCGACGCTCTCGACGGTTTCCGCCATGTTGTGCGCCTCATATGAGTACGCAAACTTGTCTACCAGGAGGGCGTTGAGAGTCGCCCTTACCTGGTAGCGCTCGATGGTCCCTTCCGCCAGGCCTTGATTAATGACGTCTGCAAGGTTGTAGCCGTCGTTCACATCTGCGGCGAAGGCGTTGACCGTCTTAAAATGACGCAGCGCGGAGTTAAACCCCGCGCGGCTGGAAAGTAAGTTTAGATCGTTTTCCATATCCTAGAGCTCTTGAAGGTCGCTCGAAGAGGACCCACGGCGCTGGCTCGGGGTAACATTTGCCTTACCCTTCACGCTGGCGTCTGCGGATTCGCCGCCGCCGCTCGCCATGGAGCCGCCGCCACCGCCGCCGCCGGCCGGGCGTGAACCCTCGGCGGAGAAGGTCTGGTCAATGTCCTCCCGGACCGTGGATCGCCGGCGCTTGAAGGCTGCGAACGCCGCATCCTGGAAGCCCTTCGATACACCATGCAGGAACTCATTCAGCACGTTGGCCATGCCGTTCAGGGTGAACTTCTTCCGCTTGATGCTGGTGATGTTCACGTCCAGGAGCAGACCCGGCTGGATGTGGTACGGATTGATCAGATAATCGAAGCTCTCGAACTCTCTCTCGAGAAACTCGAGGCGCCGATCGAGGATGACCCGAGTCTTCGGGTTCTCGTAGCCGAAGATCTTGTTGATCTTCTCGCGAGTCTTACCAAGCATCTGCTTCAGCAGGTTCTTCTCGTAGAGGTAGGTCCTGTTGAGCTTCTCGACGTCGGTCTCCTCGGCGCGAATGCGGACGATTTCGTTCCAGGTCTTCTCGATATCCTCGTAGAGCGGCTCGTTCTGCTCTTCGCGGTAGCGTCGTACGCGGCCCCGCACGCGGCGTGCCAGGTCGTCGTAGTCGTCGACGCGGAACCCTGATTTGCCGCTGTCGTAGACCGCCACGGTCACGTCGAAGAGATGCTGGATCTCGTTCTTGAACGCCTCGACCTGCTTGTCGTACGCCTGCTGCTCTTTGATCAGTTGCTCGGCGTCATAGAACTTGAGGCGAATCTCGTACCGTTCGTCCGGGAGGTTCTCGGGAACCATATCCTCGTACTCTCGCACGACGAGCTCCCGGGCATTCTTGAGGTTCTCGACGTACTGATAGCCCATCTTCGAAGTGTCAAGGATCGACGTCAGAGAGTTGATCGCCGTGTTGAAGCCACGGTTTCGAATGTTCTCCATGTCGATGACCTTCTTGATGTTCTCCCGGATGTTGAGGGGATCGAACTCCGCAGGATCGATCTCGGCACGGAGCCCTTCGATCTTCTCCATGAGATTCTTCGCCATGAACTTGTAGCGGTTGGAGTTCTCGTCCTCGGTGTCGTCGTCGGTGTGATTCGGAACGCGCTTGATCTTCTCGAAAATGACTTCGCTGTCGGAGAGCTCTTCCTTGCCTTCGTCGACGAGCTCCTCCTGATACTGCTCGATCTCACGGTCAATGAGGTTCGTGATGGTGCGGGAGATCTGGTCCTTGATCAGATACTCCACGGTGGCCTGATACTGGAAGATCGGGCTGATCAGCTCGGAGTCGAGAATGTTCACGGAGAGCTTCACGTCGGTGCAGACCTTCGGCTTGAACAGGTTGTCCTTGAACGCGCACTTGACGATTGAGTAGGCGTTCTCACCGCGGATGAAGGCGCCGACATCGGTCTTCTGTCGGAGCAGTGCATTGGTGTCGTTCTCCAGGTCGTTCAGCCCACGTTGGATGTGACCCTGGAGATGGCCGTACATGTTGACGATGGACTTCTCGATCTCGCCGGTGTTGAACTTGTCGGCCCCACCGATTTCCTCGATCATGGCCGAGATTTCTTTCGGCGTGTAACGGGCCAGAACCTTGTTCTCTTCCTTGTCCACGTAGTTCCGGATCTTCTTGACCATCTCGTCTTCACTGGTGGTCATGTACCGGTTGAACATGTTCTGGTAGTTCTGGTTGAAGTAGTTGTACAACTTCTCCTTGATGCCGCCCATTACGTCGAGCTGCTCCAGAACTTCCTTCGGGAGCTTCACGGCAATGTCATTCAGGACGTTTTCAGTCTCTTCTTCGATCAGTTGTCGATACTCGTCTTTCTGCGTTCGGCCCTCTTGGGCGAGACTATTACGTGAACCGACCGCAGACGGTTTTGTCGGATGAAAGACGTTCGGACTCTTTGGAAGACCTGGCATAACCTTCTCCTTCTCCTTTCAAGCTGTTTCCGCAAGGAAAACCCACATCAGTATAGCATATTCAGTTAGGCGAGCAATTTCAATTTGCACACCCCTCCGTGAAGGAACTTTATGGACCGGATAGGGCACTGGTGCAAAGAATTGCGCTATTCGGCTTCCTGTACCTCCTCGATCGTTCGATCAATGATGTTTCGGAAATTCTCGCTATAGGTGCTATCGCGAAGGGTATTCAGCTCGTCCACGAGAACCGCCTCCGAGATACTCTCCGCGCGGTATCGATTCATGAGCGCGGCGAACCGCTCGTATCGTGACCGGAGCTGCTCCAGAATGAATCGCGCCGTGATGTCCCACAGCGTGTCTCCGGAGACAACTGTATACGTCGAATCGTCCGGGAGCTCGAATACATTGCCCGGATAGATCCAGTCGGGATCCGGGCCGGCGCTCGGAGGCGCACCCAGTTCCCTGTACCCATTATCGACTGCAATTCTATTTGCCAATCGAATGATGTCAAGAATCGTAACAATGATGCCCCCGGCACCCTCGCGAGCCCGCAAACCCGGTGGCGGGTTCTCCAGGTCCAGGCTCTCAATGAACTGACGGATCTCCGGCGAGACATTCGTGGTATCACCGATCATCTCATCCGCAGTCGGCCCCTCGTCCTGCCCGGTCCGACCATCTGCTTCGGAGTCGTCGCCGGTCGCGGCGCCGTCGGTGCCTTCGCTGCCGTCGGTAGCGGCGGGTCCGTCGCCGTCCGTAGCCGCACCGTCCGTGCCGTCGTCGGTGTCCGTCTCGTCGGTGCCGGCCACCTCCGCGCCGTCCCGGACATCCACCCCGGCGCCCGGCCCGCCGATGACACCGGTCGCGAAGAGCACGGCGAAGAGCGCGACCACGATGATCACCGCAGCAGCAGCAGCAATGAATCCGCGGCGACGGCGCCCGGCGCCATCCGCTGCCTCCTCGCCGGCTCCGGCACCTCCGGCTCCAGCAGTCCCCGCGGCAGCGGAGGTGGTTGAGTCCGCGGCGCGGCGCCCGCCCCTGGAAGCGGCGGCAGCCTCGGCCTCTCCCTCTGTCGTACCTGACGCTCTCTCATCTGAAGCTTCCGGACCGGACTCTCTCGTACCGGACGCGGCGCCTTCCGCCTCTCCTTCGGCCCCTGTACCTGTGCCCTTCCCGGCACTCTGCCTTTCTTCATCCTCGGATGCTCCGGCAGCGGAGACAACCCCCTGTTCAGCGGTGCGTTCCCGGGAGCGCCGCGGATGCAGCTCCGCGATCACCGCGTCCAGGCGCTTCCGCTCCGCGGCAAAGACCTCTTCGTCCACGGCGAAGAATCCCTCGCGCATCTCCCTCTTGAGAGCGGCGCTGCGCTCGAGCCGGTCGGCGGTGACCGCATCGGCCAGGGGAAAGAGCTGGTAGGCCTCGGGATTTCCGACGTAGAGCGTGCAGATCAGACCCGCCACCGCAACCTCTTCGAGAGGCGTCTCGAGGGCGCGCAACGCCTTGTCCAGGTTTGCAGCACCCTTTGCGACGGCGTCCTTCACCCGGCTCCCGGCGTTCAGCAGCCGGATCAGCTCGCGGGCATTATGGATGGTCAGGGCGAAGTAGGCACTCGGGTTGTCCGCTGCAGCTTTGCCGATACTGCGAATGGCACGGCCCGGGCCGGAAACGTCCCGGGCGGAGAGGAGCCCTTCGAAGGCGGCGCGAAGCTGATCGAGAATCTGTACCTGCTCATCCGAAAAGACCCCGGTGTAGTCCCCGGGCTTCTGAGGAATGCACGTGCCGACCAGGGCCTCATCGAAAGCCGGCGGTTCGGCCGACAGGCGGTAAGGAACGCCCTCCAGGATGGGCCCCGCAGCTTTTGCCGCGTCCAGCCGCCAATGGAGGCCGTCGGCATCGACCCTCAGAAGTCTTCCTTCAGGGGCCCCTTCGGTAGAGGAATCCGCGCCCGACCCGTCGGCGCCTCCGGCCGCGGCGCCGCCGGGCTCACCGGCGTCCCGCAGTGAGCCGGCGGGGAGCGCCAGGGTCACGCCGTTGTGCGTGTCCACGAGGAACTGGTCGGCGCGACGGTGGACGGTGAGCTCAAAGAAGCTCTGCCTGCCGCCGGGCTCGAAACGCACCTGCTCAACCCGGGCGGGCTTTGCCGGGAGGCTTCTGAACAGGTCGATGAGGCCGCGGACCGCGTCCGGCTGGTTGGTGAACACCTTGCCCCGGGCGTTCTTCTGCCGAAGGCGTTTGAGCCACCTCTGCAGCGCCAGGTCACCGTTCTCATGGATCGCCGTCGTGACCGCGTCCGGATCGATGCCGCGCGTCGCAAGATCGACGTATGTGGTCTCCTCCAGGCCGAAGCTCAGCGTATTGCTCCGGCTGAAGACGTAGGGCTTCCCGGCAACGACGAAGAAACCAGGCTTCTCCAGGGCGCGCTTGCCCTGGCGAAGCGGGTCCTTCAGGAACGCGTTCTTGATCTCCTTGCAGCGCTGCGGGAAGTGGCGGTCCCGCTCCTCCCGGATGTGGAGGTCGAAGATCGGCCTGGTCTCGAAGCGCAGCCGCAGGTTTGCGTCGTCGTAGAAGTAGACGTAGAACCCGTGCTCGTTTTTCGCTTCTGCGCCGTTGGACTGGTACTTCCCGGTGGGAATCTCCTGATGCTTCAGGAACTCCTTGAACTTCTTGACCGTCTTGGGGTCACCGATGTAGCGGAACTCGTCGTTCGGTACCTCGCTGATCGTCGCCGCTTCATCGAGAGGGTTACCGGTCAGGTCGTCCGAGACGACCACCGAGTAGATGAGGGACTTGACTTCCTGATCGAGCGCGGGGGTGTTGCCTATGCGCAGGAACGGCTTGTAGTCGTTGGGATGCCGTCCCAAATATACGATATAGCACTCGGTATCAATGCGAAAGACCCGTTGCTCCGGGCGCATATCAGTTATTCCCATACCACATCACAGTGTAGGGGATCGGGCAATTCATATAAATAGCAAAACTGCGGAATTCACAGCGCACTTTATGGCGTCGGGGTTGGTGGAGTATACTTGCGGGAAGCGCCTATGGTCCTCAACGAACAGGAACATCGCAAGATCATCCCCGTGGCCAGCGGTAAAGGCGGGGTTGGGAAGTCGATCATCGCAGCGAATCTCGGCGTCTTGCTCGCATCGTATGGAAAGAAGGTGGTGCTGATCGACCTGGATCTCGGCGGCTCCAACCTTCACACCTACCTGGGTATCAAGAACCGCAACGAGGGCATTGGTAACTATCTTCAGAAGAAGGATGCGGACTTCTCCGACATCCTGATCGACACGCCCTACACCAACGTGAAGTTTGTCGCCGGGGACGTCCTGGTAACCGGCACCGCCAATCTCAAGCAGACGGAACGACGCACCGTCATGCGAAATATCGAGAGCCTGGACGCGGACTACGTCATCATGGATCTCGGCTCCGGGACGAGTCTCAACGTCATCGACTTCTTCCTCATGTCGAACACGTCGATTGTCGTGACGACGCCGCAGACACCTTCGATCCTGAACGCCTACAGCCTTCTCAAGAACGCGACGTTCCGACACCTCATGCGCACCTCCACCAAGCCGCGCAGCGTCGCCAACTATCTGAAGGAGATCGTGCGTGAGCGGAAGCCCGGAGGCACACCTACCATTGCGGACATCCTGGAACACATTCACGGCCTTGACCGCAAGGCGGGCGACGAGGCGACATCGCAGCTGGCACGGATCCATCCCTACCTGGCAGTGAACATGGCGGAGTCCCCCGACGATATGGACATTGCCGAGGAGCTGCGCAACCTGATCTTCCGCAACCTCCAGGTCGACACCGGCTGCCTGGGTCTCGTCTACAACGATCGCGCCGTCGGTGAGTCGGTGCGACGGCTTCAGCCGGTTGCGGTCGCAAACCGGGAAGCCCTTGCGGCCAAGCAGATCGAGCGAATGGCCCAGAAGATCCTGCAGTCACCGCGCTTTCCCGTCATGCCTCTGGACTACAGCGAGTACGAGAGCAGCTTCGGCCTCAGCCGGATCGAGGCGCAGAACGACTTCATGGAGCTCGAAGACAGGCCCGGGGGAGAGTCCGCACAGATCAGCCACGAGGACTTCATGGCCATCATTGCCGCGCAGCAGAAGAAGATCGAGGAGCTGAAGGGTACCGTCCGGATGCTTACGATCAACCGGGAGTGACCGGCGGCCCGTGGCCTCGCGGCGCAGGGCCTCGCGTCACGGGGCGCGGCACGCCCCGCCCCTTGCGCCCGCGCCGCCGAGCGGCCGCCCCCGCCCCACCGCGCCTTGCGCCCGCGCCGCCCCCACCCC
>CAZZIE010000189.1:0-7289 GCA_964654185.1 uncultured Spirochaetaceae bacterium | reverse complement strand
CCCAGAGTCCGCGGACAACGGCCTCTGTGTCATCAGTCGAGCCGTCGTCGACAACCAGGACCTCCATGCGGCGATAGTCGAGAGTCTGATCAAGGATCGACTGAAGCGCTTCCCGAAGGTGGCGGTGTGCGTTGTATACCGGCACTATGATGGAGATATCCGGTAAGACCTGATGTCTCGACAAGCGTATTCGCCTTACACCCCGAATGCTAGCAGAAGTACACGCTCACGTACGTCGAGAACGTGAACTGCGGATTGTCGATGTCGTTAGACTCGATTGTGAGATCGCCAGTAGCGCCTCCAGAATCATCCCCTATTGCATCCTGAGTCGCGCGCACAATCAGTTGCCGCGTATCGGAAGGTGCAATCGCTTCGGTAGGCACCGTCGAGTCGATTGTCCAATCTGCTGCATTCGGGTAGTCCATGTCGACGATGCTCCAATTGGAGATCGTCAGATCCATATCGCCTCCATTCGATATCTCGAACTCGTGAGTCGTTGTGTCAGGTGTTCCATACTGGAAGATGATATCAGACAAGAAGGTGGTAGTGTTTTGCATCACCATAGTAGAGTTCTCGACATCGTACACCACCAGAACAGGGCCTCTTCTTGTCTTCTGTGTTTCGTCGCCGTATTCCGCGGCGTTCGGTGTTGGCGCGGTGTCCTCAACCACGACGTTCATGTAATACGTTGTATCCCCAAGCAATGCGCCAATGCTCTGTGAGGTCAGGTTCGTCCCACTGAACTTCCCCTTTGTAGTGTCATTCGTGGAAATGCTGTCGAAAGTCGCCAGAGTGGCGTTCCTTGAGTCAACGTCATCTGGATTGGTTGAATACACGACCCGGTAGACTAATTGTTCTTGGGGTGTTGCGTTGTCGGTAGCAGCGGTCCACGAGAGGTTAATCGTGCTGGTGTCACTTGAAGATGTCGAGATGATGCCTGTCACGACAGGTGCCGTTGTATCCGCAGCAGTCTGCTGCAACTTGTCCCCGTATTCGGCTACATTGCTTGCTGCGTCGATGACTGCGACGTTCAGATAGTAGTTTGTTTCCGGCGTCAGTCCACTCACCGTTTGCGCCGTGTAGTTCGTTCCGGAAAACGCGCCCTGCGTTTGAGTGTTAGACGAGATCGCATCGAACGTCGTGAGCGTGGAGCTGACGGAATCTACCGCCGACGGATCTGTAGAGTATACGAGCCGATATTCGAGGTCCGCTGCAGCGGTTTCGTTGTCCGATGCCGCATCCCAAGACGCATAGAAGGAAGTTGCGGTTACGGACGAAGTTGAGATCACGCCGGGAACGGTAGGTGCCGCGGTGTCGGAAACCACCGCCGTCGCCTGTACGGCTGCGCCATAATCCGTCGAGTTGGGCGTGGGCGTGTCGTCGTCGAAGACTACGATGTTTACGTGGTACTCAGTATCCGGCGAGAGTCCGGCGATTGTCTGCGACGTGAAGTTTTTCCCGCCAAACTTGCCTTTCGTAGCGTCGTTTAGAGTAATGGAATCGAATGACCCAAGAGTTGCGGTCTTGGAGACCACATCCGCGGAGTCTATGGAGTACACGCCCTGGTACTCGAGATCTTCTGCAGGCGTCACATCATCAGACGCTGCCGGCCAGTTGACAACGAAGGAACTACCTTCAACAGAGCTGAAGGAAATGCTCCCGGATACAGTCGGTGCTGCGGTGGCGGTCGTCGCCGTTCTTTGGGTAGCCGCGCCGTAGGCCACGGAATTCGGTGTATCGGCTTCGTCGAGAACCACTACGTTCACGTGGTACTCCGTGTCCGGCGCAAGACCCGCGAGAGCTTGCGACGTTAGGTTGGAACCTGTGAACTTCCCTCTGGTCGCATCGTTCATGGTGATCTCGCTGAAAGCTGAGAGCGTAGCTTCCTTCGTTTGCACAGCCGCGGCGTTTGTCGAGTACACGCCTCGGTATTCCAGATCTTCGGAGGCGGTTGCGTTGTCAGACGCGGCAGCCCAGCTGACGGTAAACGATGTGCCTTGAACAGCCGTGAATGTGATCGAGCCGGATGTGGTCGGAGATGTCGTGTCCGTTTCAGATGTATCTTCTCCGTTGCCATCTCCAGAACCGTCTTCGTCCGACTGGCTGATCGCCAGTAGCAGGTCGTCGTTCGGACAGGAGATGACGACAAGCACTGCCGCGGCCAGGATCAACACAACTGCAATGCGAAGTACCGTCTTCATCACTTACTCCTCCTCATCCCCGCCCCAGATGATGATGCTCTGCATCTGGGCGACGTCGGATGCGCGGCTCGCGTCGCTTCCACGGAACGCGAGATACTCAAACTGCAGCGCGAGGTCCGGTGAGAGCTGCTGCAGACGCTCGTAGGACCGGGACGAGAATCCGTAGTTCTCCAGCTCGTGGTGGATCCGTGCAACTGCCAGGACGATTGCGGGGTTGTCCGGATCCAGGTCTTCCGCCTGTTCGAAGTAGTCGAGGGCAGGCCTGTAATCATCTTCCAGATAGTGGATGTTGCCCAGGTTGAGCAGCGCGGCGGGGCTGCGGCCGGCGTCGAGGGCTTGCTGGAAGTAGCGCTTTGCCTGCTCCAGCTGGCCGTACTTGGCGTAGACGACGCCGAGACGGTTGTAGTCGCGAGGGGTGCCGCCCTCCTGGTCCACCTTGCGCTGGAGTCGGGCAACCCGGGGCGTGATCTCATCTTCAATGTACTCGGCCAGACGCGCGGAGTAGGCGCGGCGCAGCTCGCTAGGAGGCGGCGGCGCCACCACCGCCCGCTGGGAGTTGTCGAAGCCGACCGGCTCGTAGACCGCCCAGGAGCTCTCGATGGGAATGAGCTTCGCCTGGTCGCGGGACTCGTTCTCCCTCCACTGCCTGGCGCCGATCTTCCACGCCTCGAGAAAACCCTGGTCAAGGATGGTGGTCTCCACCGGGATCCACGCCTCGCCCTCGTACATGATGATGGTATCCGTCCGGTTGAAGGTCGCCCGGGCGGCGCGCTCATCGAGGCCCGTGGCGAAGGCCGAGTAGATGTGCCCGGGAATGGTCACGAAGGCGCTCTTGATGCCGACCGCCTGGAGAAGCGATGTGTAGCAGATCGCCAGGTCGTCGCAGTCACCGGCCCTGAACTGAAAGGTCTGGTGCGGAAACTGCAGAAAGTCCACCGCGTAGGGCTGCGCGGAAAACTGCTCGTACGGCGTCGTCGGGTCGATCACGTAGTTGATCCCGTGCAGCGCCAGCGCCTCGAGCATGGCCATGCCGGTGCGCAGCTGCGAGTTCACTGTGCCGTACCCCTCGGAGCGGACGATGCCGGCAACATTCTTGGCGAAGCCCAGCACCGTTGGATCCTTCGCCGTCACGAAGGAGGCCGCCTTGCGATCATCGTCCCAGGTCATTGCATTGCGATCCGCAACGTTCAGCGAGGTGTCGAGGGAGTACGCCTCCGCCTCGCCGTCGACCTCATAGCTCACCTGAAACTCCGCCGCGACCCGGGTGCCCTCGGTCACGCCGAGAAGGCCGTCATTGAACAGGACCTGCAGGTCGACATCGACCTCCTCTCCTGGGTCGATGCTCACGGGCACGTCCTGCCGTTGCGCCACATCCATGAAGCGGGGAATGTTCACCGAGAGCTGCACGTTCGTGATGGTCTCATCGCTCTGGTTGCGCAGCCTCGCGGAACCGACGGGATTGTCGTCGTAGAAGCGGTAGAACACGGGAAAGACCGTCCGGAAGCCGGCGCTCAACAGGGCCAGATCGGCGGCGGTGTTCTCCACGACTTCACCGCGGAGATCATCGGCCACCTCGGCTTCGGCTTCCGCCGGCGCCGCTTCGTCCTGGGCCACGGCGTCCATGGGCTCGGGCCGCACATCCCGGGGCCGTCGCTCCCGGGGCGTTCGTTCACGACCCGACGCGCCCGGCGTCCACACCACCCCGGCGCCCGCCTCGACCCCAAGGAAGGAGCTCACGTTCGCCGTCACGGCCCCGGAGATCCCCAGGGCAAGGCCGTTGAAGAGCGGGACATCCACGCCGACCACGCCCCACCATCCCAGGTTGGACGTGGGAACACTGGTGCCTTTGACATCGTACGCCAGGTAGCCGTAGCCGACCCGCCCGCCGACACGGAGGTTCATGAAGGGCAACACCCGGAAGTACACGCCGGCGCCGGCACTTCCGCTGTAGTTGGAGATGAGCACCCCACCACCGGCGGAGGCCGTGCGCGTGTAATTGACGGCCGCATCCGCGTACAGCGGCAACCTGCCGAAGCGGTACGCAACATTGATCTCGGCGGCCGGCCCGATGCTGAGCACCTGCCCCCACCCGAACACAGGGAAGCTCGCCCCGGGCTGAATCCCCAGCGCCAAACCTCCGGCCTCGCTCTCACTGGACTCGGCCTGACCGAACAGGAGGACTGAACCAAAGAAAAGCAGTACGACCAGGGCGGCTCTTGGTAGACTCCGCGTCACAACGCCCCCCAATATGCCTGCATTCATGCGTGCGTATACGCATATTCTATCATGCTTTCGCTTGTATCACACATTTGTTGTTGTATATCCATAAGCTAACAGCAACTTGTAGTAGCTGCGTGTGTGGGCGTCACCGCACCAGCCAAGAAGTGTTACCTACGCCCTGAACCCCGAGTGTTACCTACGCCTTGACCCTTCCAGGATTCCCCGGCGCCCACGTCCCTCCGGCCGGCGCCCACTCCCCGCAGGCCGGCTTCCCTCACGCCGCCCACTTCCCCACGCCCGCTTCCCCCAGGCCGGCCCGCGACGGTATGATCCCGCCATGATGAGGCACCTTCGCGCTCTACTTCTGATCACGCTGATCCTGGGCCCCGGCGTCGTGGGAGGCTTCGCCCGCGGCGCCGAAGAGGAACCGCCCCCGCCGCGGCTGCGTATGGCTACGGTGGTGACGGAAACGGCGAGCTCCGTCCCCTATGCGGAGATCGTCGCGGGGGTGCGCCGCGCAGTCGATGAGCACGAACGCATTGCCCTGACGGAGTACGTAGTCGCCTCAGCCGGGGAGCTCGCTGAACGCATCAAAGCGCTCACGACCGCGGGGCAAGCCGATATCATCGTCACCGCCGGGCAGGAGGGCGCCAGAGCCGCGGTGAACGCCCCGGACGGCAACACTCGCTTCCTGGTGTTCGACGCGGTCGTGGTCGATGATCCGCGGATCCGTTCGGTGGGCGTCAACCATCGCGAGGCGGCCTTCCTGGCCGGCCACGCGGTGGGTCTGCTCTTCGAGGACATTGGGGACGGAGCTCGTCCCGCGGCCGCCGGTGGGGACGGAGGTGCGCCTGGCAGGGACGGAGCTCGGGCAACTATTGTCGTCGCCGACACGGGAGCCCTGATCGAGGACGTTATTCGACCGGCATTCGCGTTGGGTGTGCACTCCCTCGCTCCTGCCGTTGACATCGATCTAATGTATCTGAGACCTGATTTCTCGGATGATGCCGTCCGACGCATCGTTGCGCAGAAACAGACCGATGCCTTCCTGGTCCTGGCCGACGGGGGGCTGGAGACCCTTGCGACGGCAGTGAGGAATCATGCGGCGCACGCGTCGTGGATGAACCGGTACAGCGGCGATCGTCCGGACGCGGGTATGGTGACGAGGAGCGCCGTCGATCTGGCAGCAATTGCGTACCGCCGGACGACGGCGGCGATCGCGGGAAACCTGCCCTTCGGCGAGCCCGAAGTGGTCTCTCTCTCGAATGAGGCGCTCAGTTTTGAAATTGACGAACGACAGGTACCCGGGCCCGAACGTGGAGCCCGGGCTGAGCGCCTCCGAGAGATGCAGCGGCGCATTGAGACAGGAGCCGTGGAGCTGCTGGTCCCGGAACGGGTGATTCTTCGGTCGGCGCCGGAAACACCGTAGCCGGTCCGGGGTCACCCGTCCTTCGGCACCACCGAAACTCCGCCGCCGGCCAGCTCCCTGAGCCGCGGCTCCACCCGCGTTGCCACCCCGTCCAGCCACGCCCAGAGCTCATAATGGGTTTCCCGCACTGCGGCCAGATTGAGGTTGCCCGGCGTACCGGTAGAGGTGCGGTTCGCGATCGCCTCGGCGGGATCGCGGTCACCAAGCTCGTTCAGGTGCTCGCCGACGTGGCGGTAGGCGTCGCGGAAGCTCCGTCCCTCTCCAACGAGCTCGAGAGCGACATCTGTTGCGTAGAGCTCCGGGGTGAAGCCGGCGTGTAAGCGGTCGGAATGCACCTCGAGAGAGGGCAACGTGTAGGCGAGGACGCTCACGCAGCCGGCTGCCGTCTCCAGGCCGCGCAGGAAGGGCTCCTTGGCCTCCTGGAAGTCGCGGTTGTAGCCCGACGGGAGCGCCCGGACGATGTTCTTGATCTGGCTTGCATAGCCGCCCAGGCTCGCGGCGCGGCCCCGAAGCAACTCCAGCACATCGGGGTTCTTCTTCTGCGGCATGATGCTCGACCCGGTGGTGAGCTCCGCCGGCAGGGTGACGTAGCCTACCTCTGGTAGCGAGAAGAAGATCAGGTCAGCGGCCAGCTTCGACAGAGTGAGCCCGATGTGATCCAGCGCGTCCAGGACCATCGCTTCGCCCTTGCCGCGACTGTTGTTTGCCGCGAGCACATTGTTGTGTACGCCACAGAATCCCAGCAGTTGCGCCGTGTACTCCCGGTCCAGGGGCAGCGGCACGCCGTAGCTCGCCGCCGAACCCAGGGGCGACCGATCTGTCAACTCCGCCGCACGCTGCAGGAGCTTCGCATCGTCCAGAAGCTCCTCGGCAAAGGCCGCAAACCAGAGTCCCAGCGTCGACGGCATGGCCGGCTGCATGTGCGTGCGCCCGGCGAGGGGCTGGTCCTTGTATTCATCTGCCAGGTCGATGAGTACGCCCACCAACTCGAGGAGCCCCTGCATGACCTCGCCCACCCGGGCGCGGCCGTAGACGCGCAGTGCCGTGAGGACCTGGTCGTTTCGCGACCGGCCGGTATGGATCTTCTTGCCTACTTCGCCGAGACGCTCAACCAGGGCGTTCTCAATTGCCGTGTGGCCGTCCTCATCTTCCCTACGAATCGTGAAGCTCCGTCCCTCGGCACACCGCAGGATCTCCCGGAGCTCGATGGTGAGCCGCTGCACCTCTTCTTCCGTAAGCAGACCGATCCGGCCGAGCCCCCAGGCGTGGGCGATGCTGCCCAGACAGTCGGCCACAAGGAGATCTAGGTCCAAGACGTAGTCCCGCCCGGTGGTGAAGGCCTCGACAATCGCGTCCACCCCGTGAGACTTCTGCCAGAGCTTTGCCATGGTCACCGACGATAGTGCAACCGCAGTGAAGTATCAATAACTGCGGATATC
>CAZZIE010000188.1:0-7316 GCA_964654185.1 uncultured Spirochaetaceae bacterium | reverse complement strand
ATTATGCGATACGGGATCTGGCCCAGGCAAATCAACAGGGTTGTGGGTAGGTTATGGTAGTCCCGGCGTGCACAAGCCCATGTAACAGTACGTTGTTTGCTCACCCGGTGCCTGGATGGTATTGACCGGCAACTTCGTCCATTCCACCGGCTCCGGCGACTCGACCAGGTAGATGTATCCAGTCGACGCCAGGGCGGCAACGTTGAGGGCGTCCTGCACGTGGGGTTGCCCGAAGGAACGCTCATCGTAGAGCTCGCCGGCAAGCATGTCCCGGCGGAGCAGTCCCAGCTCCGCCATGGAGGTGGATGAGGGTGTCGGACTGTCGAAGAGTTGTGCTGCAACCGCGCCGAGGTCCGGGGAATCGCCTTCGATCCACTGTCCCTCTCTCTTGAAGCCGAGCACCATCTTTCGCAGGCTCTCGATCTCATCTGAGAGGCTCCGGGTATCTTCGTGGAGGTAGGTGGCGAGGAGCAGCATTGCTGCAGGATCCTGAAGGAAGGTGTTTTCCTTCACTTCACCGTCTAAAGATGAGTGGGCAACCGTGGAACTCCCGACGTGGAGCTCCCAGAGGCGGGAGAAGACCGTCCGCGCCTCATCGAGGGCCGCGTCTTCTCCGAGATGGCGATAGGCGTTGACCAGGGCGACGCCGGTGAGGGCGTTCCAGCTGGTGATGACCTTCCGGTCCGTATCAGGCTGCGTTCGCTTCTTTCGCGCCTCCAGCAGCTTCTCATGGATCGTTTCCAGCGCCTCGCCCATCGGTTCGTCGTCCATCGGCTCATCGTATCGGATCAGGTGAATGCGATCTTCGAAGTTGCCCCCTTCCGGAAGCTCGTAGACTCTCGCGAAGAGGGTGATCTCCTCTTCACTCAGGAGCTCCTCGAGCTCCTCCCGGGTCCACAGGTACGTGCCGCCCTCTTCGTGGGCGGTATCCGCATCGTGAGCCGATACGAAGAGCCCCTCTTCGGTGCGGAAGGTTTCGCGAAGGGCGCGCAGCACCCCCCGCGCGGCGCTTCGGTAGCGCTGTTCATCCAGGAGTCGAGCCGCGAGGGAGAGGTTCCACAGCAGCATGGCCTGGTCGTAGAGCATCTTCTCAAAGTGGGGGATACGCCACTGTCGGTCGGTGCAGTACCGAAAGAAGCCGCCCTGGAGGTGGTCGTGCAACCCGCCGTTGCAAATGGCGTCCAGGGTTCCCCGCAACATGGACTCGATCTGGTCGGTCGGACGCGCAGCCTGGGCGTGGAGCAGGTAGAGGATGGTGCTGTGCGGCGGGAACTTCTGCGCGGTGCCGAAGCCACCATACTCACTGTCGAAGCGCGACCACAGAGTGGCGTGGACATCGTCCTGAATCTCTTCAGGCGTCTCGGCGCTTTCCCCCGGCGCCTGGAGGGAGGGTATCTGCGGGGCAAAATGGCGGATGCCTTCGTCGCGCTCCTTCCAGAAATCGAGGACTTTCTCCATGACCTCCCGGAATCCGGGGCGCCCGAAGCGCGGCTGCGAGCCCAGATAGGTCGTTGCGAAGAAGGGACGGAGGTCCGGCGTAAGGACCACGTTCATGGGCCAGCCTCCCTGACCGGTGGCGGCAACCAGAAAGTCCATGAGGAACTGGTCGATGTCGGGCCGTTCCTCCCGGTCCACCTTGACCGACACGAAGTGCTCGTTCAGGTAGTCCGCGCACTCCTGATCGGAGAAGGTATCATCCGCCATGACGTGGCACCAGTGACAAGTGGCGTAACCCACGGACACGAAGAGGGGCTTCCCGGCCTCCCGGGCGTGCGCCAACGATTCGGGACTCCACTCCTGCCACCACACGGGGTTGTCCGCGTGCTGTCGAAGGTAGGGGGACTGCGACTGGTCCAGATTGTTCCGGGCAAAATCCATACGCCCAAGGTACGGTTTGTGCGCGGGAGCAACAAGGGCGACGTGCGGTGCTCGCCGGTACCGCTGCGGTGGACCCCCGGCCGGCGCGGTGCGCTCCTGGCTGCTGCGGTGCGTTCCCGGCCGCTGCGGCTTGCGGGGAGGTTGCGTTTCCGGGCGTTCTCGCGGAGAATCCGGCAGGTCGCATCTTCTTCGGAGGGACGGAGCTGAAGGAGATGCATTTCATCCCCTGGAGTGTGTTGTGAAGAGGTTCCCTCGACTGGTTGTGTTCGTTGGACTAGCCGTTCTTACTATTGCCCTCGTAACTGCGGGCGTTGCGGCCCAGGAGGCCCCCTCTGCACCGGAAGGGGCGGCAGGACGAGAAGGGGCGGCAGGACCAGAAGTGCCGGCTGTCCGTGAGGTGCCGGCGGATACGCAGGTACCGGCAGCACTGGAGGTGACCGGTGCGCTTGACGTGCCGGCCGGAAGCAGTGGGGTCGGGGGGTGGCTGAGGAATCAGCGGGATCGTCTGCAGAATTCGTTGCAGAGTTCACTTCAGGAGTATCGCAGCGTCCCTCGGGCTCGCTTCGTTTTCATGATCCTTGGCCTCGCCTTTCTCTACGGATTGCTCCATGCCTTTCTGCCGGGACATCGTAAGACGCTCCTCGTCGCCTACTTTCTCGCGGAGGACGCCGAGCCTCACCGGGGTGTCATTGCCGGAGTGGTCTTCGCCGCCCTCCAGGGCACCGCGGCGGTCGTTGTCGTTCTCGGTGCCTCCGAGCTTCTGGCGAGCTCCGTCCCCGACGGTGTTGAACGGATCGACGATGTCATCGACTCGATCGGTTTGATCAGCGCCGCGCTCATCGGTGCGCTTGGGCTTGCGCTGACCGGGATCAAGGCGTGGGAGGCCGTCGCAGCGCGGCATCATCACCAGGAGGAGCGGATCCTTTCGAAGCTGAAGACCGTCTCGGACGATATCGATCCCGACCACCACGATCCGGCTCGCGAGATGATCTACGATCACCGGCGCGCCGGGCGCCGGCGCCGCATCCGGGAAGGAGTACTCTTTCCGGCCATGCTCATCGCCGGCATCCTCCCGAGCAGCGGCACCGCCGTGCTCATGGTGACGGCCGTCTCGCTCGGGACGGTTGGCCTGGGCGTTCTCGGGGCCATCGCCATGTCGGCAGGGACCGCCGTGACCCTTGCGGGAATCGCCGTGGGTACCATCGTTCTCAGATCGAGGCTGCTGCTGCTTCTGCGTGCCCGGATCGCACACATTGTCGGCGTGGTTGTCGAGCTCGCAGCGGCGCTCCTGGTGCTGGCTTTTGCTGCGATTCTGTTGATTCCCGCGCTCGGGTAGCGGCGGATGGCGGCGCCGTTGTGCGCGGCGGCGCCGTAGCACGGGCGCTGCGCCGCCTCGGCCGCGCCGCCTGATCAGACATCCTTCCTGGCGGCCCCCTCTACGTCGCCGGGACGCGGCGGTCCAGCCGAAGGGTCACCAGGAATCCGGCAAGCGCCGTCACCGGAAAGAGGTAGAGGGCAATCTGCAGTGACAGAGTGGTCGTGACTGCGGAGAGCAGAAAGGGCAGGACCACGCCTCCCACGGGAATGCCGAGCTTGAGAATGCCCATCGCGGTCGCCGGAGCGTCCGGAAAGGCTTTGCCGGCCAGGGCAATGAGGAGCGGCAGCAGGTTGGTGACGGTCAATCCCGCCAACACAATGAACAGGTAGAGAAGCCACGGCAGGCTCAGCACATACATGCCGAGGAGCGTGACGGTGCTTGCGGCAAAGAGAATGACGAGCCACCTGGTTATCCGTTGTTGAACGATGAAGGGACCGAGCACGGCGCGGCCGAGGCCATAGGCCGCCAGGAAGAGCACCAGCCCCAGAGGGGCGGTGGCCGGGTCCACACCGCGCAACTCCACCAGATAGGACGTGAGAATGCCGATGGTGCCCGCCTCGAGACCGAGGGCGCAGGCGGCAGCGACGAAGAGCGAGATGATCGTCGGGTTCCTGAAGAGCTTCAGGATTCGCTGTCGGTCGGGTCCGCCCGCCGCGGCTACCGGCGGATCCTTCACGAGGATGCCCAGGACCGCCAGTACGATGAGGACGATGGCAGCCTGCAGGAGGGCGGCGCGCCACTGCAGTTGCAGGAAGTACATGTACACCGTAATGAGCAGTGCCCCGAACACGACGAAGAAATGATTCAGCGTAATGAACAGGTTCGCCCGTTGCCGGTGAGCATCTACGAGCAGAGCATCCGTTACGCCTTCGAAGCTGCCGGTGCCCGCACCGATCAGGAACATGAAGAGCAGATTGAGGGCGAAGCTGTCCCATAGAAAGAAGCAGTAGATGCCGACGGCTACCATGATGCAGCCGACCGTGAGAATGGCGGTCTTTGATCGGCGGTCCGCCATGCTCCCGGCAAGAGCAACGGAGCTGAGGAAGCCAAGCTGTTGAATGGTGATGAGGATGCCGACCTGTTCCGGTGCAATTCCCACGTTCTGCGCCGTTGCGCCGACCAGAGTTACACCGAGTCCCAGGAAGAACATCGACACGAAGGCAAGCACGGTCGCCGGTGCGCGACCTCGAAGCAAAGCAGCCGACAAGAACATGCCGGTGATTATGCACCGACTACTCGGTCCCGTAAACGAGAAAGCGCGGTGCGACGTTGCGCCGGGTTGGTGACGATGCGTGCCGCAACCACTACCGCAAGGTAGCAGCTCGCAGCCAGGAGGGATACGCCGAGGAAGCCCCGACCGACCGCAATCATGACCGACAGGGGAGTCGCCGCCACGGAGGCGACGCCGTTCACCGCCCATGCCAGGGGAACGAGCTCCGCCGATTTGCCTCCCGCCGCTTCAAGGCCCGCCGGCATGAGCCAGCCGAGCATGAAGGAGAGGGGAAGGAGCAGAATCAAGGTGAGAGCGAAGCGTGCCACCTCCCCTGCATCTACGGCAAGCGCGAGGACCGGGTCCAGTCCCAGATAGTAGAGCAGCGCGAGCCCCGCCACCGCGAGGCCACCAATGCGGAGACGAGTTCCCACGCCCAGACCCAGGCGGCCCTGCAGAAAGCTTCCGATCCCGCTGAAGACCAGTATTGCAGTCAGCACTGCTGCTGTGGAGTAGATCGGGTCGCCGAGAAAGCGGGTGAAGCGCTGGATGTGAAGCATCTCCAGAAAGAGAAAGCCGAGCCCGATCGCCGTGAAGTGAAGAACCGTCCAGACGACGGCAGCCCGGGGAGGGCGCTGATCCGGCCTTCGACGTCGGCGGAGCACGAGAATCGGAAACAGAACCAGTACCAGCGCCGCCAGAAGCACCTGCAGAAAGGTCACGACGACCACGGCGTATCCGAGCTCGAGGCGCTGGAACCAGTAGCCGCCGTAGGCCTCAACGTAACGGTCCAGCGAGTCCCACTTGAAGAAGCTGTGGAAGTAGGGACGCGTGTCCCGGGGCGGCGTGACGTCATAAACCCAGTCTTCGTAGAAGGTGCGCCGCTCGTCCGACAGCACCTGCCGGGCTGCATAGTACAGGTAGGAACCCGGAGAGCCTTCCGGTCCGGGAATGCGATTGCGCTCGGTCAGATCAGCCGGCGTGATTCCCGGGTGGTAGTCAATATCCATCGACAGGTTCGATGCCGAAGCGCGGAACTCTGCGATCCTGCGCTCCTCAAGGGGGGCGCTGGAAAGGATGGTCGTTACCCCGAGATAGTTGCGCGCCTGGAGCAGGTGTTCGGCCGGGTTCGGGCGTTCGTCGTCTTCGGCGCCGCCGGCGACGGATCGTGTCTCGGCCTCGCCGCCTGCGGTCCCGGCGCCGCGGAGTGCCTCGGCGAAGAGGGCGAAGAGCCGGACGTTGTCGCGAGGTGGCGTCTGGAGCCCCCGGGTCACCGTGATCATCCCCCCGTCGGTCAGTCGTCTCATTGCGGCGCGCACCGACTCAACCGTGAGCAGGTAGTCCTCGCGCATGGACGCCAGACCGCCGGATCCGGCGGGCATCCCCTCCGCTTCCGCGAAGTGAATCAGGTCGAAGCGCCCGCCCTCCCGTTCCAGGAAGAGCCGCGGTTCGGCGTTCACCACCTCCACCGCGGGATGGTCCAGGACGCTGCGCGTGGCTGCCGCCGTCTGGCCGCGGGCGCCGGCGTCCCCCGGGGCACCTCCGTCCCCGCGGCCGGCCCCGTCGCTGCGCCCGGCCGCATCCGCACCGCGCCGACCGCCGTCGTCGCCTCCGTCCCCATCGCGGCCGGCCCCGCCGCGGGCGCCGCGCTCCACCGAGCGGATAGTCTCGGTGAGTTGCGGGTTCGCCTGGACCACCGTGACGGCCTCGGCACCGTGGGCGAGGGCAAGCCAGACGTTGCTGCCGGTGCGCTCGCCGAGGATGGCCACACGGGGTTCCTCCAGGACCTTGTACGGCAAGGATTGGGCGGTCCAGCGCAGTGTCTCGGCCTGGTCGGCGCGGTCTATCCGCAGAATGCCTCCAGCGTGGGTACCGTCGAGGAAGAGAGCGAGTTGTTCCGGCGGTGCCGGCGCGCCGGGTGCTGCGAAGAGCGTGTGCCGCATTGAAGGAGCGTCGAAAACATCGATCTGGGCTCTTGGACCCAGTCGACGCGTCAGGTGCTGTGCATCACCCTGCCGGGCAATGCGGATGGCGTGCGCCATGGGCTTGTACTGATCCACGGATGACTGTGTTGGAAGTGCGAAGGCGACGGTCACCGCGGCGGCGGCGAAGACGACCCCGACTATGACCGGCGCGCGCGCTTCCCGACGCCGGTACTGCGGCGATCCCAGAAGCCAGAGCAGCAGGGCGCCGAAGCCGAGTAGGGACAGCACGGCGGGCATACGATAGGGCGCCACGAGGAAGGCGAGAAGCACGCCCCCGACGCCGCCCAATCCGCTGCCCACCATGTTGGCCGCATACATGCCGCCGACGGTCTTTCGAAACCACGAAAGCGCCATCCCTACAATGAGGCCGCCAGCGAAGAAGGGCACGAACAGGACCAGGGTGTGGGCCCAGAGGCGAAGGACTTCGCGGAAACTGAACAGCACGTACTGCATGTCCGGCCGCAGGGCCACGGCAACCCGGTACGCGAAGGCGGAGGTGACGACCAGAAGGATGAGAGACAGGGCGGACCACGCGGTGAAACGGCGCTCCACGCGCTTCCACGCCAGGCTCAGAAGGGTGCCGCTTGCCCCGAAACCGAGGAGGGCGGTACTGATCACGAGATATGTGAAGTGGTGGTAGGTGTCGACGGTGAGGACGCGGATCAGCGCAATCTGCAGCGCCAGGACCAGCGCAGAGGCGAGGAACACGCTGGCCGCGGCGAACCCCGGGGAAAAGCCTGATGAGAGCGCGCGATTGCTGCCCGTGCTCATTGTCCCTCTTGGACGCGTCCGGTCATTGGTACGAAGCGGACCGGCAAGAGTTGCTCCGTCGTAATCTCGCCGTCACTGCTCTTGTTGACGAGGA
>CAZZIE010000187.1:0-7319 GCA_964654185.1 uncultured Spirochaetaceae bacterium | reverse complement strand
CCCAGGCCCAGGCCGAGCCGCTACGTCTGCTCACGAGCGATGCGGCTCTAAAGCGCTACTCGGAGCTTGTACTGATAGTCTGAGAAGCGTTCGGTTGCGATTATGAGTCGACAGGAAGCTCGCGTCCCAGCCTCTTAGCTGAGGCGCGAAACCCCTCGAGTATCGCCGTTGCGGTTGCTTCCGGAAAGTCCCGGGGCAATTCTGAGATTAGCCGTTCTATCACCGTCTCCGTACGCTCAATAAGGTTTCGGATGATGTCCACCGTCGCGTCCGCGGGTATCCCCTGTCGCCGCGCCGTGTCGATCCAGTGACGCGCGGCGATTGCGTCCCATCGATAGTGCCGATTCTTTCCGGTAACTGCCATCGCCATGCGTAGTCGTTGTAGAGGTATGCGGCTGGACCCATGGCCGATCACCGGCCAGGCAGAAAGCACATCGTAGAAGGGAGTAAGCCGGAAACGCCCCTCCGGTTCCAGATAGATACTGAAGTTCTTAGCGTGGGCATCGGGTGCTGCGAGCATCCACATCAGCAGTTGTGCAGTTAAGAACGTTACTCTATCGCCGCCAATCCGGCTTGCACTGAGTATTTTCAGGATCGTCGCCATGCCGGGACCACCGTCGGATTCATACTTTCGGCTCGGAGGAGTCGCGGTTGCCTGACAGAAGTCCTCCACGGGTCGGCGGATGATCCACCTTCCATCGCTGGACAAAGCGCGGTCGAAACGGGTAACCACGAGCGCACGCTGATCTTCGAATCGTGAAACGGCTGTTTCCGGGACCGGCAGTCCAAAGGCGTCCAGAATTCTGTTGCAGAGCCACTCGTTTTCCGGCGACGATGAGAGATCTACGTCAAAGTCGCTGACCTGACCCAAGGGAAGCTTCAGAATATGAGTGGAGGGCGTTGCTCCCTGTGGCACCATCCATCGGCCTTCGTGGTACAGGAGGGCGGTCTTTTCCTGCGCCCCGGCTATGGAAATCCGGAACTCGTCCTTACCCGACAAAACCCGCCCCGGCATGATAGAAGTGTGCCGCAGCAGTGCCGCGACGTCACCCTCCGTGAGAGCCGCTCCTCTGATTGAGCGAACGTCGGGAGCGGCCTCGTCCATTGGTAGAATCTGAATCGCACCGACGCAGTCCCGGCCGATTTCGCTCAGTAGATCGAAGGCTCCGATTGACGGTGCCCCGAACCGTGCCTGAACTCGGCGAAGAATCTCCACGCTGTCCGGAAGGAGGTTCTCGAAATACGCCTGCACCGAGACGCCGCGATGGGACCTATTGCCGGGAAGAAACGGCAACGAAAGCGACAACGGGCGCCCTCGCGGCGACTCCGTCCAGGAGGCCGCGTAGGTGAGGAGATGCTCTCCCCGGCCGGTGATCTCCCAGGTACCCACCCATTTGCCGTTGGCATAGATCATCAGTGGTGGCCGCTTGCTGCGCCGCGCCACCGCTACCACTCCTCCGAGTCGGCGGGTCGAAATCCGTCGGCACCATTACCTTTGCGTGATCGGATCACCACCTCTGCATCGAGCGCCGTGAGGAGTGAGAAAAGGGTGCGCACGGTTGCCCGCTCCGGGCTTCTCTCCAGCAAAGAAACTGACTTCTGCAGAAGACCGGAAGCTTCGGCCAGCTCCCGTTGTGTTCGATTTCGCTCTTTTCGCAGAGCCTGTAGGATCATTCCGAGCTGTAACGTCGTTTTGACGGGGTAATCCACTCCCAACCCCCTATAAGGTATAATCTCATTTTATACCCCACGAGGTATACTGTCAAATTATCCCTTCTGGGGTCGTTGGTTGAATTCACACACCTTCGCAACGCTACTACTCCATAAACAACCGAAAGATCACTATACTATGGTTGTCGGAGAGTACATGTCCGAACGAGAAGAGAAGCGCCATCAGGAAACGTTACGCGCCTTCAATGGACTTCGTTCGGAAATGAAGGAGGAGTTCGGCGAGGTGCGCAGCGACGTCCGCCTCATCGCCGACCGGATGGAGCAGGGCTTTCGCCGCATGGACGAACGTTTTGAGGCAGTCGACAAGAGGTTCGAGGCGCAGGACAAGCGCTTCGAGACGATCGACAAGCGGTTCGAAGCACAGGACAAACGATTCGACGACCTCATCGCTCGGTTTGACGCGCGTTTCGAGGCGCAGGACAAGCGTTTCGAGGCCGTCGACAAACGATTCGATGACTTGATCGCTCGGTTCGACGCACGGTTCGCGGCAAACGACCTCCGATTCGAGGACATGAACTCTCGGTTCGAAGACATGAATCTAAGGTTTGACGACATGGGCAAACGGTTCACGCACCTGGTTACCCTGGTTTCTCTCTTTTTCACCCTACTCGCGGGAATGATAACGGCCTTCGGCGTTCTCGGCTGAAGGTGAGCCGGCTAGCTTGGGTCAGACTCGCCACCATCTTTCGGGGGCTCGATGGCCCGACGGCGCCGTTCGATTTCCTTCTGCTTTTCCAGTTCCCGCATGACATCGAACATGTTTGGCACCTTGGTTCCCATGTGGGTGGATTGCCGTTTCTTCTGGTGAGGGAGGCGGGAGCGCTTGATCTGCATCTTGTCAGGCTCTTTGATGCGCACTTCCCGGTAGCGACCGCTGGGCTGCGTGCCAGGCTGCTTGACGTTGCGATGGGTCACGAGGGCGGAGTAGACATCGGTGAGATCCTTGGACTGCTCGCAGACGGTGTAGCGGTAGTAGCAGTCGCCTGAATCGAGGATCTCCCGGAGGTCCACGTTCTGCGGGAGAGTCGGGTCGCTTTCGGCTCGGATCTCGTTACGCAGGCCGCCGTACCACGCTTTGCCGCATTTGAGAATTCGCGGAATCCGCGAGTTTTCCAAGTAGTAGAGCTCCCAGATCCCTGCCACCGAGGGGACGGAGGCGTTGATTTCCCAGCGGGAGACGGGAAGCAGCGGGGACCATTCGATACGATAGAAGGCTCGGTCGCCTCGCACGCGTTTGGTTACTCCTGGGACATAGGGGCGATCGGCCATGTTCCGACTATAACCCAGAGTCCCGGAGAAACGCCACCGGCTCTTTCCGCCTGAGTGCTCCGTGTTGGCGAGAAAAAACTGGAGTATAATTACTGATAGAGGCCAAACAATGAATAAGCGAATCATTTTCGCCCTGGCACTCCTCC
This sequence comes from uncultured Spirochaetaceae bacterium, assembly GCA_964654185.1. Classification (GTDB taxonomy): domain Bacteria; phylum Spirochaetota; class Spirochaetia; order DSM-27196; family PWMO01; genus CAYFQV01. Next base: position 4,173 of record CAZZIE010000187.1, on the reverse strand, counting down.
TCTTCTGGGTCGGTGTCGCAGCGGCTCAGGATGTTCTGGTGGAATACGTCGAGGGAACCGTGGAACTCCGTGGTTCCATGGGCTGGACCGAGCTCTACATCGGCGACATGGTCCCAGCGGACGCCACGGTGCGTCTTCGTGGTGGCGGGCTCCTGGAGCTACGAAGCGAAGGAAGCACCTATCTGATTTCCCGTGCCGGAACCTACGGCCTATCCTCAATCATAGACACCGGTGAGCGAAATACGGAAGCCGGCATCGGTGCGGTAGCCCGTCGCGGTTTGAGACGGCTGGTGACGGAGCAGGATCAGCGCACGACGACGTCGGTGGCCGGCGTTCGAGCGGACGAGGCAGTGGACCGGTCAGAGGTAACCTGGGCTGGCGGAGAGAGCGTCAGTGAGCTCATCGAGGAAGGGCTGACGCTCCTCGGAGAGGAAGCCCTGGAGGACGCCTACTACGTCTTTTACGACGCCTGGGAGTACGCAGGCACGGAGGATCTCCCCCGGACGCAGTTCTACCTCGGCTACTCCGCCTATCTGATCGGAAACCGGGCGGAGGCCCTCGGCTATCTCGAGACTCCCGCGCCGGATCCCGAGACGGCGTTCTACGACGACCACCTGCTCACCCTGGCGCAGATTATGGTGGAGAGCTTCGACTATGCTGGAGCAAAGGAGCTCCTGGACGGCTACCTCCAAGCAGGCGATCCGAAAGGGGCTGATCTGCAGACGGCGTACCTGCTGGAGGGACTGGCGTACGAGGGTGAAGGCGACCTAGACGAGGCGCGAGACTATTTTGAGCAGGCGAGGGAGATAGATCCCGAGTCGGATTTCGGACAGCTGGCGGCGTCGTTTATCGCCGAGATGTAGATCCCTCCAACCAGGGCGGAACGAGAATCTCGAGAATCTGAAGGTCCGAGCCGTCCACGGCGAAGGCGTAGGAGTCGAACCGGGTAGCGCCGCTGGCGTAGGTGAGGTCGGAACCGCTCACCCGGCGAGGACGGTCCGGGTTGGAAAGATCCAGAACATTGAGACCGAGAACCCCTTCATTCACCAGGGCATACTCCTCATCCACGTAGACCCGTTCAGCGAACTGGGTCTGGTAGGTGCCACGAAGAGCGAGCTCCTCCGGATGCGCCCCTTCGGAGGTGAGGACCACGAGTCCGTTGCTTGTCACGGCAAGGCCGATCACGCTTCCGTCACGCTTCTGATGCAGATGGATGTCTCGAACTCCCGGAAGATCGACAGTCCGAACTGTCTCGGGGAGGGTGGTGTTGCTCACGTCCACGATAACGACGCCGGACCCGGCATCGGCGAGATAGAGGCGGTCCCTGACTCTGCAGAAGCCCCGGGGATCTACCACTCGCGTGGCACTCCGCTGAATAGGCGTCTCCGGGTCGGTGACGTCTACGATAACGAGGCCCCATCGCTCGTCGAGAACGTAGGCGAGCAGGGTCCCGTCGGCTCGCCGCTCGGCCAATACGTCCAGGGGCATGAGATCCGCTGAGAGGTGCGCCAGGGGTTGTCTGGGGCGGTCGAGGTCGTAGAGAAAGAGCCCCTCTTCACGGTCGGCGACAAAGAGCAGCGTTCGTCGTCCGTCGACGATGGCATCAACGCCGGTGACGTCGCTCCCGACTGAAATGTAGCGCTCAGGCTCCGCGGCGCTCTCCCGGAGTCGTACCGCGTTTCGGGCCCCCATGGCGGCAACGCCGGAGGTGTCCGCTACCAGAACCATTGGTCCCCTGCGGGAGTCCGCCAGACGAACCTGCCGGGCCCTGCCGGGAGTGACCACGGTGGCCACGGTCCGGCTTCGTCCAACGGTGTGGGCCTCGTAGAAGGCGGTCCCTTGGTCCGTCGCGGCGACGACGGTGACCTCCCCGGTCATCTCATAGTGGAGGGCCAGAGCCGCAACGGCCCGGCGCTCTCCGGCTACCGCAAACTGAATCGGCTCCTCCGGGTCGGAGAGATCGAAGACCGTGACGCCGTTGGAGGAGCTTCCGACGTAGCCGAAGAGCGAGCCGTCGTGATAGGCCACTCCGCGAACAGCGGAAGCATCAACGATGGGTACCCGACTTCTCACCCGGGGTCGGGGCAGGGGGTCGACAACCAGGAACTCGCTGCCGGTGGTCGCGAGAAGCAGGGGCGCCCCGGAAGCGTCGGCGATGAGATGAAGATCCGTTACCTCTCGTTGGGAGAGACTCCCCTGAAGGCGGGGGACGCCATCGGGGCGAACCGAGTAGAGATTGATGGCGTCCGGACTTGCGGAGGCGAGGTGAATAAGGTCAGGCTCCTCCGGAGCGGCCAGGGTGGAGAGGAGCAGACTCTCCCTTCTTCTATCAGCGCCGAGCTCTCGCAAGGAAACCGGACTCTCCTCCAAGGCGCTTACCTCCAGCCCCCGGCGGTTGCGGGCAAGAAAAACGAGCACCCGGGAGCTGGTTGGAACCACGGCGATATCCTGGGCGTCGAGGTCACCGCTTGAGTAAACGACCCGGGGATTGTTGGAGTCCCCGGTGTCGATCACCCGGACCCTTCCGGTTGTTTCAGCGCCCAGGACATAGCGGTCCCAGCTGTCCATTGCCCGCATCTGAGCGACCCGACTCAGCTCCCCCCGACGGGTGACCGCTGGGAGGTTCCAGATATCGAGAAGCGCAAAACCCTCACTGTCCGAGACGACCACATATTCGCCAGCGACGGCGAGTGCGCTCGGTCCGGGCCTCTCAGCAAGGGCGGAACTGGTTATCGCCTCCTGGGGCACCGAAGCGGCGAGGCCGTAGACCGCCGGACTCATCACCGCCCCGGCGATGTCCGGGGCGATGCGGTAGGCGTAACGAATCCCGTACCTGACCGTCTCGTCTCGGTACTCACTGCCTTCGACGGTGGCCACCGAGAGGTACTCCGCCTCGTTGTCCGCCTTCCGCCAGACCGCGTATCTGGAGATTGAAGGGAGGGGCCTCCAGCGCAGGGCAATAGCGTCGAAGTCGTTTGTCGCGGAAACGCTCAGCTCCCGTCCGGTGAGCGGGACGTTTTCGACAACTTCCGACCACGCTTCCCTTCCTCTCCTTCCGGTAACTACCTGAAACTCATAGCGCACGCGATTGTCCAAACCGCGCACCGTATACGGGGGCGTAGCGACTTCGATCTCGGTTATTCCTGATTCCTCCCAGAGCCGGGGCTCTTCGTCGGTATCCGCACCCGGGCGCGGGGTGGTGGCGGAGCGATAATAGACCCGATACTCCCGGGCCCCCGGAAGGGGCGACCAGTCGAGAGTGACCGCGCGGTTGCCTCCTGTGGCGGTGATGCGAGGAATCGCGGTGTTCGCCTTGGATAGCTCGAAGCTGATCTCCCCTTCCGCTCCGTTGACTCCTCGAGCAGTGAGCACCACGAGCTGGGTACCCTTGAACTGCTCCGTCGGAATCACCGCTTCGAAACTCCCATCCCCGCGGGGGCGGATTTCACCTTCAACAGGATCCTGAACGATCGCAAAGTCCGCAGGCTGGATCTCATATCGAATACGCTCCACGCCTCGCGGCTGGCCCAGTTCCTCCGTCGCATCCGTCGCCCGGCCCGCTATCTCGAGGAATGCGCCGTACCCGTACTCCGTGTCAGGAGACGTGAGGCTAATCGAAGGCGGCGTGTTGCCGTCGTAGACTGGCACTCGCACCGAGGTGCGCTCTCCTGCGTCGTTACGCGCCTCCACCACTACCGTCTGCGAACCGGTAAGCTCCGCAGTCTGAAGCAGGGCCCGAAAAGAGCCGCTTGTCACGTCCCAGTAGACCGCGTCCGCCTCCTCCCGACGACCATCGAAATAGACAACAAGTTCCTCCAGAGCGCGCTGGTCCCGGCCGATTTCCACACCTCGGGAAGCCTGCACCTGCCCTTCGATGAGCAGCGTCTCACCGTAGAAACTTCCGCGGGCGGGCGCGGAGAGGGAGATAGCCGGGGGGATCGCCTGCGTCGCCTCCGGCTGCCGGGGCTCGGGCTGCAGCGGCTCGGGCTCACGCCGCGCCGCCTGTGGGGTCCTCGGGCTCTGGAACTCGCTCTGCCGGGGCGTGGTTGCCCTCGGTTGTCGCTCAGCCCGGGGCGGCCTCGGGCTCTCAGGCTCGCGCTCTTCGGGCGGCGGCTCTCGCAGGGGCTCCCGGGCCTCCACACTCCTGCCGGCGCCGGGGTCCGCCGCAGCTTC
>CAZZIE010000186.1:4680-7322 GCA_964654185.1 uncultured Spirochaetaceae bacterium | reverse complement strand
TACGGGGACGTGCCGATCACCTACGCCGAGCAGAGCCGGGCCCTCGGAACCGGGCACGCCGTGTCGGTCGGCTTTGATGCCGCGCAGGCACCGGCCGAGACGGTCGTCGTCTGGCTGGCGGATGCATACGTGCCCCCGCAGGTGTTTCGGGATATCGCTGCGGGACCCTTCGACAACGCCGTGACAATTGCCCGACACGATGACGGGGAGCCCTATGGGCACCGCGTCGACATCGACCCTGAAGCTCGGACCGTAGCCAGGAGCTGGGAAGGATCGAGCCCATATGTCGAAGTGGGCTGCTGGAAGCTGACACCCGCCGTCGTCGGCGAGTTGACAGGCCCGGATGCGGCGAGCGGGGACGGCGAGTACCGGGCGCTTCAGGCGCTGCAGCGGTTGCTCGAAGGCGGCCTGGAGCTGGGCTACGCCGAGGCGCCGGAATGGGTTCATCTGGGCGGCACGAAGCCGACGCCGGAGGTTCATTTGCGGCGCGTAGTGGAGACGCTGGCGCCTGAGTTGACTGCGGGAACCGAGGCGGCGGCCGGCGGCACGGCTGCAGGTGACCGGGCCGCCGACGGCGAGCCGGTCGGGACTGAAGGGAAGCGCACACCGTGATCATGACAAAGACACCATTCCGTGTTCCCTTTGCCGGCGGGCTGACCGACCTGAAGGCGTACGCCCATGAGCACGGCGGCGTGACGGTGAGCGCAACCATCGACAAGTACCTGTACGTCGGCTTGAAGCCCAACGTCGACGGATACATCAACCTGAAGTACATGGATGTCCACGAGAAGGTGAGCGCAATCGAGGATGTGCGCCACCCCCTGGCACGGGAGGCCATGCGCCTCCTCGGACTGGACAGCGAGGCGCTGGACATCTACATCATGACCGATCTCAATAGCGAGAGCGGGTTGGGCTCTTCCGGGGCAGTGGCCGTCGGGCTCCTCCACGCCATGCACGCCCATCTGGGTGAGACGGTTACCCGGGAGCAGCTTCTCGACGAGGCCGCCCACATTGAAGTGGACATTCTCCAGGGCGCGTCCGGGTATCACGATCCTTCGATCTGCGCCCTCGGGGGCCTGCGGCTCATCGAATACAACCAGACCGGCGTGACACATCGCGCCATTACCCTGGACAACGGATTCCGGGAGCAGTTCCACGAGATGCTGCTCTTTCTCTACGGCGGGGTGCATCGGAAGAGCAAGCCGTCGCTCGATCTTCTGAACGCCGGGATCCGCGAGGCGCGGCCCGTTCTCGACGACATGAAGGCGACCGCCTACGAGATCGAGCAGGCGTTTCGGGACGGGAACCTGCCCGAGATCGGCCGGCTCATCCACAGACAGCAGGAGCTCAAGCAGCAGCTTCCCGGGCAGTTCGAGGACGACTACGTGAAGGATGTGGTCTCCCGCGTCCGAAAACACGGCGCCTTCTGCCAGCTGCCCGGCGGCAAGATCGGCGCCTTTGTCATGGTTGTCTGCCCGGACGGGCAGCAGGACGCCATCCGGCAGGAGTTCGCCGACATGCGTGAGGTGAGCTTTGGTTTTGATTTCGCCGGTACGCAACTGCACGAGGTGTAGCGGCCGGAAACGCCAGGTCATGAGCACATACGAGTCACAAAGCATCGCCTCCTCTGAAATCACCCGTGCCGATCTGGAGCTCGAGGTCCTGAAGGCGGTTCACGCCCGGAAGGACGTGAAGCAGCGGGACATCGCGGAGATCGTCGGGGTATCCCTGGGGATGACGAACGCCATTCTCAAGCGCCTCAGCCAGAAGGGCCTGGTAACCATCAAGCGGGTCAACAACCGCAACCTGCGGTACGCGGTCTCGCCCGACGGAATGGATGCCATTGCCCGGCGCAGCTACCGCTACTTCAAGCGCACCATCAAGAATGTCGTCTACTATCGAGATGCTATCGAAACCCTGGTTCGCCAGGCTTCCCGGGACGGCTACGAGACCCTCACCCTGGTCGGCGAGAGCGACCTGGCATTCATTCTGGAGCACTTCTGCGAGAAGTACGGTCTGGACTATCGGGCCGTGACCGAGGAAAATGCAGGGGCGGTAAGCGCCACATTCACCGTCTTCGGTGAGGAGTGCGCGGGAGCCCTTGCGGGCGGCACGGCCGCCTCGGGAGGGCCGGCAGGTGGCGCGGACGCTGACGGGCCCGCCGCGGCCCCGGAAGAGAGCGCCGACGGCGCCATTCACCTCCAGCAGCTGCTGGAAGGCTGACACAAAAGAATAAGGACACCCCATGCCCATTGATTATCAGGTTCGTGACATTGCTCTTGCCGAGTACGGGCGGAAAGAGCTCGATATTGCAGAGAAAGAGATGCCCGGGCTCATGGCGAGCCGGGAGAAGTACGGCGCCGAGAAGCCCCTGAAGGGTGTGCGCATTGCCGGGAGTCTTCACATGACCGTCCAGACGGCGGTCCTGATCGAGACCCTGGTGGAGCTCGGCGCGGAGGTGCGCTGGTCGAGCTGCAACATCTTCTCCACCCAGGATCATGCCGCGTCGGCGGTGGTCGTCGGGCCCGCGAAGAACGGCGGCACGCCGGAGGATCCGAAGGGCGTTCCCGTCTTTGCCTGGAAGGGCGAGACGGTGGAGGAGTACTGGGAGCTGCTCTACCAGGCCCTCACCTTCCCCGCCG
>CAZZIE010000186.1:0-4580 GCA_964654185.1 uncultured Spirochaetaceae bacterium | reverse complement strand
TACCAGGCGGAGGAGGATCCGGAGATCCTGAAGCGCACCGGCGACAGTGCGGATGAGAAGGCGCTGCTGAAGACCCTCAATCGCATCTACAAGGAAGACCCGAATCACTGGCATCGAGTGGTGCAGGAGTGGCGCGGCGTCTCCGAGGAGACCACCACCGGCGTGCACCGGCTCCTCCGGATGGCCCGGGAGGGAAGCCTCCTGGTGCCGGCGATCAACGTGAACGACTCGGTCACCAAGAGCAAATTCGACAATCTCTACGGCGTCCGGGAGAGCCTGGTCGACGGCATCAAGCGCGGCACCGACGTCATGGTTGCCGGGAAGATGGCCGTGGTCTGCGGTTACGGGGATGTCGGCAAGGGCTCCGCCCAGAGTCTCCGCGCCTTCGGCGCCCGGGTCATCATTACCGAGATCGATCCGATCAACGCGCTCCAGGCCGCCATGGAAGGCTACGAGGTCCGCCCCCTGGAAGATACCCTCGGTGAGGCGGATATCTACGTCACCGCCACGGGCAACCGGGATGTCATCACCCTGGATCACATGAAGCAGATGAAGGATCAGGCCATCGTCTGCAACATTGGCCACTTCGACAACGAGATCCAGGTCGCCGAGCTCCAGGCCGCGACGGAACACATCAATATCAAGCCTCAGGTCGACCTGTACCGCTTTGCCGACGGCCACGCCATCATCATGTTGTCGGAAGGCCGCCTGGTGAACCTGGGCAACGCCACCGGCCACCCGAGCTTCGTCATGTCCAACAGCTTCACCAACCAGGTCATGGCGCAGATGGAGCTCTGGCAGAACCGCGACGCCTACGAGAAGCGCGTCTACGTCCTGCCCCGCCACCTCGATGAGGAGGTCGCCCGGCTCCACCTGGAAAAGCTCGGCGTCCGGCTCACCCAGCTCACCCAGGACCAGGCCGACTACCTGGGCGTGCCCCTGGAAGGACCCTTCAAGACTGACTCGTATCGGTACTAAGGGTCGATGCCAAAGGTCGATGCCAAAGGGCCGGGCCCTACGGCGCCCCGAACTGAGCAATAACGAATGAAACCAACCGTTTTCGGCATAGGAAATCCCCTCATTGACGTGGTCATTCAGGCGCAGGACGCGGACCTGGAGGCCCTCGGCATCGACAAGGGGATCATGCAGCTGGTGACCGAGGAGCGGCAGCAGGAGATCCTGGCGCACTTCGACGGGCTGCCCCGGGCGTTCCGGCCCGGCGGGTCGGCGCCGAACACCATGGTCGCCCTGGCGGGGCTCGGCGTGCCGGCGGTCATCTCCGGCATGATCGGGGATGATGACTTCGGTCGCACCTACGAGGAGCAGGTCCTCGGAAGCGGGGTCTCCTCCCGGCTGACCCGGGGCGCCGGTATGACCGGCTCCAGCGTCATCCTGGTGACCCCCGACGGCGAGCGCAGCATGAACACCCACCTCGGGCGCTGCCAGGAGTTCTCCCCGGAAGCCCTGGACGAGGCGCTCCTGCGGCAGGCGCGCTTCCTCTACTTCACCGGCTACATGTGGGACACGGACCTGCAGAAGCGCGCCATCAAACGCGCCATTGCCATTGCCAGAGAGGAAGAGATCGCCGTCGTATTCGACGTTGCCGACCCTTTTGCCGTGAACCGCTACCGGGAGGACTTCCTGGCGCTCTTGAGGGACGATGTTGACATTGTCTTTGCCAACAAGCGCGAGGCTGAGATCCTCTACGGCTGCGAGAGCGCGGAGGCGTGCGCGGAGCAGTTAGGCGAGCACGTGAGCGTTGCGGCCATGAAGGTCGGGAAGGACGGATCCATCGTCATTAATGCTGGAAAGCAGGAGCTCGCCGCCTCCCGGCCGATACTTGCGACCGATTCAACCGGCGCCGGAGACATGTACGCCGCGGGCTTCCTGGCCGCCTACGCCATGGGGCGCAGCCCCGTCGAGGCGGCGCGCGCCGGGGGACACCTGGCGGAAGAGATCATTCAGCGTGTAGGGGCGCAGTTCAGCGTGGACGACCTGCCCTACGTGAAAGACCAGATGAAAGGACATTTGCAGTGAGTGACCGCACGTTTCTGTTTACTTCCGAGAGTGTGAGCGAAGGCCATCCCGATAAGCTTGCCGACCAGGTGTCGGATGCGGTGCTGGACGCCTGTCTGGCGGACGATCCCGACTCCCACGTTGCCTGTGAGACCTTCACCACCACCGGCATGGTTCTGGTGGGGGGCGAGATCACCACGGAGACCTACGTGGACATTCAGGAGATCGCCCGGGGCGTGGCCAAGTCGATCGGCTACGACCAGGCGGAGTACGGCCTGGATTACGAGAGCATGAGCGTCCTCAACGCCATTCACTCCCAGAGCCCGGACATCAACGTCGGCGTGTCCGGCTCGGGCCTCTACCCGGGGCAGCAGGGCGCCGGCGACCAGGGCATGATGTTCGGCTTTGCCTGCACCGAGACGCCGGAGCTCATGCCCGCGCCGATCATGTACGCCCACAAGCTGCTCCTCCACGCCGCGGAGGTGCGGAAGAAGGGCAAGGTCACCTGGCTGCGCCCGGACTCAAAGAGTCAGGTCACCGTCAGGTACGAGGGCAACAAGCCCGTGCACATTGAGAGCGTGGTCATCAGCCACCAGCACCACGATTCGGTCACCTACGACCAGATCAAGAGCACCATCATCGACAAGATCATCAAGCCCGTCCTCGAGCCCACCGGCCTCATTGACGGGAAGACCGAGTACTTCATCAACCCGACCGGGCGCTTCGTCATCGGCGGGCCCCACGGGGATACCGGCCTCACCGGCCGCAAGATCATTGTGGACACCTACGGCGGCATGGGGCGCCACGGGGGCGGCGCCTTCAGCGGGAAGGACCCCTCGAAGGTCGACCGCTCCGCAGCGTACATGGCGCGGCACGTCGCGAAGAACGTCGTCGCCGCGGGCCTGGCCGACCGCGCCGAGGTCCAGCTCGCCTACGCCATCGGCGTCCCCTTCCCCGTTTCCGTCATGGTGGACACCTTCGGCACCGGCGCCGCCCCGGAACCGGAGATCGAGAAGGCCATCGAGAAGACCTACGACCTCACGCCGAAAGGCATCATCGAGTTCCTGGACCTGAAGAAGCCCATCTACCAGGAGACCGCCAGCTACGGCCACTTCGGCCGCGACCAGTTCAGCTGGGAGCAGACCAACAAGGTCGAGGCGCTGAAGGCGGAAATCGGCAAGGCCGGGAGCAGCGCGGCGGGGGCGTAGCAGTTCCGCCGGCGGCTATCCCAGGGTCAACGGATGCATTCCGGGATAGCGCCCGAAGTCGCGGAAGTCAATGGTCGCGACAAGTGCAACCCCTGCGGTTTTGTACGTAGCCGCCAGAAGCGTGTCGAGAATCTGCTTGCGGCCGAGGGCGAGTTCCTGCATCCATTTGGTGAAGAGTTCCAGCGCGTCGCGGTCCGGCCAGACGAAGCGTACATCGCCTGAAGTCCACCAGGCCTTCGCTGTCTCCAGCGCCTGTGGTACAGAGATGGCGTCCGGGAATCTTCTGCCGTCGGTGATCACGTGTACGAACTCAGAGATCACCTGAGGGGCCAGGACGAAGCCCTCCTGGACGTGGCGCGCAATCGCTAATCGCGCCGTCTGGTGGTGTGGATGATCTTCATCCTGAGCTGCCACCAGGAACGACGTATCAAGACCGATCATGGAGCATTTCCTCCAGGAGATCATCATCAGGTGAGAGGTCGCGTCGGCTCTTTCCGAGCCTCAAGGGCTCGATATCCAGCACACTGTGACCCTGTTCCATATGCCTCTTGTAGTATTCATCCATTGCCGCGCGAATAAGCTCCGCCGCGCTCTTGTCGTGTTCCACGGCGTACTCCTTGAATGCTTGATACTGCTCTTCCGGAACGTGAATCGTAATCGTCTTCATACATACATACTACCATATGTATGATCACACGCAAAACTAGGTTCCTGCTTCATGTACAGCCGCAACACCTTAGACATCCTCGAATCCGAGGCCATCTACGTCATTCGCGAGGTCGCCGCCCAGTTCGAGCGGCCGGTCATGCTCTTCTCCGGCGGGAAGGACTCCATTACCATGTCCTACCTGGCCAAGAAGGCGTTCTGGCCGGGGAAGATCCCCTTCCCCCTCATGCACGTGGACACCGGCCACAACTTCGACGAGACCATTGAGTACCGGGACTGGTGGATGGAGCAGATCGGGGCCAACCTGATCGTTCGCTACGTCCAGGACTCCATTGATCAGGGGCGCGTGAAGGAGCCGGAGGGACCGAATCCCAGTCGCAACGGCCTCCAGACGGTGACGCTCCTGGATGCCATCAACGAGTTCAAGTTCGACTGCGCCATGGGCGGCGCCCGGCGGGATGAGGAGAAGGCCCGGGCCAAGGAGCGCTTCTTCAGCTTCCGCGACCGCTTCGGCCAGTGGGACCCCAAGAACCAGCGCCCGGAGCTCTGGAACATCTACAACGGCCAGAAGCGCCCGGGCGAGCACTTCCGCGCCTTCCCGATCAGCAACTGGACCGAGCTGGATGTCTGGCAGTACATCCAGCGCGAAGAGATCGAGATCCCGAGCCTCTACTACACCCACGAGCGGGA
>CAZZIE010000185.1:0-7370 GCA_964654185.1 uncultured Spirochaetaceae bacterium | reverse complement strand
CAATGTCCTGACCAATGCCAGCGATAAAGTTTTATATCGGTTTAACACCGATGAATATGGCCAACCGGATTTGTTGGGCGATCATATGGCCTGTATCTGCGACGACGGCTGGATGCCGAGCTGGTTGATGGACTTTTTCGGCGGTGACGGCGAAGTCGACGCCGTGGATTATCGCTATTACTGGGCCGCCCTGGATGCGGCCCTGGATGAGCACCGCCGTCGAGGGCGATATGTACTCGGGCGTGTCGGAGCCGACGACGAAGATCCCCACCTCTTCCGGGGAGATCCCGGCGTCATCGATCGCCTCCCGGGCGGCGCGCTCGGCGAAGTCGGCACTCGTTTCATCGATGCCGCGAAGGTGCGCAATGTGGCGCCGTCTGATCCCGAGCTTGTCTTCCAGGCGCTCCTTGTTGAGCTCAATGCCGGTGAGCTCGACGAGCTCGTCGTTGTCGATCGGCTCACCAGGTGCGTATCGGCCGATTCCGGCAATTCGCGTCGTCGTCATGATTATCGATTCCTCCCGGCCCCGGAAGGCGGCGCAGAAGCCGCTGCGAGGCTGCGTTTCTGAGAGCTGATTCAGGTGATACCCGCGCGGGAATTATAGACCCGAAACGCCCGGGTCACAAGGGGAGCGTTCCGGTTACGAAGGGTGCGATCTGGCCACAAGGGGACGCTGCGCCCGGCCACTAAGGGACGCGCCGCCCGCTAAACAGGTTGCTGTAGTCGCGTCGGCGGATCCGCGCTAAGATGGCGTCGCGATGAACGAGATTCTCTACACCATCGGCAAGCTCGGCATTGTGCCGGTTGTCACGATCCCGGATGCGGACGTTGCGGTGGATCTCTCGGAGGCGCTGGTCTCCGGTGGCCTGCCGATAATCGAGATCACCTTTCGGACCGATGCAGCGGAGACTGCACTGCGGCGGATCACCAGGCACACCTCCGATCTGCTCGTGGGTGCCGGTACGGTGCGTTCAACCGCGCAGGTGGATCAGGCGATCGATGCTGGTGCGAAATTTGTTGTTACCCCGGGGTTCAACCACACTGTGGTGGACTACTGCGTGCGCCGAGGGATCACCGTGATTCCCGGTGTGAACAGTCCGACCGGGGTGGAGATGGCCGTCGAGCGGGGTGTCGATGTGCTGAAGTTCTATCCCGCAGAGGTTTCCGGTGGAGTGCCGATGCTCAAGGCGCTCGGCGGTCCCTACCCCGACGTTGCCTTCGTTCCGACCGGGGGTGTGAACGGTGACAACGTCGCAAAGTACCTCGCCCTCCCGAACGTACACGCCTGCGGCGGGAGCTGGCTGACGCCGAAGGAGCACCTCATTGAGCGCAATTTCTCGGAAATACCCGGTCTGATTCGAGAAGCTCTGGAAGCGCTGAAGAGTGTGCGCGCCGGTTAGGCGTGTATGAACCGGCCCTGCGGCCCGGGGGGCTCCGCGGCTCCGCGGTCCGGGAAGCAGCTGTCGCGTTGAACCGGTGAGCTACATGGTGAGCATGGAAAGAGCGGGGTCTTCGAAGGCCTCCGCCTCGGCGTCCAGGCTCGGCACCTCCGGCTCCTCGTCGGGGTTGAGGAGGGCCTCCATCAGGGAATCCCGCACGATCGAATCTATTGTCTCCTGCGCCCTCGCCGAGAGCTCCTCGAATCGCACCGCGAAGCCCGGCGGCAACTTGCTCGAAGGCATGCGGCTGTCCAGTACTCTGCACTCCGTGGTGAGGGCGAAATTCCGGAATCGAATGGTGATGGTGCCGATCGTGTTTGGCGGCGGTCCGGGGCTCGCGGATTCCAGGTGGGCGCCACCCGCACCGATCGATCGGATCTGATACTCCGTCGCGGAGCTGTCCACATTCAAGGTGCCCTGAAGGGGCCAATCGAAGCGGTGGAACTGCCGCCGGTTCTCCCTGACCTTCGACAGCAGCCTCTCCTGGAAGTCGTCTCTCTGCAACTCCTCCGGCGAATAAAGCTGCAGCTGGAGGTCCCGAAGCTCCGGATCGTCACGGTCGGTCACCACTGCACCCTCGAGCAGATCGAAGGTGCGGGCCAGAGACTTCGCAAAGGCGAGCTCCCGCTCTCCATCCGGTGGGACCTCAATGATCACGCAGGCTGCGTACTCCTCTACGACTGCTCGGGCAAGCTCCGGGAGTGACCCGACGCGGCGCAACTTGCCCTCGGACTCCGCCAACGAGAGCGCCTGTGCGGATTTCGGGGTTACGTAGGCAAGAATGCGCACATCCATACACCTACAACGTAGTGCAGTAGGGGCCATAAGAAAAGTGACCCGACGTCATGAACCGTCTATTGCCAGAAGCCGGTAGAGGTCGCGCAGCCGCCTTTGCATGGCGCCGGCAAAGTCCTCCTCCTGCCAGATGAAGAGGATGAGAGCGGTGCCCTCGGTTTCGGGAATGATCAGATCGGCAATGGCCCTGGCGGAGATGCGGTCGGTGATCTCCCCGGCTTCCTGGGCGTGCCGCGCCACCGTCGTGAGCTCCTCAGTGAAGCGCCGATACTCCGCGGACATGCTCGATTGCATGTCCGGGAAGAGGCGCAGCGCCTCGAGCACCAGGAGGTAATAGCCGAAGGGGCTTTCGTCCTTACCGACGGCCTGGAAGAGCTCATCCACCATGCTCTGGAAATCCGTGGCCATGCCGTCGAGGACTTCCCGCATGGTAGCGTCGTCGCGGGAGTACTGGAAGCTCCTGAAGTAGTTGAGGAAGAAGTACTCTACGACCTCCCGGAAGAGCTCCAGTTTCCCCGGCCAGTAGTGATAGAAGGACCCCTTGGAGACGCCTGCCTCCTCGATCAGGCGCTGGAAGGTGACGTCGCGGTAGCCGTTCTGGATGAAGAGGCGCAATGCGACACTGAGTATGTGCTGACGCGTCTCCGACATCAGGCGCGCTCCCCATACATGGCCGTGACAATGTTCATCCGCGCCGCCCGCCAGGCGGGAATGATCGAACCCACAATGGCCGTTGCCGCGGCAACGCCGATCGACACAACATAGTGCCAGAGGGCGAAGTCGGCGTAGAAGGCCTCGCCGAAGGGCACCGGCACCTCCTCCGGGAGTGCCCCGGAGACGTCCAGGCCCGCCGTGCTGAGGTACACCGCGACGGGTGTGCTCACCACCAGGGCGGCAACGGTGGCGATAGCTGCAATGCACAGGCCTTCGGCCATGACCATTCTGATCAGGGCGCTGCGTCGCATACCCACGGCGCGCAGGGTTCCCAGCTCATCGGTTCGCTCGAGGATGGACATGGACATGGAGTTCACGATTCCCACGATAATCAGGATGAAGAGAATCACCAGCATGACCCAGAAGAAGAAGGTATCCGACTTCACGGCAACCACCGCGGCGCGGACGAAGCGCTGCCACTCCTCGACGGCAAGGTCGGCCGTCTCTTCGCCTTCGGAAACGATCTCCTCGATCTCACCGACCAGCCCGGAGGCATCCGTGCCGTTCGTGCCGCGCACCGCGAGGCGCGTTACCTCGTCGTCGAGACGGAGGAACTCCGCGGCACTCCGCATATCCATGAACAGGACGTTCTCATCGATCTCAGGATATCCGAAGTCGAAGATGCCCACGATCCGGGCATCCACGAAGTTCTGGGCGCCGAACTTGTCGGTTGCCGTGAGGAAGACCACGTCCCCGGCGGCCAGATCCAGGCGCTCCGCAATGGGGCGGCCGATCAGCACCCCGCGCCCCTCTGTGAGGTAGGAGCCTTCGGCAATGTACTCGTCGATGACGGTCACCCGCGCCTCCCGGGCGGGCTCGATCGCCTTCCCGGCGAGCCGAATTGTGGCGCGCTGATTGCTCACCTCGACGCTGAAGTTGACGCGCCCCGCTGCTTCGAGAATGTCGGGATGTGCCACCAGGCGCTCCTGCAGTTCCGTGTACTGCGGCACGGTGATGTCCAGGGGAAACCTCGCGGCTTCGTCGAAGTACTTCCGGTTGAGGACCTGGGCGTGGCCGGTCTGGAAGTCGATGAGGGCGCCGAAGATGTAGGTGTTGTAGCCACCGACCCAGCCGAAGCCGATGATCATGATGGCAATGCCGAGGGTGAGGGCGACGATGTTCAGAATGCTCCGCCGGCGGTTGCGAAAGACGTTTCGCCAGCCGATTCGTATCAGTTCCATGGCTCGCTCCCTATCGCTTTCCCGCGAACATGTCGATTGGCCGCATGCGGCCGCTGACCCAGGCTGCGTACCCCGAGCTCGCCAGGGCGATCAGAATGCCGAAGCTCAGGCTTCGGACCACACCTCCGGCGCGGAGATCGAAGTAGATCGTGCTACCCAGGTTGAAGGCCTCCGTAATGGCGCCAAGCTCGATTCCGTTGCTCTGGAAGTAGAGGGCGATGGGTGCACCGATCGCCACGCCCACGATCGCACCGATGACGCCCTGCACGGCTCCTTCCAGCAGAATGAGACCGGTCTGCTGGCGCCGCTTCAGACCGATCGCCCGGAGCGTCCCGAACTCCTCAATGCGGCGGAACACGTTCATCAGTACCGCATTGGTGATCACCGTCGCCGAGACGATCGCAACGATCAGATTGATGAAGAAGACGAAGACGTCGAAGAGCTCAAAGACGACGATGAAGCTGCCGTGGATCTCTCGCCAGGTCCGGGCGGAAACCTCGGCATCCTCGAAAAGGCTGCGATGGTCCGCCGTGAAGGCTTCCGCCATGTCCGGATTCTCCAGGGTGATCCGTATCTCAATGGATGCATCACCGAGGTAGAGCAACTCCTCCGCAGCGGTGTGGGTAATGAGAAAGGTCGAGGTATCGAACTGCTCCGAGTTAGTCTTGAAGAGCCCGGAGATTGTGTACTCCACGTAGTAGGGGGAGCCCTGACTGTCCTGGACCAGCGCTACCAGGGGGTCGCCCTGATCGCGTTCCAGAATATCCGCGACCTTCGTCGAAACGGCTATCTCATCGTCCGCCTCCGGCAGATGCCCCGTCTGAAGACCCTCCCGGGCGCTCGAGAAGAAGCTGGTGTCGGGAGGAATACCGACGCCGATCTGCGGCATCCGTTCGTCCTCCGCAATGGTCAAACCGCCGAAGCGAATAATCTTGTCCGCCGCGGTAACCCTCGGATCCTCGCGGATCCCCGCAAGAAGATCCTCGGGGTTCCCGATGGTGTATCGCAGCGACAGCGGCTCCAGACGGTCCGCCCAGCCTTCGGCGTGGAGCTGCACATGCCCGGAATCCTGGAGGATGTCCTCGAAGAAGGAGGTGCGCATGCCCGCCAGCATGGCGTCGATCGCGAGCATGACCGCCACGGACACCGCAATGGCGAAGATGATCACCACCGTCCGGCGGGCGTGCATACTCAGGGACAGGAGGGTGAGCTTGAGAAAGGTCATGCCGTGCTCTCCGGATCGGAGCCGCTCTGTCGTGCGGCGGCGCCGCCGACGCCGGACGCGCCCGGGTCCGCGCCGGCAGCCTTCCCTGCCGCCTCGCTCGTACCGCCGGCCGCCTGCCCCGCGGCGTCGACTGCGCCTGCGGTGCCGGCTGCGCCCGCGTCGCCGCTGTTGATTGCCTCGTCCTTGGTGACGACGCCGTCCCGCAGGTGGATGATTCGCCGGGCGTAGCTCATGATCTCCGGGTCGTGCGTCGCGAACATGAAGGTGACGTGCCGGGTGCGGTTGAGCTCCTGCATCTGCTCGAGGAGCATGCGACTTGTCTCGCTGTCCAGATTAGCCGTGGGCTCGTCGGCAATGACGATCTCCGGCTCGTTGACCAGCGCGCGGGCAATCGCTACACGCTGGCGCTGGCCGCCGGAGAGCTCATCCGGACGGTGCGTTGCGTACTCCTCCAGGCCGACCGCCTCCACCAGGTCGAGGGCGCGCGCCCGGCGCTCCTCCCTGCCCCTGCCCGCCATGATCATTGGCAGCTCAATGTTCTCCAGCACGTTCAAGACCGGGACCAGGTTGAACGCCTGAAAGATGAAGCCCATCTTCGAGAGGCGAACGTCCGCCCCCTGGTTGTCGCTGAAGCGGGCAATGTCGCGCTCGTCCAGGAGAACGCGTCCCTCCGTGGGGGCGTCCAGGCAGCCGATGATGTTCATGAGCGTCGTCTTGCCGCAGCCCGAGGGACCCACGACCGAGACGAACTCCCCATGAGCAACGTCGAAGGAGACGCCGCGCAGTGCGGGCACCCGGGTCTTTCCCAGTGTGTAGACCTTGTGAACGTCCTGTACCGACACGATTGCCATGTGCGCGCTCCTTCAGAAGTGGATTGCCGCGCCGATTCCGGCGCTGATGCGTCCGGGCAGAGTGTTTGTTCCCGGAAAGGTGCCGAACTCGCTCTCGTACTCCTCTCCCAGGGCCACGCTTCCCAGAAGGGTGAGGTCGAAACTGCTCGTCGGTGTGATCGTAATGAACTGGGTCACCAGGGCGCTGCCGTCCGCGACGTTTGCCATGCCCAGGGTCGTGGCGCTTACATAACCGGCAACATCGATCGTGAGCTGCGGCAGGGCGTAGTGCAGCCCGAGGAACGGCGGGAACTCCAGGGGGTGCGCAACCCGATCAGGAGACGGCGCCGCCGCGTTGCCCAGGAGCGCCGCAACTCCGGCCGGCGGCGGGATCGAGACGGTCTGATCCTGCCGTGCCGCCTCCACGGAGTCGTAGAGCCGCTCCCGCTCCGCATTGGAGTAGCCGACGCCGTTGTAGAAGTACTCCCCCGTCAGAGTCACCTGAACCGGCCCGAATGCGCGGGTCCACTCCGCGCCCGCGGAGGCGAGCCACGCCGGCTCCCATTGCTCTGCGGCCGTGAAGCTCGCCGGGGTCAGAAGTGCGCCTGAGCCGTCGCCGTCCTGGGGGTATCGGTACGGATTGAGGAGCTCCGCCGCCCCTTCGGCAAAGAGCAGAACCGAGCCGAGGTTGGCCGACAGACCCAGACCGGGCCGCGCTGTGGCATCGTCCTGAAAGACCATGGAGGGGGTAGCCTCCAGCGAGTTGAAGAGGAAGAAGGAGCCCCGGCCGGCATAGCGGAGGTCGCGCCAGAAGGCGCGGTCGCGGCCGCCGGCGCTGCCGGCCAGGGCGTCGTCGACGGCGACGCCCGCTTCCAGGACGGCGCTCGGGCCTGCGGTGAAGCTTCCCGAGACGCCCAGGAATCCTTCCGTGGCGGCGGGCAGCGCGCCGTCGGGGTGCACGGAGTCGGAGGGAGTGAGGGTTCGCGCCGTGCCCCAGTTGAGGCGGTGCTTCCCGGCGCGAAGGGATGCTCGCGTACCCAGGAAGAGCTCCGCAGAAGCGGTGTCGACCTGGTGCAGGAAGAGGGGCGTGCCGGCCCCCGGCGTGCCGACCCCCGCCGCGCCGCCCGCCGCGGCCCCCTGCGTCCCGACCCCCGCCGCGCCGGCCACCGCGGCCACCGACGTCCCG
>CAZZIE010000184.1:0-7434 GCA_964654185.1 uncultured Spirochaetaceae bacterium | reverse complement strand
AGGCCTCGGTTGACGGCACAATCGCGCCGGCCTCGCGAGCGAACTCCACCTGGTTCTCATTGTTGGTCAGGAACGTGGCGAACTCTACCGCTGCATCCCGGTGGGCACTGTCCTCCGGAACAACGACGTTCATGACCGCAATGTTGCGCTTGCCGTTCTCGCCGACGATCTGGGGAGCAACACCGGTGGTGCCGTAGACCTCTTCAGAGTTCTCCCTGATCATGCGGGCGTGAGAGGTACCGCCGAAGAACATGGCAAGCTCTCCCGCGCTGTAGAGCTGGATAGCCTCGCCGGTGCCGCTCTTGGAGGTGAGCGTCTGCCGCGGAATAAGCCCCTCATCCAGCATGCGCTGATAGTACTCTGCGGCGTCTCGGACGGCTCGCGTATTGAACTGCGCTTCAGTGAAGTCCGCATTGAAGAGGCGAATGCCCATTCGCTCGAGCTCTTCCATGATGAACTGATCATTGAAGAAGGTCATGTAGCCGTAGGCACCGGTGTTCTCCTCGATAGCCCGGGCGTACTCGTAAAGCTCGTCGAAGTTGTCCGGGGGATCGTCGGGATTGAGACCCGCTTCCTCGAAGATCGCCCGGTTGTAGTAGATCATGTTGGTGGTGATGTACCAGGGCAGACCGAAGATGGTGTCGCCATAGCTACTCGCCTCCCAGGGACCGGTGAAGTAGCGATCACGAACATCCGCAGCGGCCTCGCTCATGTCAACCAGGCGCCCGTTCTGCGCCAGCTTCTGGCTGAAGGGCAGATTGAGATTTGCCACGTCCGGCATGGTGTCGCTCGCGGCGGCGGTAAGGATCTTGGTCTCCATGTCGCCCCAGGGCACATCCACCCACTCGACGGTGACGTTCGAGTGTTGCGCTTCGAACTCTTCAATGACACCATTGAGGTAGTCGTTGAAGGCCGGCGCCAGGCTCATGGTCCAGAAGGTGATCTCCTGTTCCTCCATGGGCTGCTCGGCGCCCTCTTGTTGGCCGGTTGCAAAAACCAGCGATACGGCTGCAAAGGTCATCAGAAGTACGACAACCAATCGCTTCATAGGTATCCCCCTTTGATTCAACGTTGAATCACAGTGTAGGGGGACTCCTGCGAGCTGTCAACAACGGATTTCTCCCACCTTTCCCGGCGCGCCCCGCCGCAAAAAGCTCCAACAAGCGTGTTTATTCCATTTTGGCTCCAGCTTCACTGCTGACGGCGCCGCTTCCTACCCGCCCCGGAGCCCCTCGAGATCGCTCCGGCGCCGGTCGTGGACGATCCCTCCAGACGAAGAGCGGTATTTGACAACTCTCGCACCTGCCCATACGATGTTGATGATTCAACGTAGGATCGGCGCGACGCGCCCCCCCGGGGCGCGATAGGATCCGTGGCATGAGGAGCTGCAGGTGGCAAAGG
Source organism: uncultured Spirochaetaceae bacterium (assembly GCA_964654185.1). GTDB lineage: Bacteria > Spirochaetota > Spirochaetia > DSM-27196 > PWMO01 > CAYFQV01. The sequence goes on along the minus strand of CAZZIE010000184.1, from coordinate 6,033 downwards.
GACACGGAGGAAGACCGAAAGCGGCAACTATCAAGGACATTGCCCTGGCGGTCGGCGTCTCTCCGCGGTCGGTGTCCGCAGCCCTGAACGATTCGGGGCGCGTATCCGCGTCGACCCGGGAGCGCATTCTCACCGTCGCCAAGGAGATGAACTACCGCCCGAACATTCTCGCCAGGGGACTTGTGCAGAATCGCACGTATCTCCTCGGCGCGGTGTTTCCCTACGCGAGCGTGAGCTTCTTCAACGAGATCATCAGCGGTATCGAGATGGAGTGCTCCCGTCACGGGTATGACCTGCTCCTCGGCAACGCCTCGCTGATCGACGAGCATGAGGAGCCGCGCGCCCTCATGCGCCTGGTCAATCGCAATGTAGACGGCATCCTCTGCAGCCCGGACCCGCGCGCCTACCAGCTCTTCAGTCAGTTCACCGACGGCTCGCTGCCGCTCATTCAGGTCATGACGCGCGTCCAGGGTCTCGATCTCCCCTATGTTGGAGTCGACAACGAAGCGGGCGGCTACATGGCGGCTCGCCACCTCCTGGATCTCGGGCACGAACGGATCGGTTTCCTTCACACGGACCGAAGCTGGTACGCCGAGATTCACGACCGCCACGCAGGGTACGTTCGCGCCCTCCTGGAAGCGGGCGTACGCATCGATCTCAACAAGTACCTGGTGACCTCCGACCTCTCCATCGACGGCGGCTACCGTGCAACCCGGGCACTCCTCGACGCGGCGCCGGAAGTCCAGGCCATCTTCGCCCCGACGGATTATGCAGCCATCGGAGCGATTCGCGCGTGCCTGGAAGCGGGCCGGCCGGTACCGGACCAGTGCTCGGTGGTAGGCTACGACGACCTGGAGTTGGCGCGGCGGCAGATCGTCTACCCCCTGACAACCGTGGCGCAGCCGAAGCGCGAGATCGGCAGCATTGCCTTTCAGCTCTTCGAGCGCATCGCCGCCGGAGAAGAGGTCGCAGCGGTGCTGAAGGAGCCCTCCCTCGTAGTTCGACAGACAACCGCCCCGCCGGGCCGGAGCAACCGGTGAGCCCGGAGGTCCGCTCGTGCGATGTCCTCGTCGTCGGCGCCGGCGCGAGCGGCGTGTGCGCAGCCATTGCCGCGGCGGAGCTCGGCGCCGGTGTGATCGTCACGGAAGAGACCGGCTGGGTCGGCGGCATGCTGACCGCCGCGGGAGTCAGCGCCATTGACGGCAACCACACCCTCCCATCGGGACTCTGGGGACGTTTCCGCGCTCGCCTCCGGGACCACTACGGCGGCGCCGACGCCCTCGCAACGGGATGGATCAGTCATACCCTTTTCGAACCGCAGGTAGCCCAGGTCATCCTCCGGGAGATGCTCGACGACACGGGAGCAACCGTCCTGACCGGTCACCGCTGCGTCGAAGCGCTGGTCGAACCCGCCGGCGGTCCGGAATCAGAGTCAGGCCTTGCGGCCGATGTGAACGCGGTCCGGGGCGGCGTCTTTGCGGATACGGCGACCGGCGCCCGCTTGCGGATCGAAGCGGGTATGACCATTGCCGCGGATGAGTACGGAGACTTCGTATACCTCGCAGGGCTTCCCTTTCGCGTCGGGCTGGAGGCGCGAGCGGAGACCCGGGAGCCCTGGGCTCCGGAGGAGGCGTATCCGGTCCCGCAGGATCTCACCTACGTGGCCACCCTGACGGCCCCCGACCCGGGGACACTCCCGAGTGGAACCGCGCCGAATCCCGGCGAGGCGCCCCGACGGCTCCCGTCGTTTCCGGACATCCTGAACGGAACCGACCACTCCTGGCGCGACTTCTTCAGCTACGCCCGCCTTCCCGGTAAGCTCTTCATGCTGAACTGGCCGATCCACGGGAACGACTATCTCGGCGATTACCTCGGTCTCGAAGTCGACGCGGCCGCTACGGGAGCCGTTGCCGGCTCCTCGTCACGCGAACCCGCGCCTTCACGTGCGGCGCGCCTCGAGGCGATCCGGCGCAGACGCACGGAGGTGCTTGCGGCGGCCAAAGCCAAGACCAGACGGCTGATTGCAGAGCTTCAGGCGACCTTTCCGGCGAGCGGCATAGCGATCGCGCCGGGTGCATATCCAACCACCGACGGGTTGCCCCCGCTGCCGTACATCCGGGAAGCGCGACGCATCATTGGTGACGCCACCCTCACCTTGAGGGACATTGCGGATCCCTACCAGGGCGAGAGCGGAAACGCGGAGGTCTCCTCCGGGGGCGGCGCCGATCCGCGCCCCCTCTACCGGCGGGCGGTTGCAGTGGGCAACTACCCGGTGGATCACCACCGCCTGGAGGATCCCGAGGCACCGACAATCGATTTCCCCGCCATCCCCTCCTTCTCCATCCCGGTGGATGTGCTGATTCCGCGCGGGGTGACCGGCCTGCTGGCCGCGGAGAAGAGCATCTCCGTCAGCGGCCTGGCGAACGGGTGTACCCGTCTGCAGCCGGTCGCCATGGAACTGGGCGAAGCGGCAGGCGTCCTCGCGGCGTTGGCTGCCGGCCCGTCGCCGGAAGACCGCGCGCAGACCGCAGCGAGGCGACGCGCAACGCCGGTCGCCGACCCTCGCAGCGTTGCGGTGCCGGCGCTTCAGAATGCGCTCCTGGCCCGGGACTGTATGGTTCTGCCCTTCAGCGATGCGACGCCGGAGGATCCGGACTTTCGCATGCTCCAGCGTGCGGGTCTTCGGGGTATCCTTTGGGGGGCGGCGAGATCGGTCGGGTGGGAGAATCACACGCTCCTCCGACCGGATGAGGTCGCAACAACCGAAGACATAGATACCGCTTTCGCCGAGGAGATCGACATTCCGGCGGCACGCGCCACCGTGCTGCGCCGGCGCCTCCACGAGGAATCCGCCAGGGGTGCCCTGTCTCGCCGGGAGCTCGCCCGGTTCCTCCTGAGCATTGCGGAGGCGGCGAGGAGGTCCAGGACGAAATGAGCTTGCTCGCAAGACCTGAACGCTACGCTGCGGCGCTCCGCCGCAGCTTGATCGAAGATATCATGCCCTTCTGGGACCGGAACGCCCTGGATGAGGAGTACGGGGGCATTTTCACCGGACTGGATCGCCGGGGCCGCATCGTCGAAACGGACAAGTCGATCTGGTTCCAGGGCCGTGCGACCTGGGTCTACTCACATCTCGCCCTGAGCGATCTGGGCAGCGAGAAAGACCGCGCCGGGTGGTACGCCACGGCCGGCCGAATCAGGTCCTTTCTGAACGAATACGGCTACGACCCCGCGGCCGGCCGGTACCGCTTCCGCGTCACGCGGGAGGGTGCCCCGCTGACCACCCGGCGCTACCTATTTAGCGACTGCTTCGCGTGCCTGGCGAACGCAGCCTACGCCCGGGCTGCATCAAGCGCCGGGGAGGCCGAGGCCGCCGACGACGCCCTCGGAGAGGCGGAGGCCATTTACCGACGCATCACCTGGTACCGGCAACACCCCGGAGCGCTGCCACCAAAGGTGGATCCGCAAACGCGCCCGAGCCGCGGGTTCGCCCTGCCCATGATCCTGATCAACGTCCTGCAGGAGCTTCGCGCCGCCGACTCCGACAATGCCCACAGCTATACGCGCGAGGTCGACGCCCTGATCGACGAGGTCACGCTCTTTCTCGACGCAAAGCGGATGTGCGTCCTGGAACAGGTGAACCCGGACGGTACGCCCCAGGACCACTTCGAAGGGCGCCTGCTCAATCCGGGCCACGCCATCGAGGCCGCCTGGTTCATCCTTGAGGAGGCGCGGCACCGCGCGGCCGGTGACGGCGATGATGCATCAGTATCCCGGACGAACGCAGAGCTCATCGATCTAGGAACACGGATTCTGGACTGGATGTGGGCGTGGGGATGGGACGACGAGTACGGCGGCGTCCTCTACTTCAGAGATGCCGAGGGTCACGATTCTCCGGAGTACTGGCAGGACATGAAGTTCTGGTGGCCGCAGTGCGAGACGATTCTAGCCACGCACTACGCCTACCTGGCCACCGGCGCGGCGCGGTACGCCGAACGGCACGAGCGCGCCTATACCTGGGCCATGCAGCACTTTCCGGATCCGGACTACGGTGAATGGTACGGCTACCTCCACCGGGACGGGAGCGTTTCGTCGTCCCTGAAGGGCACGCTCTTCAAGGGACCCTATCACGTTCCCCGGATGCATCTGGTGAGCCTGGGTCTCCTCAGTTGATGCACCGATCGAGCGTGCGTATGTTTGAAGGAGATGCAACTCCCAATCGATGACGCCGTGACGTCTCGCGGATACCGTTGGCTTCTCATATCCTGCGTGGCGGTTCTTCTACTGCTCCTGTCCGTGCAGGGCGCCGTCGCCGACGAGGAGTCCACTCGGCCGAACATCCTGGTCCTCGTTGCCGACGATGCCGCCTGGGATGATTCCACCGCCTACGGAAACCCGCGCGTTCGCACCCCCAACATCCAGGGCCTCGCCGACTCCGGCGTCGCCTTCACCCGGGCCTTCGTGACCTCGCCGCAGTGCAGCCCCTCCCGCGCCAGCATGCTGACCGGGCTCTACCCGCACCAGACGGGAGCTGAGGACCTCCACGAACCCCTGCCGGAAGACAAAACGATTCTGCCCACCTACCTTCGCGAAGAGGGCTACTTCACGGGCAACATGCTCAAGCAGCACATCGGTCGCGCTGCAGCGCGTCAGTTCGACTGGTACTCACCCCGACTGGGTCGATTCGAGCGCTTCCTCGCCGCCGCCGATGGACGGCCCTTCTTCATGTGGGTCGGCTTCATGGACCCGCACCGCCCGTACTATGACAACGCGATCCCGGAACCCCACGATCCCGCAACTGTCCGGGTGCCGGCCCACCTCGCCGACACCCCGGAGACGCGCCGGGAGATCGCTCACTACTACGATGAGATCACCCGAATGGACGGCTGGATCGGGAACTACCTCGACGCCCTCGAAGAGCGGGGCTTACGGGAGAACACTCTTGTCGTCTACCTGACCGACAACGGCTGGCCCTTTCCCCGGGCCAAAGGCAGCCTCTACGACGGCGGTATCCGCACCCCCTACGTGTGGAGCTGGCCGGAAGCGATCGAAGCTGGCCGTCGCTATGAAGGCCTGGCGAGCACCATTGACCTGGCCCCGACCCTCATTGACATTGCCGGAGGGAGTGTTCCCGACCACATGGAGGGATCGAGCATCCGACAGACCCTCCTGGCGGGCGCCGGAGCCTCGCCTGCCGGCGACGGCCCCACCGGCGGCCCCACCGGCGGCCTCACCGGCGGGCCCAACGATCACGCGGGCGCCGCCAATAGGCCCCGTGCCGACAATCAACCCAGTGCGGGCGATCCGGACGGTGCCGGCGGTCCCGACGGCGTCGTCAATCAGCCCGGTGCCGGCGGTGCAGACGGTACCGTCCGGGGCGCCCGCTCCGCCGTCTTCAGTCAACGCAACTGGCACGGCACCGACGACCATATGCGATCGATCCGGACTGAGAACTACAAGCTCATCATAAACGCCTACAACGCCGAACCCTTCGGTCTGCCTCCGGATATTTCGCAGAGCGACACCTGGCAGAGTCTCCTGGACCTGCACGCCGAAGGCCGTCTCAGCCCCTTCCAGCGGCTCAACTTCGCCGTTCCGCGCCCGCCGGTGGAGTTCTACGACCTCCGGCGCGACCCCCATGAGTACACCAACCGCGCCTGGGACCCGGAGTACGCGGAGCAGCAGGAGCGGCTCTTTCGGCTGCTCGAAGCGTGGATGGCCGAAACAGGAGACTATCCCCCCGGTCCTGAGCCTGAAGGCGATGCTGTCGACCGCGTGACCGGCCGGCCGCGAGAGTGGCGCCACCGCCTCCTTCTGTGGGCGGAGCGCTTCGTGGCGCCCTGGCTATTGCCCCTCGTGGAGGCGCGGCCCTGACCCGTGTGAACTGGTGCCAGAATTGTTGATTGGGTTGAAGCAATAGGCACACTCCGGGAGTGAGCACATGTGGAGGTATCCACCATGCAATTACTCCCAGCTCCGCAATCACTCCCGCTTCTCCCGGAGTTCTGCCCCAACCCGCAATGCCGGTACCAC
>CAZZIE010000183.1:0-7435 GCA_964654185.1 uncultured Spirochaetaceae bacterium | reverse complement strand
CGGCTCCCGCGGGCAGGCCGAATCTCGTGCTCGGCTCGCAGGCATCGACCTATCGCGAACTCGACACCGACCGCGTGGCCGGCTGCATCCGCGACGTGGAGCACGCCTACTACCCCGACGGAGGCCTCTGCATCCTCTTCGGGAACGTCGCCGAGCGCGGGGCGGTGGTCAAGACCGCGGGTGTGGATCCCTCGGTGTACACGTTTACGGGCCCGGCCCGGGTCTTTGAGAGCCAGGAGGACGCGTGCGAGGGGATTCTCGACGGGACGGTCGTCGAGGGTGACGTCGTTGTTATACGCTACGAGGGGCCGAAGGGCGGGCCCGGCATGCAGGAGATGCTCTACCCGACGAGCTATCTGAAGAGCATGAAGCTCGATAAGGAGTGCGCCCTCCTCACCGACGGCCGCTTCTCCGGCGGCACCAGCGGCCTCTCGATCGGGCACGTCTCCCCGGAGGCCGCCGCCGGCGGTGCCATTGCGCTCCTCCGCGACGGCGACCGGATCACCATCGACATACCGGCGCGGCGCATACACGTCGACCTCTCAGCAGACGAGCTCGAAGCGCGCCGTAAGGATGAACAAGACCGCGGCGAAGCAGCCTTTACGCCGCGCAGTCGGGAGCGCGCCGTTTCAGATGCGCTGCGAGCGTACGCGTACTTCGCGGAGAGTGCGGATATGGGCGCCGTCCGCCGCGTACCCTATCCACCAGGTACCTACTCAGAACGCTGTTGATGCGATTCCTCTAAGTCACGCAGGAGACGAGGGTTAGCCCGCCGCGCATCTGGAAACAGAATCCGTAACGATCGGAACGCCGGAACTCGTGGCCACGCAGGGATTTGCCGGCACCGCCATCAACAAGCTTGCGGGTAGGTTACTGGTTCCCAAAGCCGCGGATCGTCTCAACCAGCAGCTTCGTCACCTTCTCCGCGTTCTCCTTGAAGACCTTGACGATCTCATTCCAGCTGACCGGCTCCTCATCTTCCTTCCAGCAGTCGTAGTCGGTGCTCATGGCGACCGCGGCGTAGGGAATGCCGATCTCGTTCGCCAGGATGACCTCCGGCGCAATGGACATGTTGATCACATCCGCCCCCCAGGCGCGGAACATGTGACTCTCCGCCTTCGTGGAGAAGCGCGGCCCCTCGATCGTCACGACGGTGCCCGCGGGATGGTAGCGATAGCCGAGCGAGTCGACCTGCTGGATCAGCCGCTCGCGAAGGTCTGAAGAGAACGGTTCCGCCATGGGCGTGTGCACTGCTTCGCCGGGAGCGAAGTGCTCATGGAAGGTCACCGCCCGGTGGCGAGTGAAATCGATGAACTGATCGAGAATGACCAAATCTCCACGGCGGATCTCCTCCCGGAGCGAGCCGACGGCGGTGGTCGCCAGAATGTGCGTGCACCCCGCCTCCTGCAGCACCTGGATGTTCGCCCGGTTGTTCACCTGCGACGGCGGAATGGTGTGGCGCCGGCCGTGCCGCGCCAGCAGCACCACCTCCGTCCCGGCGATTGTGCCCATCCGCAGCGGCGACGACGGCGGCCCGAAGCGCGTGTTGGTATCGTGATCTTCCGGGTTCTGCAGGATGTCCGGATCGTCCAGACCGCTTCCGCCGATAATGCCGATTCTCGCCATACTTCCCCCTTTTGGAGCCGATGCGTACGTTCTCCGCCACCCGGCGTGTCATCGCTCCGCGGTGAGCGTCTCCCCGGCAAGATCCGGGAACATTCCCGTGATCGACGCTTCGTCGGCCCGGCAGACGCCGCGCTCGGTAATGAGGCCGGTCACCAGGTGCGCCGGCGTCACGTCGAAGCCGAAGTTGCGCGCCGGCGTCTCTTCCGGACAGGTGAGTACCCGCTCGCGCCCCTGCGAACCCAGTCCCCAGGCGTAGCGCTGCTCGTCGGGATCCCGCTCCTCAATGGGGATGTCCCGGAGCCCGTCGCTGATCTCCCAGTCGAAGGTGGACGACGGCAACGCCACGTAGAAGGGCACGTCGTTGTCCCGCGCCGCAAGCGCCTTGAGGTAGGTGCCGATCTTGTTGGCAACGTCGCCGGCTCGGGTCGTCCGGTCGGACCCGACGATGACCAGGTCCACCATGCCGTGCTGCATCAGGTGACCGCCGGTGTTGTCGGCAATCAGATGGTGCGGCACCCCGTGCTTCGCGAGCTCCCAGGCGGTGAGGCTCGCCCCCTGCCCGCGGGGCCGGGTCTCATCCACCCAGACGTGCACGGGGATGCCCTGATCGTGGGCCAGATAGATGGGAGCCGTTGCGGAACCGAAGTCCACGAAGGCGAGCCACCCGGCGTTGCAGTGCGTCAGGATGTTCACGGGCTCCCCGCCTTTTCGCGTGGCAATCTCGCGAATGATCGGCAGGCCCTGCTCGCCGATGCTCCGGCACCACTCGGCATCCTCATCCGCGATCTCCCGGGCAACGCGATAGGCTTCCTCAACGCGACGACTCGCGCTCTCGATGCCGCGAAGCGCCGCCAGTTGCCGCTTCACCGCCCACTCCAGGTTCTTCGCCGTGGGCCGCGTGGCAATCAGCTGCCGCGCCGCCTCTTCAAGATACGCATCCGCCCCACCGGCCGAACCGTTGGCGGCTCCTGTGGACGCCCCCGTGGGCGGCCTACTGGACGACTCGATTGCCGCCAGGTACATGCCGTACCCCGCGGTCGCCCCGATCAGGCCCGCTCCGCGGACGTGCATCTCCCGGATGGCGCGGGCGGCGTCCGCGGTACTCCGCAGCTCCATCACGGAGAATACGTGGGGCAGTTGCGTCTGGTCGATGATCCGCACAAGCCCGTCGGCATCGGCCGCAGGCCAGATGGTTCGATAGTGGGTGCCGTCGACATTCATGATTCCCCCGGAGTGTAGCACGATCCCGGCGACAACGCAGCGGGGTGTGGTATGGTGGGCGGCGTGAGGAAAGCGTACGCGGCGCTTCCGCCCTACTCCGAGTCGTCGAGGTACGTGACGGTGCGGACGAGGGCGAGGGAGAGGCCGGCGAAGACCAGGAGAACCATTGCGACGGTGAAGCTCGCTCCGAGGTGCTGCTCCAGGGCGGTGTAGACGAGTGAGGGCATGGTGCGGGTGAGCCCGGCGAGATTGCCGGCAAAGAGCACCGTCGCGCCGAACTCGCCGAGGGCGCGGGCCCAGGTGAGGATCATGCCCGACACAAGCGCCTTCGCGCTGAGAGGCATGACCATGCGCCAGAAGAAGGTGCGCTCGCTGGCGCCGTCAATGCCGGCGGCCTCCCGGAGCTCCCAGGGTATCGAGGCAAAACGCAGCTGCGCGGCGCGGATGTAGTAGGGCGATGCAACGAAGACCTGCGCCATTACCACGGCGGCACGTGTCATGGCGACGGTGATCCCCGCATCCGCGAGGTGTTGACCGACGAGGCCGTTCCGGCCGAATGCAATGAGCAGCGCCAGTCCCGCCACCACCGGCGGCATGACCAGGGGCAACTCCACGAAGACCGTCACCAGCGGTTTCAACCTGAACTCCCGCGTCGCCAGTAACCACGCCAGGGGCGTGCCGAAGACGAAGGTGACAAGCACCGCCGCCAGCGTGGTACTCAGACTGATCATCAGGGAGTCGATGGTTGCCGCGACGGAGACGACGCCGAAGGCGTCTGCGCCGAGATCCGCCCATCGGATTGCCAGGGCAAGAACGGGAATCATGAAGAACATGAGCAGCAGCGACGCCGGCACAGCGGAGAAGGAACGCCTCTGGGATAGTGGAGCGGTGCGCGCGCTGCTCCGGGACACTCCGGTGGGGCGCGCAGGAACTGTCCGCGAATCGGTGAGCAGACTCAATGTGTGCCCTCCGGAAGAGTGAAGGAGTAGTCCGCCAGAATCCGGCGACCCTCATCGCTGAGAACGAAGTCGACAAAGGCTCCCGCCAGGTCCGGGCTGACGGCATCTTCGAGGGAGGCTATCGGGTACGAGGCCATCACGTTGTGCTCTTCAGGAATCTCGATGATGTGAACGCGGGCCGCGATATCCCGAGTGACATCGGTGGCGTAGACCACTCCGAGATCCGCCTCCCCGAGGGCGACTCGCGCGGATACCTGGCGGACGTTGCTCTCCTCCGAAGCGAGGTTCGCGTAGAAGGCATCGCGAAAATCCGGGCCAAAGGCAGCATCCCCGGCGGCGGAATCGATCATTCGATCGGTGTAGTCGCGCACCGGTACCGCAGGCGCCGCGAGAACCATGGAAATGTCCGGCGTGGCGATATCGGCGAACTCGCGGATGTCGGCGCCGCGGCCGCCGGGCTCGCGGGCTTCGGTGGTGCCGGGAGCGCGGGCGAGTGCCGTGTCGGCGCCGCTGTCGCCCCCCTGCCCGGGCGCCGTGTCACCGCGGCCGCCGGGGGACGCCCCTTCAGGGTCGCCACGGCCGCCGGGGGATCCCGCCTCGACGCCAGGTTCAACCGCCCGTTGCGGCGTAATCGCCACCAGCTGATTGTGGGCGAATACCCGCGCCGTATCCTCGGCGATGCGGCCACTCTCCACGACCAGGGCCATCTGACGGGGATTCGCCGAGGCGAGGACATCGGCGGGGGCGCCTTCGATGAGTTGAATGGCGAGCCGGGAGGAGCTTGCGAAGTTGCGAATGACCTTCACATCCGGATGCTCATCGGTGAAGGCGTGGGCCATGGCGTTCATGACATCCGTGAGTGACGACGCGGCAAAGAGTCGTACCTCGCCGGAGAGTGCCGCCTGGACACCGACTCCCCCGGCGGCTGCCTGAACACCGGCTTCTCCGACGCTCGCCTGGACACCGGTTTGTCCGACGGCTGACCGGGAGGACCCGGCGCCGTTACGGCCATCGTCCCCGGTGGTTTCGCGGTCCTGTGCGCCCGCAGAGCCGCAGCCTGCAAGTAGCGCGACGGCGAGAGCGCACAGGACGACAGGAGGCCACGGCGTTGTGCGACCGCGCCGCCGGATCGTGTACGTCATCCATCTCCTCTTTGGGCCTGCGGTTGTGCGGCAAGCTCGGTGCGCCGGTCCCTGAGCCATTGCAGCATCGCCGTGATCTGCGCCTGCCGGTAGCTCCACGTGAGGCGCTCGACATGGGAGGAAGCGGTCTCCGCGCCGGCCCAGGACAGTGCCTCTTCGCAGGTGCGTATCTGGGCATCGAGCAGCTCCTCGGCGCCGGGGAGCTCCAGGGAAAGAATCAGTGCCAGCTTGGCGATGAACTCCACCCGGATGCGACGGGGAGGCCCTACCGGGGTGGTGAGCCATCGGCGAGCGCGGCGGCGCCCCGCGTCGGTCAGGGAGAAGACCTTTCGAGGCGGCCTGTCGGGCTGCGGCTCCATGGTGACGTCGACGAAGCCGCCGTCCGCCAGGGAGGCGAGCACCGAGTACAGGCGGCTGCGCCCCACTTGCCACACGGTTCCCAGTTCCTTGGTGAACACGCGGTAGAGATCGTAGCCGTGGTCGGGCCCCCGGAGCAGAAGGGCCAGCGCCGCATCTTCCAGGGGAAACCTGGCCAGCTCGTGTCCGCGGCGCTCGCGGCTCTCGCCTCCAGCTCCGGTCCCGACTTCGGTTCCGGGCGCCGAAGACAGTGCTTCGTCCTCCCCGCCATAGCCGTCGCGGCCGGAGGGGCTGTTACTCAGAATGTGGCTATTCATATGCTGAATAGGTTGATTATGCGTCGGCCCCGTCGGTTTGTCAACGAGAATAATCGTGCCGCGCGGAGAATCACCCTGCCGGGAGCAGCGACGGATCGTCCGCCGCTGCCTCGACTTCACGGGCAGCGCACGAACCCCTGCGCCCAGAGACAGCCGCCGCAGGTGGGGTGCTCGTTCTCGCTGCAGTCGGCGATGTTTTCCTCAATGCGCTCGCAGCTGCGGCAGGTCGTGCAGGGTGAGTAGTCGAAGGCGTCCAGGCGATCCCGGAAGGCTGCGTAGTCTGCATCGTTCCAGAGATCGAGAAGGGATCGATCCGCCACGGAGCCGATGGTGTAGGCGTGGCTCGTCCTGAGCGCGTCGCCGACGTAGTGCTCGTGGGTGTGCAGGAGCGCCAGGCAGGGCGCAACCTGCCCGTCCCAGCGGATGCTCATGCTCCCCTTCTCGATGAAGGGACAGCGGTCGGATTCCGGAAAGAGGCCGAGCTCCGCCGTGCCCAGCGACCGGGAGCCCGCGTCCATGACGCCCTTGAGGGCGGCGCTGACCCGGGGATCCTCCGCGTCCATGCGGGCAAGGTCGACTTTCGCGCGCTTCGGATTCCACTTGGCCATCTCCCCGTCGTAGAGGGTCTGGCCCTTGAGCCGCCCGTCGTGGGCAAGAACGTTGCTGATGGAGAAGCGCTCCGCGCCGAGCTCCATTCCCATCTTCACGACCTGGGGCAGATCGCCGATATTGCGATCCATGGCCACGAAGGCAACGCCCAGCTCCGGCCTGGTCACCGCGAGACGGAGCTTGCGCTGCTTCAGGCGCTCGAGATTACGCAGCACCACGGGGAGGGATGCGCCAAGGCGCACATCCGAGTAGCTCTCGGGGCGCGCCCCGTCAATAGAGACCCAGAGGCGGCGGACGCCCGCGTCAATCAGCTCGTCGATCCGGTCCCGCCCCAGGAGAGTGCCGTTGGTTATGAGGTCGACCTCCGCACCGGCGTCGCGCATGCGTCGGATGTACTCCAGTGCCTTCGGGTGATGCAGAGGCTCTCCGAAGCCGCCGAAGAAGACCACCGGCTTCTCCGCCATCGAGGCAACCTGAGAGCGAATGGCCTCGAAGGCATCGTCTCCCATGAAGCCGATCTTTGAGTCCCAGATGTTCCGCATGCACGTGCGGCAGTCGATGTTGCACCCGTTCGTGAGCTCGACGTAGAGCCGGGCGAGATGGTGCGGGGACCGGCGCACGACAAAGCCGTTCTCCTGCACATCCACCCGGGCCGCAGCCCCGGGCACCAGACCGAAGGAGCGCGCCACATCCGGCGGAAGGGTCACGCTCCCGTCAGGTCCAACGGTGAGATACGTGTCTGACATTGGATTTCCTTACTGTGCTTGTCATTGAACAGGCAAAAGGTCCAATTGTCAAGAAATTGTGAACGATGCCGACGGCCCAAGCGCCCGGAACCTACTCACAAGCTTGTTGACGCTGAACCGGCAAATCCCGTAGCCATGGGAGTTTGACGGCCTTGAATGAGGAAGAGCAGCGTGCCCTCTCTGGAATCGCGCTAAATCACGGTGCCGTCGTGGATTCCGCGAACCGCGATCAACAGGGTTCCGAGTACGTTCGGCGAGCTCTACTCCGCGAAGTAGCCGCTTCCCTCGAGAGCCGCGTTCACCGCTTCGAGGTTGGGAGCACTATCCCCGGTGTAGTGGATCGTGGCGAGCTTGCTCTCACTGCTCGCCTCGACCTTCTTCACGTCCTGCATCGCCTCGAGGGCGGTTCTCACCTTCTCCTCGCAGTGACCGCATGCCATGTTCGGAATGGTGTATTC
>CAZZIE010000182.1:0-7450 GCA_964654185.1 uncultured Spirochaetaceae bacterium | reverse complement strand
CGGGCGGCGGGGGCCGGCGCCAGGTGCGGGCGCAGCGGTTATCGGCTACACTACCGGCATGGCGCGACTGAAGGATGAGCAGAAGCGGGCATCGATTCAGCAGACGGCGAAGATGCTCTTTGCCCAGAAGGGCTTCTTCAATACATCGATCTCGGACATTGTGAAGGAGAGCGGCTTCTCTGTCGGCACCATCTACACCTACTTCCGGAGCAAGGACGACATTGTCCGGAGCATTGTGGACGAAGGCTGGCAGGAGTTCCGCGACCGGCTCCGGGATGCGGTCGCCGGCGCCGAGAGCCGGGAAGAGCAGCTCTCCATTGTGGTTGATCAGTTTCTCCCGGAGCTCCTCGAGGACATGGAGCTCATCAACATCCTTCTGACTGAGGCGGTGCAGTACACACGGATCGAGGACAAGATCCACGAGCTCCGCGAGACGATCGGCGACCTCATTGCCGACACAGCGGTGGCAGACGCACTCTCACCGAAGCAGCTCGAGACCGCCATCATGTTCTACTTTCTCGGCATGCTCGACAGCGCCCGGGTCGCCCGGACGACCCAGATCGGCGTTACGGTATCCGACATTGTGAACCTGGTCCGCGGAACCATTGAGCAGGCCCTCGGCGTGAGCCTGCCCCGCACCGCACGCCGGCGTCGGCAGAAATGAGAAGAATTCAATAGGTCGATGATTCCTGTCGGGCCACTTACGCTCACCCGAACATGGTCACGTCCCGTCGGCTTATGCAGGCCCGCCCCGCGTCAGCCGTAACCCGAAGCACGCGCGGAACCGCAGAAGCAGGCGGGCAGCCTCACCGTGCGCCCGCCGTCCGAGGTAGGTGCGAAAGTGCGGTGACCGCGACAGCAGGTACGCCCGTGCGAGGGGCCGGACCATGGTAACAAGCGCGCGGGTTACTCGCCGCTCCCGGCGAACCCGACTGATGAAGGAACGGAAGGTGTGACGCTGATACTGCAGGAGTCGCTCACTTCGTGCGGTGTCCATGAACGCGCAGTGAAAGGGCCCGCCGCCGAAGGCGGCAGTCGGAAGGAAGTTGCCGCCAAGCCCGAAGGCGCGCAGCATCATATCCAGATAATCCCGGTACATGATACGCCAGCCCGCGCCGCCTGCAATGAGCAGTGTGTCGGACGTATGAACCGTGCCGGCCGGATTGACCGCCGCCCGGCAGAACGCGTGGGCAACATCGGAGACATCGCAGGGCTCAATCGCCGTCGCCGGCGGCATGTCAAAGAGAAGCGGGTCCAGGACAAGAGCGTCGGCGGCAACGACGTAGGTAAGCCGCAGGATGAGCCACGGCACTCCCGAGGCGCGGACAATCTTTTCCGCCGCGACCTTCTGGTTGGCGTAGTGATCCTCCGGGTTCGGCGCGGGGGGATCCGTTTCGGCGATGAGCGGACGCGTCACCCGATCGCCGTACACGGCAATGGATGAGGCAAAGATCAGGCGGGCATTGGGAGCGTGGCGCTCCATTGCTTCCACCAGGGTTCGCGTACCCTCTACGTTCACCCGCCGCGCAAGCTCCGGCTCCCGGTCGGCTTTCGGCGGAATGATCGCGGCGAGGTGGATGACTGCGTCAACCCCGGCTACGGCGCGGGTAACGAGCTCGGAATCGGTGATCTCGCCGGTCAGCAGGCGAAGTGAATCGCGGGCTCCCGACGATAGTCGCGTCCTGACGCGAAGTGGACGGTGAAGTCGCCGGCGAGGAGCGGCGACATCGATCCCTGTGACATTGTGTCCGGTGCGAATCAGCTCCCGCACGACCCGTCGGCCAACGGTTCCCAGAGCACCGGTGACCAGAACATGCATGGCTCCTCCTTTGCAAAAGCGAACGCTCGCTCTTTTATTTTACTGCAGAGATGCTCCGTCGGCAAGGGAAAGCTGCAGTTGCCGGCGGTGACCCCCGTGCCGTTGGTGGGGCCGACTTCCAGCGCGACTACCAACAATGCTTGCACGAAATGCCGGAACACCATACTCTATCTTACTTGTGAGATCAGGTTAAGGAGCGTTCAATGATTCGTAGAACCGCAGTAGTAATGGGTACCCTGACATTGTTTGTCGTTGCAGGGTGCAGTCTCTTTCTCGGGGAGCAGGGGGCGGAGCTCGGGCAGCTGTCTGTAACGAGCTGGGCGGAGAACTTCACCCAGGAGGATATCGACGGACTGAATGAGAACGAGAGCGTGAATGCCGTCCTGACGGTTGAGCCTGCCATCAATGACGAGAGCGTGTTCGTCACAGGGGAGCGGGGGGTCCTGGAGATCACGGAGGTGCCGCCGGGGGACTACACGATTCAGCCGCTCCATGCACCCGGCAGTTACGCCAAGAGTGTGACCGTCGAGCCGGGCCAAGCGGCAACGGTGGATGTTCCGACCCCGACCGCAGGGATCTACTCGTACTTCTTCAACCACGCCGAGGACACCCCGCCCTTCTCCAGCGCGGATGTACGCGGCGCCTTCAACATTGCCATTGATCGAGGCGCCATTGTCGCGGACCTGGAGGCGCACCCGGATCTCGACTTCGACAGTGCCCGGGAGCCGGCATACTCCTACATCCCCACGTCACTGCAGGAGTCGGACTGGAGCGTCACGACGATTGCGGATGCAGACACGACCGGCGCAAATGAACTCCTCTCGAGCCAGAGCGCGCCGTTCTCCTTCGAGGTGCTCTACAACGACGGCGACAATCCCCACGGCATTACCGCCGACTACGTCCTGGCGGACATTGAGGCCCTGACCAATGTGAGCGGCTACACCGGGCAGTCGGTCGATTGGTCAGTCCTCAAGTCACGCTATGCCGACGGCGACTTCGAACTCATCCGCTTCGTCTGGCTCCTCGTCTCCAACAACCTGTACGAGTACTTCGCCGCCATTACCGACGACTACTGGATCAAGGCGAGCTACGACAGCAGCGAGCTGGACACCCTGCTTGCGGACATGAAGAGCGCCCTCGACAGCGGCGACCTGGACACCTACGAGCAGAAGATCCTGGCCGTGAACGAGCTCCTCATCACCGACGCGCTCGGAATGCCCGTGTACGAGTACTAGCGCGGGTGAGCGGGCGACGGCGGCGGTCTTGGGTGCAGTTCCGGATGTGACAGTTCCGGATGTGACTGACCGGACTGTACATAGGCGGCCAGGCGGTCGCTGGGACTGGGGCCGGCGGGCGCGGCCGGGGCCGTCGGCATCGATCCCTGTGATATTGTGTCCGGTGACAGTGGACGTCTGAACGCTGCGTTGGCAAGGGGTTCCCGGAGCACCGGGGAGCCGAGCCTGCCTGGCTCCCCTTCTGTCGAGAATGAACCAGGGCTCTCTTGTAGTTCCGTGGAGCGACTGGAACGTCAAGCAAACTCGAGAATCGGGGCAGGGACAAGATCGGGGGTGTACCGTATAATCAGGCGTTTATGGTCGACGAGTTAAAAGAGTTATTCACCCCGAAACGGGGTTTTGCATCTCGACTCGCCCGGGCGATCGAGAACAAGACAGGCCTGACCCGCGTCGCCCTGGCGGATGATCTGCGCCGCCGCCTCTTCGCCCTGGTCTTTGTCGCCGTCGTGATCCCGGTCGTTCTGGCATATGCAGCGACGGATGCCGTTGAGGGCAACCTTGTGGATGCACTGGTGGAAGGCGGGTTCGGCGTGCTGTTGATCGTGTTCGCCGTCCTGCTGGTGCGACTACCCAACCCGGCGGCTGTGTACTACATCGTGTTGGCAGGTCTGGCTGCCCTCCTCCTCTATCTTGCCGCGGACATTGTCGAAGGTGCCGACCGTGTGTACTGGTTCTTCCTCTTCGTACCGGTTGCAAGCTTCACGGTCGGCCGGTGGAGCGGTACGGCGCTGGCACTGATTCTCCTCGGCGGGCTGACACTCATGCAATCGGACGTGCTTCCCACCGGGCCGGATGTTGCCTCCCCGGTGTTCGTGCGGTTTGCGGTGAGCTACGCAATAATGGTCGCGCTGATCCACCTTGCGGAGTACGCCCGCGAGCGGACACACCGCGCCCTGGCTGCGGAGCACAAGGAGCTCCTGGCCGCTCACGAGCGCATTCAGATACTTTCGATAACCGATACCCTCACAGGCGCCTACAACCGACAGTTCGTGGCGGATCGCCTTCCGGCCGAGGTTGAACGAGCCCGCCGCTATGGCCACGGCATGTCGCTCATCCTCGCCGACATAGACCACTTCAAGAGCATTAACGATACGCTGGGCCACCCCGCCGGAGATATGGTGCTGCGCCGCGTCGTGCAGCGACTGACCGCCTCGGTCCGCCGAGAGATTGACTGGGTGTCGCGATACGGCGGAGAGGAGCTGCTGATCGTGCTCCCCGAGACTCCCAAAACAGAAGCAATGCTGGTGGCGGAGCGCCTGCGCAGCGGAATCGAGGCACTGGAACTGGAGTGGTCGGGCACATCGATCTCTTGCACGGCCAGCTTCGGCGTGGCCGAGCTGGACGATTCAACACCCGGCGTAAGCCGACTCATCGATGCTGCAGACCGCGCTCTGTACCTGGCCAAGGAGCGTGGCAGAAACCGCGTCGAGGCGGAGGCCTCCGACCGTGACGGCTCCCGCGACCGGACATCATGAGCCGGCCAGGCGATCGAGGGGGCTGATCACATCGAGTCCAGGCCCCGCACCTGGACGTGGAGAACGTGACGGTAGAAGAACAGCAGCGCATTGAAAGCCTGTTCCTGGGTCGATGCTGACACGTGCCGCTCCACTGCCAGATACGTGAGAAACCGGCGAAGCATCTCTTCGGATACCCCGGCCCGGGATGCCGGTTCGTCGGGCACCCCGCCGAGCCAGTCGAGGAACCGCTTCAACCACCCGACGCAGGTGCGCTCCGTCTGCACCGACCGATGGAAGAGACGCAGCATTGCGCGCATCTCACTGACGGCCCGGTCCCTCGCCTCCCGGGTTGCCGGCAAATTCCGCCGGGGCGGCCGAGTGGGCAAACCCAGCAGACGGGCCAATCGCGTGGGTGGCCCCGACGACCCGAGGCTGGAACATCCGTCGTGCCTCGACGCGTTTCAACAAGTGAGTACGCGCCTGCATCTTATGCCGCTTCAACGCGAGACAAGATGGGAGTAGGAATCTTGAGCTGCAGAGATGAGGCCCGAGATCGATAAGAGGATGGGTGGAGAGGGAAGATGTTATCTTGCTCTCGTTCCTGAGCGACGTCTTCCGTAACTGCATACGCGTTTAGCAGTACAGGCGGCGGTGAATAGCACCGCGACTGCATTGGTGGAGCCACCGGCGCTTGTAGTGCTTCGGACCGTGCGAGTTGACTTCCCGCATGACTGGTTGCGAATGTATATACACCGGCGTATGATTGCCGTGCATGGACATCGTGTGGGATGAGGCCAAGAACGAATGGCTCAAACGCGAGAGGGGCGGCAGTACTTTGTGATGTCTATTCGCGACTACACATGGGTGGTGCCGTTCGTGATTGGGGAGGACGATCGCATCGTTCTCAAGACGGCGTTTCGAAGTCGCAAGTACCACAAGATCTACGGAGGTTCGCAATGAGTGACGAACTGACTCCTGAAGAGCAAGAGATAGAAGACAATGTCGAGCGGGCGCAGCCGGTGAATGATCAGACGCGTGAGCGGGTGGAACGCATTCTCCACCGGGCTCGGAAGAACCAGGCAATCAGCCTGCGACTTCCGAAGGAAGACCTCGAGCTCACCAAGAAGCGGGCTGCCGAGGCCGGGCTACCGTACCAGACGCTGATTTCGTCGATCATTCACAAGTACGTCACCGATCAACTCTATGAGCGTGACGAGGTTCGCAAGATAGTCCGAGAACTCGAAGAGGAGCGGACTTCCGCGAAGCAATGAGTGCCCGCTACCAGGAACGTTTCGGGACGAACAGTTGCAGGATCCCGAAGTACGACGTGAATACGAGGGGGTTGCACACCAATTCAGCCTCGCCGCCCAGGTTCTCCGGCTTCGGAAGGAACTGGACCGTACCCAGCGCCAGCTCGCGGAGCGTATGGGAACCTCGCAACGGGCGATCGCACGCATTGAATCCGGCAACTACCACAACGTCTCAATGGCGTTTATCCGCCGACTCGCTGACGCAGTCAACGCCGAGCCGGAAATCCACTTACGGAAACGGGGCGCATAGCACCCCATGGCATCACGGCCTGACAATCTGAGAGGCGGCATTTTCGACCGCTGCCTGTCGATGCTTGCTACAATCCCAGAGATAATAGAGCAAGATAACATTCCGCTCCACTTGGCGCCTCCGACGGGAGGCTTGAACCTTCAAGTGCAGTGACTTGTCTTGCTGCGTAGACCGTGAGAGCCGCGAGAGGCGCAAGTGAGCTCTATCGTTATCCTGCCCTAGGGCATTCTCGACAATCCGAACAGTGCCGGCGTGATCGCCGTGAAGCGGAGCGCTCAACAACTGTGAACAGTCGTGCCAGCCTTCACCGTGACGGTCATGAATCGTCTGGCTCGCCAGTCCTATCATCTTGCATCTGACGGCAAGATGCCGCACCTCTTCGACCACACGACTTGAACGCACAGCTGCCGGGCCTCGATCCTGAAGAAGACGACGACCTCGACCTCTTTGGGACGGCAACCCTTTGTCCCCAACGGGTGGAAACTTCCGGCGAGGTTCTCATCGGACCGGGTATTGATCTCAACGATGACAGCAACCCTACGCAGTAGATGGGACGATTGGAGTTGACTTTGTGCGCACTTTTGGCGCACACTTGCGCATGGAGTTCACCTTCGATCCGGAGAAGGATGAATTGCTCATTCGGTCGCGCGGTGTGTCGTTTCTCGATGTTATCCTCGCGATTGAGGAACGCGGAGTGCTGGCGGACTTCGCTCATCCCAACCCGCGGAAGTACCCACGACAGCGGGTCTTCGTAGTGAATATCGGCGGATACGCGTATTGTGTGCCCTACGAGCCGCGCGGTGACACATTGCTTCTCAGGACGGTCTATCCGAATCGCAGGTTCAAGTATCTCATAGAGGGGGAAACGTCATGAGTGATCGATATGACCCTGACTACGTCGATCGCGAAGAAAAGGAACTGATGGAAGACATCGACGCCATGGATGACAACGATGTCCAGCGTCCGTCAGGCGAGCGGCAGCGGGAACTTCGTCAAGCGGCTCGTGCCCATGTGAATAAGCGCGCGACAAAGATGAACATCCGCATTGATGCGGACGAACTGGAGCGCATTAAGAAGCAGGCCGACAAGGAGGGCCTCCGCTACCAGTCCCTCGTGAAGAGCGTGCTGCACAAGTACATCACCGGCCAACTCGTCGATCGCGACCAGAAGGCAGGATAACATTCCGCTCCACTTGTCGCCTCCGACAGGAGGCTCGGACCTTCAGGTGCAGGGACTTGTGTTGCTGGCTGGACCTTGAGAGCGACGAGGGGCGCAAGTGACCTCACTGTTATGTTGAATCAAGTGACAGTCGTCGTGTA
>CAZZIE010000181.1:0-7522 GCA_964654185.1 uncultured Spirochaetaceae bacterium | reverse complement strand
CCGCGCCGGGCGGTTGCTCGCGGCGCCAGGCGCCTCCCCGCGCCGGGCGCCTCCCCGCGCCGGGCGCCGCCCCGCGCCGGGCGCCGCCCCGCGCCGGGCGGTCCCGTCCCGCTCCAGCGCGAACCCCTACCGAACCCCGAGCGCCTCGGCTTCCTTCTTGGGGAGGCGGCCGGACTCGATCTCGGTCTCGATCACCCGTTCCGCGGACTCCTCCGGGATGGGTTCGAAGTAGAGGTAGCACGCCACGAAGTGGTTCTCCCGCACCTTCCGCAGGGAGGGCACATTGGTTGCACAGTGATCCATGCGCTTGGGGCATCGATCATAGAAGTAGCATCCTGTGCGGAACTTGTCCGGTGACGGCACGTCGCCGGAGAGGATGATCCGCTTGCGCTGACTTTCGACCTTGGGATCCGGAATGGGAATGGCCGACATGAGCGCCTGGGTATACGGGTGCAGCGGCTCCTTGTAGACGTCCCGGGAGGTTGCAACCTCGACGACCACGCCCAGATACATGACGGCAACGCGCTCGCTGATGTAGCGGATGACCGCCAGGTCGTGAGCAATGAACAGATAGGTCAGATGAAAGTCCTTCTGAAGGTCCTTCAGAAGGTTCAGGATCTGGGACTGGATCGATACGTCCAGGGCCGACACCGGCTCATCCAGGAGAATGAGCTTCGGATTCAGTGCCAGGGCGCGGGCAATGCCGATGCGCTGGCGCTGTCCTCCGGAGAACTCGTGGGGGTAACGGTTCTTGAAGCTCGGCGACAGGCCGACGCGGTCCAGAAGATCATCGACGCGCTTGATGACCGCCTTCTGATCTATGTCCAGGAGGCCGCGCTGCCGGAAGATCTCCATGGGCTCCGCAACTATGCGCCCGACGGTCATGCGGGGATTCAGCGAAGCGTAGGGGTCCTGAAAGACCATCTGCACTTCCCGACGCGCCCGGAGGAGCTCTCGCGGCGAGAGCTTCACCAGGTCCTTACCGTCGAGAACGATCTCACCTTCCGTCGGCTCGTAGAGCTGGGCAATGGCTCGGGCGGTGGTAGACTTGCCGCAGCCGGATTCACCGACCAGGCCGAGGGTCTCACCACGATGAACCGTGAAGTTGACGCCGTCCACGGCGCGAATCGAGCCGACCCTCCGCTTGATGAGGAAGCCGTGCTCAATGGGGAAATGCATCCGGAGGCCTTTGACGTCCAGGAGTGTTTCGTCCGAAGAGGAGCCGGCCGTGGAGGTCTGGGAGGCTGCATGAGCCTCACTAATGGTGGTATCGGTACCGGTTGTTGCGCGGTTACTGTCGGACAACGGTTTCCTCCTTCGCTTCAGCTGCTTCCCGATCCTTGTAGAGCCAGCAGGCGACTTCCCGATTGTTTTCCAGCGCCTCCGCCCCCGGATACTTTCGCCTGCAGATGTCCATGGCGTACTCACATCGTGGGTAGAAGGGGCAGCAGTCCGGCAGATCGATCACGCTCGGCGGCTGACCCTGAATCGAATAGAGGCGCCCCGTCACGTCCTGATCCATCCGCGGCACGGAGCGGATCAGCCCCTGCGTGTACGGGTGCTTGGGATCGTCGAAGAGCTCCGTAGCGGTTCCCTTCTCGACGATCTTGCCGGCGTACATGACGTTGATGCTGTCGCACATACCGGCAACAACACCAAGATCATGAGTGATGATGATTACGGCCACCCGCAGCTCCTGCGCCAGATTCCGAAGGATGTCCAGGATCTGCGCCTGTATGGTGACGTCCAGCGCGGTGGTGGGCTCGTCCGCAATGAGTACCTTCGGATTGCAGCTCAGGGCCATGGCGATCATGACGCGCTGCCGCATTCCTCCCGAGAACTGGTGCGGGTAGTTGTCGACGCGCTGCTCCGCACCGGGGATACCGACCATCTTCAGCGATTCAATGGCCTGGTTCCGCGCCGCCGACCGGGAGAGACCCTGATGGAGTTGAACGGTCTCGACCAGCTGGGTGGAAACCTTGAGGAAGGGATTCAGCGACGTCATGGGGTCCTGGAAGATCATGGAGATCTTGTTGCCCCGGACGTGGCGCATGTACGCTTCCGACTTCTTCAGGAGATCCTGCCCTTCGAACATCACCTGGCCGCTTACGATTCGACCGGGAGGAGAGGGAATCAGCTTCATGAGGGAGAGACTGGTAACCGACTTTCCGGATCCGGATTCCCCGACGATTCCCAGAGTCTCACCGGCGTGGAGCTCGAAGTCTACGCCGTCGACGGCCTTGACAATGCCCTCGTCGGTCTTGAAGTAGGTCCGCAAGTCCCGGACGGAAAGTACCGGCTCGCCTGTATGTGCATTCGACATATTCGATACGTCCTCGTGATGGAGTTCTATAGTTGATTCTTGCTGTGCGGATCAAAGGCGTCGCGCAAACCGTCCCCAAGGAAGTTCATTCCGAAGAGAAAGAGCGTCATCGCCGCAGCCGGGAAGAAGAGCCGCCACCAGTAGTTCGACATGCCCTCGACCGCTTCACCGACCAGTGAGCCCCACGACGAGAACGGCGCCGAGATACCGAGACCCAGGAAGCTCAGGAACGCTTCGGTCATGATGAAGGTCGGAATCCGCAACGTGGAGAACACAATGATCACGCCCAGGGTATTCGGCACCAGATGCCGGAAGATGATGCGCCACGGGGACGCACCCATGGTGCGGGCCGCCTCGACGAACTCGGAGTTCTTCAAGCTGATGATCTGGCCTCGTACGACGCGCGCCACGGTGAGCCAGCTCACCAGGGCAAGGGCAACGTAGAGATTCAGGATGCCTCGCCCCAGAACCGCCATGAAGATGATGACGAGCATGATGTACGGCAACCCGTACATAACGTCGACGACACGCATGATCACGTAGTCCGTCGATCCGCCGACGTACCCCGCAATGGCCCCCAGTATTATGCCGATGAGTACGGAGGTTATGGTTCCAATGAGACCTACCGCTATTGAGACCTGACCACCGTAGATGATGCGGGCCATCAGATCCCGTCCCAGGTAGTCCGTACCCAGGAGGTAGCGGCGCTCGTGCGTCATGATCTCCCGGCCATCCACCACCATGGTCTCCGTCTCAATGCGCTCCCGGATCTCCGAGAGCTTTGTCCTTTGCTCTTCGGTCAGCCCGTCGATTCCCTGCGACTCGTTGAGCCGCTGCATGTAGGTGAGCTCCTTCTCGTACCAGAGCTCCCCGGCGGTCTTCGTCAACGAGGGCGGCAAGTGGGCGTGAGACGGCACCTGAAGCCGGTAGGAGTGAATAGGCAGAATCGGCGCAAACAGGGAGATCAACGCGTACAGGACAACAACGACCAACCCCGCCATCGCGAACTTGTGCTTCTTCAGGCGGTTCCAGGCGTCCCGGCTGAGACTTATGCCCTTCTGGGGTTGATCGAACTCGTTCGTCGCCTCCGGCTTGCGCTGGGGGAGATTCTTATTGGGGTCCGTGGCGTCCTGTTCGGTTGCCTTAATCTCGGTTTGACTCACGTCTATGCTCCTTACTTATAGGTGACGCGTGGGTCCAGGACGGAGTAGAGGATATCCACGACGAAGTTGAGTAGTACCAGTAGAGTCGAGTACACGATGACCGTTCCCATGAGCAGAGTGTAGTCGCGGTTCAAGGCCGACTGCACAATGAAGCGCCCCATCCCGGGAACGCGGAATATCTGTTCCACGACAATGGACCCGGTGAGGATGTGCGCCATTGCCGGGCCAAGATAGCTCACAACCGGAAGCATGGATCCCTTGAGCACGTGTTTCAACACGATCTTCGAGTGCCGCAATCCCTTGGCACGGGCCGTCCTGATGAAGTCACTCCGAAGGGTCTCAATGATGCTCGCCCGTGAGAGCCGCGCAATGTAGGCAAAGTAGGGAAACGACAGCGTTATGGCGGGCATGATGATCGTGATCCAGCCGTTCCTGCCGGTAATCCAGCCCGACGTCGGTAACCACCCCCACTGAAGCGCCAGGAAATACATCAGTACCGGCCCGATCACGAAGAGGGGAACGGATATCCCTATGACCGCAACGGACATGGATGCATAGTCTGCAAATCGGTTCCGTCTCAACGCCGATGTCATGCCCACGGTAACGCCGAGAAGCAGCGCGACCCCGAGAGAAATGGTTCCGAGTATCATTGAGTTCGGGAAACTCTGGGCAATGTAGTAGTTGACGTCGTGATCCTGATAGCGGAAGGAGGGTCCGAGGTCACCGCGGATGACGTCGAACACGTAGCGGCCGTACTGCACGATGAGAGGCTCATCCATGTGGAACTTCGCCTCAATGTTCTCGAGAACCTGCTGCGGGAGCTCCTTCTCCCGGGCGAAGGGCCCGCCCGGCGCAATCCGGATAAGAAAGAAGGTCAGCGTGACAATGATAAACAGCGTAGGTATGAGACCTATCACCCGCCGAACTACGTAGCGTGTCATGTAGAATCCTCAGAATGCCTCAGAATGTAAGAATGCCAATAGGAAGATCGATATGTGGCCGCCCGCAAGCCGCACCCCACATATCGTGGCCGCCCAATATACCCGGTAATGCATAACTTTTCAATAGGAAGACGACCGCACGGCGTGTTGCGTGAGTGCGTTTCGTCACCTTGATCGTGCCAGGATCGAGCAGCAGACACGCGCAGCGTATCCGTTCACTCGGCAGCTCAAGCGGTGCACCCGGAAACCACACGCCGACACCACACGGCCAACAAAAAGGCCCCCGGAAACCGGGGGCCTGGAGTTCGCAAGCAGGAACTGCTCGCAAGGAGCCGGGTTCCTAGTCGCGGGCGACACCGGAGACCGGATGCCAGTCCATGACGTTCTCGTACCAACCGTCCCAGGTATCCGCAGTGTCAATCATGTTGACGGATACGTAGTGGTAGATCGGTGCAACAGCCTGCTCCTGCTCAATGAGAATGCTCTCGGCCTCGGTGAGCATGTCGTAACGCTCTGCAGCGTTGCGCTCACGAGCTGCCTCGGCAACAAGCTCATCATAGCGCTCGTTGGAGAAACGGCCACCGTTCATGGCGCCGCCGGAGACGAACATGTCCAGGAAGGTGTTCGGGTCGCGATAGTCGCCGATCCACCCTGCGCGGGCAATGTCGAACTCAGCTGCGCGGCGGCTTGCCAGGTAGGTCTGCCACTCCTGGTTCTCCAGGGTAACATCGATGTTCAGGTTCTCGAGCCACTGCTGCTGGATGTACTCGGCGACCTTCTTGTGCGCCTCGTTGGTGTTGTAGAGGATACTCAGCTCGGGGAAGCCCTCGCCGTTCGGGTAGCCTGCGTCGGCAAGGAGCTGCTGCGCTTCTTCGACGTCCAACTCGTTACCTTCAATGCCCGGGTAGCCTTCCATGTCGGGGACCATGGCGTCGGTCGGAATCTGACCGGCCTGCGTAATGACCTCGACGATCTCCTGCTTGTTGAAGCTCATGGCGAGGGCGCGGCGAACGCGTGCATCCGTCAGGGGCTCACGAGTAGTGTTGAAGACGTAGTAGTAGGTGCCCAGGTACGGCGACACGTGGTAGTCCGGGCGCAGCCGTGCGGACTGGATCTGGTCGGTCGGGACCGTGGTGGACCAGTCAACCTCACCATTCAGGAACATGTTGTGCATGGTGTTGTTGTCATCCGTGGGGATGAAGGTCACGCGGGTAACGGCATCGCCGATGTTGCGCCAGTAGGCGTCGTTCCGGACAATGCTCAGGTCTTCCTGCGGCTGCCAGCGGTCCAGGGTGTAAGGGCCGTTGCCGACGAAGTTCTCGGGAAGGGTCCACTCATCGCCATACTCTTCAATGGCATGAATGGGAACCGGAGAGAAGGAGTAGTGCGACATGGCCTCAATGGCGTACGGAAGAGGACCGACGAGCTCTACCTGGAAGGTGTTCTCGTCAATCGCTTCGACTCCCACTTCATCAGCGCTGGCTTCACCGGCGTTGTACTCCGCGGCACCCGCAATGAACATTGAGGGGAACCAGGCGTAGGGAGCACCGGTTTCGGGATTGAGGATCCGCAGCCAGGAGTCCACGTAGGTCTGGGCCGTAATCGCGGTACCGTCGCTCCACACCGCGTCCTCACGGAGCTGGAAGGTGTAGACGGTGCCGTCGGAGCTGACTTCCCAGCTCTCTGCGCCGCCCGGCAGGGGCTCTGCAGTCTCCGGGTCCGGGCGAACCAGACCTTCGAAGAGGCCCATCAGGATGCGGTGCTCAGGAACACCGGATACCAGGTGCGGATCGAGCGATTCGGGTTCCGCGCCGTTGGCAATGATGAACTCAACCTCTTCCATTTCAGCTTCTGCGCCACCCTCGGCCTGCTGGCCGGCAGCGAATGCCGAAACAGCGAGAAGAGTCATCAAGAACACGATCATTAGCTTCTTCATGCGATCCTCCTTTGAATGCATGTAATAGAACACTTGGCCGGGTAGGTTACTCTAGATACCGAGAATTGCCAAGTCCTTCTCTCTTAGCTAATCAAACTGATACGGTATATGATCGCTGCGGAGACGCGCGTTGACACGGACTCGGAGCCGCGGCTAACGTAATACAGGTGGGACAGGCAGCGGCGCGCGTGATCGTTCACCTTAACCTCGAAGGCAGTTCAGGGATGGTCGCGAATGCGCAGGGGACGGGGAAGCGACAACTCGGGAGGCCACATGCGGTCGATTGATAAGGGATACGAGCACATCACTGAGCAACTGATTCGCAACTCTCGATCGCCCCGGGAGATAGCACCGGAGAACGTCTTCCAGCCGGCAAACAAGGCGAATCGCCCGCTGATCAACCAGATCCTGACGGACCTGCTCCTCGACGGCAGCCAGCTCCGCGGTTACGAGAACCTGCGGGAGTTGCATCGGCGAAGTCAGGAGGGGCGCTCCTGTCTGATCCTCATGGAGCACTACAGCAACTTCGACATTCCCGGCTTGTACTACTTCCTGGAGGCGCAGGGGGACGAAGGATCGCACGTTGCCGACGCGATCGTGTCCATGGCGGGCATGAAGCTCAACGTCGAAAGCGACTTCATCCGCGCCTTCACTGAGGCGTACACCCGCATTGTGATCTACCCTTCCCGCAGCCTCACGAGCATATCGGATCCGGACGAGCGTGCCGCAGAGGGCCGACGAGCGAAGCTGATCAACAACGCCGCGCTGCACCACATGGTCCGCCTAAAGCACGAAGGCCATCTGATCCTGGTCTTCCCCACCGGCACTCGGTACCGCCCGTCGAAACCTGAGACGGGTACGGTGCTGCCGGTCGTCGACTCGTACATCAAGAGCTTCGACAACATGGTCATGATCGGGATTGCCGGCAACATCCTCCGCGTCGCCGAAGAGGGCGAAATGACAAGTGACCGCGTCGCCCGGGACGTCATGGTGTACAACGTCGGCGACGTGATCGACTGCCGTTCATTTCGCGACGAGATCCGCTCCGGAGAGAGCACCGGCGCAGCCGCCAAAGCTGCGGTGGCTTCAGTCGTGCAGGAGCACCTGAAGAGTCTTCATGACGATGCCGACGCGATCCGCTTGAGGCACCTTCAGGAAT
>CAZZIE010000180.1:5420-7543 GCA_964654185.1 uncultured Spirochaetaceae bacterium | reverse complement strand
ACCGCCGTCAGGGGGCGGGACGCGGCGAGTGAGGAGTGGGCTACTCCTCATGCCGCCGCCGGAGCAGGTGAGAGGCCCCTGAGTTGTCCGCGGAAGCGCCTGGAAGAGGCGTTTCGCCGGAGTGCGGAGGCGATCGCGCCGGGGGAGCCGGAAGACGCCGAAGGTCGCGAAGCCCGCCCTCGACACCCCGGGCCTTCCCGCGCCATGTAGTTTCGCGTATAGTTGCCCACCCATGTCGCAGCTTGCCGAAGGAAGAATCGAAGAGCCCAACCTGCGTCGTCTCATTGCGATCGCCGCGCCCATGATCGTGAGCCAGGCATCCGAGACGATCATGCGATTCGTCGACCGTCTCTTTCTCTCGTATCTGGGTAAGTTGCACATTGCCGCATCCATGGCGGGCGGTCTGTCGGCCTTCGTCTTTTCGTCCTTCTTTGCGGGGATTGTCGGGTACACGAACGCCGTGGTCGCTCAGTACTACGGCGCCGGACGAAACGATCGTACCGTTCATACGGTCACGCAGGGTCTCTACCTGGCGATCCTCTGCCTGCCGCTGCTGTTGCTCCTCATTCCGGTGGTTCACGGCACCTTCCGGCTCGCCGGCCACAGCCCGGCGCAGATCGCCCTGGAGTTTTCCTACTTCCGCATTCTCATGGCCGGATCGATCTTTCTGCTCCTGCGGCAGGTCCTGGTGGGATTCTTTCTCGGCATCGGAAAGACCCGTGTAGTGATGGCGGCCAATCTCACCGGGATGATCGTCAACGTGCCTCTCAACTACGTGCTCATCTTCGGCCGCCTGGGGATGCCCGAACTGGGCATTGAGGGCGCAGCCATCGGCACGGTAATCGGCAGCGCCACCATCTTCTTCTTCCTGCTGGTGGCGTACCTTCGGCACAAGTTCTTTCTTGTGTACGGCAGGGAAGGGGGCTTTCGGCTCCGGGGCGAGCTCATGCGGCGGCTGCTCCGGTTCGGATTGCCCGCGGGGACGGAGCTCTTTCTCAACGTCTTCGCCTTCAACGCCTTCATTCAGGTGATCCACTCCATGGGCGAGGACGTTGCGGCGGCGGTAACCATCACCTTCAACTACGACATGGTGGCGTTCATCCCCATGATCGGCCTGGGGGTTGCGGTAACGGCCATGGTGGGTCAGCACATGGGGGCGGGCAACCCGGAGGGTGCGCACAAGTCAACCATGCTCGCCCTCCGGGTGGGGTACACCTACGCCCTGATCATGATGGCACTCTTC
This sequence comes from uncultured Spirochaetaceae bacterium, assembly GCA_964654185.1. GTDB lineage: Bacteria > Spirochaetota > Spirochaetia > DSM-27196 > PWMO01 > CAYFQV01. The sequence continues at coordinate 6,300 of CAZZIE010000180.1, read as the reverse complement.
GTGTTCGGCGCTCCGGTACTCGTACGGCTCTTTGCCGGGGGAATGGGTCCTGAAGACGCGGCTCTCCTCGACCTCTCCAAGGCCATGCTCCGACTGGCGGCCATCTACACTCTGGCGGACATCACCCAGCTGGTGTTTGCGGGCGCACTTCGCGGCGCCGGTGACACGAAAGCGGTCATGGTCATCTCCGTTGTCATCCACTGGATCATGGCCGCCGCCGTGATCGTCTTCGTCCGGGTCGTTCAGCTGCCGCCCCTGACCATCTGGGTCTTCTTCATCGGCTTCGTGATTGTTCTGGGAGTGGCGATCTTCCTCAGATTCCATTCGGGGAAGTGGCGCGACCTTTCGGTTATAGACGCCGACACCCTCACGACGGAGACGCACCGCCCCGAGGTTGCCGTCGAGTCCGAATGGATCTAGTCCTGTTTTACACTCTCAATGATGAGATCCAGCGAGCGTCTGGTCTCGGGGTCGGGTATGTGTCCGAACTCGATTCCCACCAGGTAGCCGCCGTCCTCTTCCTCGGCCCGGGAGACAAAGCCCTCGAGCTGAATGCTCTCGGGTGAGCCGTCGGCCTTGCGGGGGCCGTGAGGGTGGCGCACCTCCAGCATGATGAAGACCCGGGTACCCGGGTCCGGTGCCTCCGCGGTCTCCACGAGCAGGCCGTGCTCACTGATATTGATACCGGCAGCCTGGAGGAAGTACTCCCTGCCGAAGGATACCTCAATCAGCTGGCCGATCTTGAAGCGGGGAGAGCGACGTCGTTCGTTCATGGGGCCTCCGAAGCCATTATAATGCGTTGCGCGTTACAGGCCCATAGATTGCTGGCTCCAGATCGGCAAGCGTGTGAGCGGGGTGGGTGAGCAGGATGGCGTTCACG
>CAZZIE010000180.1:0-5410 GCA_964654185.1 uncultured Spirochaetaceae bacterium | reverse complement strand
GGCAAGCGTGTGCTCCGCGAGGGTCCGCAGGGCCTCCGGGGCGCCCTCTCCGGGAGGGGCGCCCTCTCCTGGAGGGCGCCCTTCGGAGGCCGCAGCGCGCCGGTGCTCTGAGTCCCGGGTGCGTCGGTTCATAGGGGCTTTCCCCACTCCGCCTTCTTGCGCTGCCGCGTTGCCTGTGCGATTGCCTTGCCCCAGAGCTGCCGCTGGCGTTGTCGCTCGGCGCGGTTCAACTCTCCCTCTTCGCGGAGCTGCAAGTAGCTCTGGTAGCGTTCCTGACTGATCGTCCCCTCACGGACCGCTGCCTTCACGGCGCATCCGGGTTCGCTCATGTGCCGGCAGTCCCTGAACTTGCACTCTTCGGTGAGGGCTTCAATGTCTTCGAAGGCGCTGCTCGGCGCGTCGTCGCCGAGGACCTGTACCTCCCGCATGCCCGGCAGGTCGATGACGAGGGTGCCCCGGGGCAGGGCGTACACCTTGCGCACCGTCGTGGTGTGACGCCCCTTCTCGTCCTTCCGGGTCTCCGCTACGCGCAGCTCCGACGGGTTCGCGGCGCGGTCGTCCGGCGAGGCGCCTTCATTCCCGGCGGGCGCGCGGTCCGTCGCGGCAGCGAGGGCGCGAATAATGCTCGTCTTTCCCACTCCGGATGAGCCCGCCAGGACCACTGTCGCGCCGGGTTCGAAGCGCCGGGCCAACTCTTCAATGCCCGCGCCGGTCTTCGCGGATACACCGACCACTCCCAGCGTCGGGAGCAATCCCCGGGCGTACTGCAGGAATCCATCCGGATCTTCGAGGAGATCGCACTTGTTCACCACGGCAATAGTGTCCGGACGCTCCTCCCCCGCCACAATCTCGGCGTATCGCTCGATCCGTCGGTCCGAGAAGTCTCTGCCGCCGGTCGTAACAATAGCCAGGAGATCGATGTTCACGGCGATCACCTGTTCGTCCGGTCGTTTCCCGGGTTTGCGACGGGCAAGGCTGTTGCGGCGGGGCAGCACGGTTTGTATCCGGAACGTGCCGTCGGCCGGCTCCGCCGGGCGTGCCACGACGAAGTCCCCCACCGTCGGGAAGGTCCCGGTGCCAAGGTCAATGAGATATCGAAGGTGTCCGGACAGGCGGGCGGTGCCCTGCACCTCCGGTGTTGCAATCTGGAAGCTATCCCCGGTCTGCGCAACAACGAAACCGGGTCGATCCTCCGGTGAAGCTGCTGCGCGGAACGCGTTCTCCGACTCTGTGGTCCACTTCAGCGTCTGCCAAACTGTATGTGTCAACGTTCTACTCCGTACCAGATTCGGTAGCTCCTGACGGCACGGAACGGAGGTCGTCCTATCCCGGGGCGTCAGCCAACATGAGATGAAATGGGTGTGAGCGTTGGGCGTCGGCCGGAGCCGACACGAGCTGCCTGCTAGGGCAGAAGGTTGGACTGGCTACGACCGGATGCGCCCACGCCGGGAGAGCACAAAATCTGTATGAATTTTTGCAATCAACATCTAACCCTCCTCCTCTGCGTGGAAGTTGCAGGATCATACCGCAGGTCGGCAGAGAAGCGCAAGTCGGTATCCCGTCGGGATTGTGCGCCGACGGAGCTCTGCGATAGACTATACATGAGCTGAGCACTAAACAATTCCGGGTACGGAGGAGCCGCCACGCCTTGCATCTCCCGGGGGAGCAATAGACCATGGTACGGCATTATCTCCGCCTTCTCTTTATCCTCCCGATTCTGCTTGTTGGTATCACCGCGCTTGCCGCAGCGCAGACAGCGACGCTCGCTTACGCGGACAACCTGGCTGAGGTCCAGGTAACCACCGCGGCAGGTGAGGCGCTGAACCCTTCCCTCGGTGCCGATCTCCCGGCGGGCACAACCGTCGTTACCCGGGGGAGCAGCGTCGAACTCGCTGTTGAACCCTCCGGGACCCTCATCAAGATTGCACGGAACACAACCTTTGTTCTGGAGCGAATCGACGTCGGATCGAGGACAGTCGATCACTCCTTCCGGCTGCCGGCGGGGAAGATACGGACTGTCGTGCAAGGCGCTCGGAATGATCGCTACCGAATCCGGACACCGACCGGTGTGGCAGGGGTGCGCGGGACGGACTTCGCCCAGCGCGTCGTGCCCGGGCGAACCGACTGGATCTGCGTGCGCGAGGGCGCGGCGACCTTTGCACGTCTCGCGGACGGCTCTCGGGTCGTGGTTACGGCGCAGCAGTTTGCGGACACCTACGACGACGACTTCCGATCGGCTCAGGTCGGGGCGCTGCGCCTGGAGGAGATCTTCGCAGACGTGCAGTTCGTCGAACTGGATCCGGACCGATAGGAGCATCGGCACCGTGACGGGGCACTCCCCGGCGCAGCGGAGCCGCCGTGGCAGGTGCCGTCACGCTAAGGTATTGAAGGAGCAGAACTCGAAGCGGACCTTCCGGAGTGGCATGACGGTTGCCGTCGCTCGTCTATACACTTTGAGACAGGAGGTTCGAAATGAAACGCACGATTGTCCTCGCTCTAGTTGTGGTCCTGGCGGTGCTGCCGATTGCCGCACAGGAGGATGAGGAGGATGTCAGCAACGCCGAAGTTGTTGCGGTTCTCGAAGAGATCAACGAGAAGCTCGATCGCATGGCACCGGGTGCTGGGAAAGAGAGTCCCGTTGATTTCGGCGGCGGCCCCTACTTCACCGGACGCTACCTCTTGCAGATGGATGAGATGTCCGGTTACGCGGATGACCTGGGCGCCTACGGCAATGGTTTCAGCCCCTTCATGATGCCCTTCGTCGACGGCGGCGGCGGAACCTGGCGCTGGACCGGTCCGGGAAATCTCTCCGTCGGCCTGGAGTACTTCGGCTACGGCCAGTCCATCCTCGGACAGCGGAACCACCTCGAAGCGGAGAACCGGGCAAACGTTACTATTGATGAGACCGGCCCTGACGGTGAGTCCGACGGCCTGGACGACTACTACACCTACGCGAACTACGGCTACAGCATCTTCAACGCCCTCGTCCGCTATGCCTTCTCGGTGGGTGACACCTTCTTCATTGGTGTCGGCGCCAAAGCGGGCATGGGCGGCGACAGCTTCGCCGTGTCCCAGAACGACCGTTCGGTCCTTGAGGAAACCTTCCAGACCCGGATCGAATCCGGCGTTCTCTCCTGGAGCCGTACGCTCCTCTCCGCCGGCGGCTTCGGCGGCGTGCAGTGGAAGCCGAATGGTCGGGACGGCGTTTTCGGCGTGGTTCTCGACCTCGGATTCGACTACCACTATCCTCTGGACGATTGGAGCCCTGAGGCCGGCGTGCACATTGCCGATCCGGCACCCCCCGAGGGGTTCACTCCCATGAACGCTTGGGTCACCATTGGACCGAGCTTCAACTACTGAGCCACGATTTGCCGAAGCCATGATCCGGCGTGACGAAGCGCAGCCGGCGGCTGTCAGGTCGGGGGATCCGAAGGCTGCCACTACGAAGGCTGCCACTACCGAACCGGCGGGGCCCGACCGGGCCCGGCCGGCCCCGGCCGGCCCCGACTTGTCGTTCCTCCGGGGCGTGGGTACCTTCCCGGCATGCTCAAGCTACTGGATTCTATTCCGTATGGAGTTCTCGTGCCGGTCGCCGTGCTGCTGGGATTGGCGCCGTTTCGGCCGCAGCCTCACCTCGTTGAGAAGCTGCAGATGCTCTTTCAGGGCACGCTCTCCAGGCCCATCGACATCTTCGATCTGCTGCTCCACAGCGTTCCGATTCTGATTCTGATCGTGAAGATTCTGCGCGACGTTGTTACGCGGTAGGAAGGGCGGGAGACAGCCCTCCCCGGCGCGGCAGGGCGCGCCGGAGGCTGAGCGGGGTTTCGCTGCGCGGACGTTTCTCCGCGTCGACGCCAGGCGCGCAGCGGTCGCCGACTCGATGAGGTCCAGTCGCCGCTGACTCGACGAGCTCCAGCCGCTGCTAACTCGACGAGCTCCAGCCGCTGCTAACTCGACGAGCTCTCGTCGTTTTCGTCGCTCGAATCGGAAGCAGAACTCTCCTGCGAGCTCCCTTTCGAGGACTTCCCGGAGCCCTTCGCGGAGCTCCTGGATGATCCGCTGCGGTTTGCACGCTTCTTGTCGGAGGAGCCGTCACCGGAGGGTTCTTCGTCGTCTTCGCCGGCCGATTCGCTTCCCTTCCGGTTGCTGCCCTTCCGGCCGTTCGAGCTGAGGCCGAGGACTTCCATGACCTCATTGGCTTCCAGGTCTTCCTTCTCCAGCAACCTGGTCGCAAGCTGATCAAGCTCCTTCCGATGCTCCTTCAAGGTCTTCACGGCGCGATCGTAGGCCTCATTCAGAATGCGCTTGATCTCCGCATCGATTTCCTGGGCGGTGTGCTCGGAGAACTCGCGGCCCCGGGACAGCTCCTCGCCGAGGAAGACGTTTCGCTGCTCTCCGGACGAGGCCAGGGGTCCGAGCTTGCTCATGCCCCAGTCGGAGACCATCCGCCGGGCAAGTTTGGTCGCCTCCCGGAAGTCGTTCTCCGCGCCGGTCGTTACGTCGCCGAAGATCAGCTCCTCCGCGGCGCGTCCGCCGAGCATGACCACGAGACGGTCGTTGAGGTAGTTCTTGCTGTAGAGATAGCGCTCGCTTGCCGGCATCTGCTGGGTCACACCCATGGCTCTGTCCCGGGGAATGATCGTTACCTTGTAGATGGGATCGGTGTTCGGCATGAACGCCGCGGTGAGGGCGTGCCCCGACTCGTGGTAGGAGACCGTCTTCTTCTCCTGTTCGCTCATGGTAATGCCGCGACGCTCGAGACCGAGCAGGACCTTGTCGCGCGCCTCATCGATGTCGGCCATGTTCACGGTCTCTTTCTTCTGCCGTGCCGCCACGATGGATCCCTCGTTCAGCAGATTCTCCAGATCGGCGCCGCTGAAGCCCGGGGTGCTCTGTGCGACCTTCTCCAGATCGACGTCGTCGGCAAGGGGGCGCTTCTTGGCGTGCACCTTGAGAATGGCTTCCCGATCCTTCACCGTCGGGAGGTTTATCAGGACGCGTCGGTCGAAGCGGCCGGGACGAAGGAGCGCCGGGTCCAGGATGTCCGGGCGATTCGTCGCAGCGAGTACGATGGTGCTCTCATTCGGCTCGAATCCGTCCAGCTCGGAAAGCAACTGGTTGAGCGTCTGCTCCCGCTCGTCGTGGCCTCCGCCGAGACCTGCACCGCGATGTCGACCGATTGAATCCAGCTCGTCAATGAAAATGATGCTGGGCGACTTCGCCTTGGCGTCTTTGAAGAGGTTACGCACCCGGGATGCACCGACGCCGACGAACATCTCCATGAAGTCGGAACCGCTCATGCTGTAGAAGGGAACGCCGGCCTCTCCGGCAATTGCCCGGGCAACCAGGGTTTTACCGGTACCCGGAGGTCCCACCAGCAGAATGCCCCGCGGGGTCTCGGCGCCGATCT
>CAZZIE010000179.1:6540-7561 GCA_964654185.1 uncultured Spirochaetaceae bacterium | reverse complement strand
CCGACGGTCGATGCGGTGATCTCCTGCGCCGCCGTCTCCAGGGCTCGCACCAGCGGGGCTCCCGTGTCCGTCTCGAAGATCCGCCGGTAGAGATCCACGTGCTCCTCAATGTGCGCGAACATTGGATAGCTCAGCGGCTTGCCGGATGCGAGGAGGCTTTGCGGATCAAGAAGGGACGCCTCCTCCCGGTACTCCGGAAAGCGCTCGAAGAAGCGCCGCTGGAGCGCCTCGAAGGCGGGCTCCCAGGGCGCCCGATAGTGCTCGTAGAATGTGGAGCGTGCCACCTGCGCCTCGCGGCAGACGCGCGCCGTGGTGAGGGCGTCGACTCCCTCATCCCTCAGCAACCCCACCGCCGCTGCGCGAGTTGCTTCCATCGTCCTCTGAATGCGCGGGTCCCGAACCATCGACACTCTTCCTCCAAATCGCCGGACGTCTGTCCGGTATCCTACACCTGTCCGGGATCTCAGTCATTCCTCCCGACTATCTTGTGCGCATGAACATCGTCTGGAGGAGAAGATGATATTGGATCGATGCCGACGGCCTTCCTGGCAGCGCCAACCGGCCGTTGAGGAACGTCAACTCTACCGCGACAGGATCGAGTGGCACTGGTACAGGCGCTTTCTGCCCCGGGAGTGGCACCTCTCCGGGGAGGACATCCCGCATGAGTCCTGGTGGGAGTGGCGCGGCCGGCACATCCACCTCGATCGCCTGGAGAACCCCGAGGCAAAGGCCGTGGTGATTGTCCTGCACGGCGCCGGTGGGTACGGCAGACTTGTCATGATCTTCGGACCCATGCTCCGCCGACTCGGCGCGGAAGTGGTGGCACCGGACCTTCCCGGCTACGGCCTGACCGTGCGCCGAGGCGGGGACTCACCCACCTACACGGAGTGGGCGGAGATCGCGGCGGATCTCGCCGAGCATGAACGGAAGACGAGGGGACTCCCGGTCATCCTCTTCGGTCTCAGTGTCGGGGGATTCCTCGCCTACGCCGCGGCAACGCGTACGCCCACCGTTTCCGGGG
>CAZZIE010000179.1:0-6530 GCA_964654185.1 uncultured Spirochaetaceae bacterium | reverse complement strand
GCTGGTCGATACGCGGCAGCGCGCCGACTTCCTGCAGATCGCCCGCTCCCGCGCCCTCGCAGCACTCAGCGTACCGCTCCTGCGGGTCCTCCCGCCGCCTGCGCAGCGCATTGCGGTTCCGATCCGCTGGGTCGCCCCCATGGAGCTCATTACCAATGATCCGGACTTCAGCGCCGTCTTCGCCCGGGACTCCCTCGGCGGCGGCACCCGCATCACCCTGGGCTTCCTCCGGAGCCTGTACGCCATGACGCTTCCGACGGAGCCGGAGGAGTTCACCACTTGTCCGGTCCTGGTCATGCACCCCACCCTCGATCCCTGGACTCCGCCGGCGGCATCGCGGCGCTTCTTCGACCGCCTCGGCGGTGAAAAGGAGTGGGTCGATCTGGAGGGGTGCGGCCACCTCCCGTGCGAGTCGCCCGGACGGGAACAACTCGCCCGGGCGGTGCAGAGGTTCATTCGTCGCGTCGCCGGCTGAGCCGCGGCGGTGGCGGTGGCGGCGGCGGTGGCGGTGGCGGCGGCGGCCGCGGTGGCGGTGGCGGCGGCTAGCGCTGCCGCATCATCATCTCCATGAGGCCGCCGCCGTTCTCGACGTTTTTGTAGCCGACCTGCTGGAGAATGTGCGCGGCGTAGGCGCTTCGCGCACCGGAAGCGCAGTACACGGTGATCTCCCGCTCTTTGTCACCGAAGCTCTCGAGGTATTCCCCAATGTCGTCCAGGGGAATGTTCACCGCCCCGGGAACCGCCCCGGACTGATACTCCTCCGGGGTGCGCACGTCGACGATCAGCGGCTCATTGCCGGCCATGGGCGATGCCGCAGCGCCTGCCTGCTCGGATGAATCCGCAGCCTCACCGGCTGACGCCTCTGGCTGTGTCCCATCCGTCCCGGCACCGCCGTGAATGTGCGCTTCCAGGTCCTTCTTCTCGACTTCCGGCAGGGGCACATCCAGATTCTCGAAACCGACGGCGCGGGCGTATCGGAGAATGCTCTCGTACCCGCCGGAGACGTTGTAGACCTTCTCGAAGCCCTCCTGCCGCAACTGCCGCAGCGCCTGATGGCCCTTCTTGCCGTCGTCGCTGATGACAATGACCGGCGTCTCTTTCGGAAGCTCCCGGGTGCGATCGATGAGCTGACTCAGGGCCACGTTGTAGGAGCCGTTGATGTTCGAGCGGTTGAACGCAAAGGGGTCCCGCAGATCCACGGCGACAACCTGATGATCGAGAGCCGCCACAAGATCGTCGAGTTCCGCCGCAGTGACCGAGGGGCTGAAACCGCTGATCCGGTTCTCCGCCACGAAGGCCGCCATGTTGACCGGGTCGTTCGCGGTGCCGAAGGGCGGCGCATACGCCAGGTCGAGCTCAGCCAATTGGCTCACCGTCATCCCCGCGGCGATTGCCGTGGAGAGCACGTCGAGGCGCTTGTCCGCGCCGTCCTCCGCGGCGGTCTGCCCGCCGAGAATGCGGCCCGTTTCCCGCTCATAGACGACAAGGACCGTGACCGGCGTCGCTCCGGGGAAGTAGGAGGTGTGGTTCTCCTTGTGGACGACCACGGCGTCCGCATCAATGCCGGCGGCCCGCGCCTGTTTGAGGGAGAGCCCCGTCGATCCCGCTGAGGCATCGAACACTTTGACAATGGAGGTGCCCTGGGCGCCGGTGTAGCGCTTCCGGTCGCCGAGAACGTTGGAGGCGGCAATGCGCCCCTGTCGGTTCGCCGGCCCCGCCAGGGGAATCCGCACCTTGCGGTTGCTCACCCGGTGCTCGATCTCCACCATGTCGCCCGCTGCGTAAATGGAGGGATCACTGGTCTGGAGGTACTCATCGACAACAAGGCCTCCTGCCTCCCCAATGGTGAGACCCGCCTCCTGGGCCAGCTTCAGCGTGGGCTTCACGCCGATCGACATGAGCACCATGTCCGCCGGCAGCTTCCGTCCATCCTCCAGCTCGACACTGTCCCGGCCGATGCTGCAGGCCGAACAGGAGGTGTGCACGTCCACGCCGTACGCCTGAAGCTCCTCCTGAAGGTAGCCGGCGATCTCCGGCTCCATGTTCGGCATGACGTGGGGGAGCCGCTCGACCAGGGAGACCTCCAGGCCGCGCTTACGGAGCGCTTCGACCATCTCCAGGCCGATGAAGCCGCCCCCGACCACGACGGCGGAACGCGGCTCACGGTGCTCGATCCAGTCGTGAATGGCGTCCATATCGCGCAGAGTCCACAGTGAGAAGACGTGGGACTGCTGCACCCCGGGAATGGGCGGCACCAGTGGCTTGCCCCCCTGGGCGAGAATGAGCTTGTCGTAGGGGTACTCCACCTCGCGGTCCGTGGACTTCTGGAGCACCCGCACCTTCTTCTCCTCGCGGTCAATGGAAATGACCTCGGTCTCGACCTCGACCTGCACGTCATACTGCTCGCGGAAGCTCTCGGGACTCTGCAATATCAGCTTGGAACGTCGGTCAATGTCCCGGCTCAGATAGTAGGGCAGGCCGCAGTTCGCGAATGAGATGTCAGGCCCGGACTCGAGAATCGTGATATCGGCGTCCTTCGACAGCCGCCGGGCCCGGGCAGCTGCCGTCGCGCCCGCTGCAACTCCACCTACAATGACAATACGTTCCATCTGGCTCTCCCTGTATATATTCTTTTTTATATATACTGAAAGAGCGATTTGGTGTCAAGCGGTGCCGCGCGCCGCGGCAATCATGCGTTCGGAGGAGCGGTGCGCGCGGGTGAAGATGTCGTCCTCATCGACCCCTATCAGTCTTCCTCCGTCGACGACAACCTCGCCGTTGACGATGGTGTAGTCGCAGCTGTGGTTGATGCCGGCGAAGATGAGGGCGGCCAGGGGGTCCGAGAGGGCGCCGGCGTACTCGAGCTTGTGAACATTGAACAGGGCGATGTCCGCGGCCCAGTCGGCGCGGATCTCGCCGCACCGCGGGAAGCCCAGGGTGCGGGCGCCGTTGATGGTGGCGATCTCAAAGAGCATTCGCGCGGTCGCGCCGGCGGCGCCGTAGCGGATGCGCTGCAGGAGGAGGGCATTGCGCATCTCGCCCAGGTAGTCCGAGGCGTCGTTGGAGGCGGAGCCGTCGACCCCCAGGGACACCGGGATGCCGCGGTCGTGCATCTCCTTCACCCGGGCAATGCCGGAGCCCAGGCGCATGTTCGAGGAGGGGCAGTGGCTCACGCCGGTGGCGGTCTCGGCGAGGCGGACGAGCTCGTCGTCGGTGAAGTGGATGCCGTGGGCGTAGAAGACGTCCGGGCCAATGAACCCCCAGTCCTCCATGACGGCGAGGGGCCGCTTGCCGTAGGTCTCCAGGCAGTAGTCGTCCTCGTCCAGGGTTTCCGCCAGGTGCGTGTGCAGACGCACCCCTTCCCCGCGGGCCAGGTCGACGCTCTTCTTCATGAGGTCCGGCGTGACCGAGAAGGGACTGCACGGCGCCAGGATCACCTTGTGCATGGCCAGCTCGCTCGGATCGTGGTACTCCCGGATGACCCGCTCGCAGTCGGCTAAGATCTCCTCCTCGTCCTGCACCACCGAGTCCGGCGGCAGCCCGCCGGTGCTGCGGCCCCGGGACATGGAGCCTCGCGTCGGTGCGAAGCGGATCCCGAGCTCATCCGCCGCGCCGAATTGCAGCCCCATGAGGTCCTCGGCAAAGCCCTGCGGGTAGAGGTAGTGGTGGTCCGTCGTACAGGTGCACCCCGTCTTGAGGAGCTCCGCCACGGCCAGCCGCGTGCCGTTACGGATGTCCTCCGGAGTCATGTGCTTCCACACCTCGTAGTGAAAGACCAGCCAGTCGAAGAGCTTGGCGTTCTGCGCCTCCGGTATGTTCCGGGTCAGGGTCTGGTAGAAATGGTGGTGGGTGTTGATGAAGCCGGGCACCACGACGTGCCGGGAGGCATCGATGACGCGGAGGCACTCGGCGTCACGGGCGGCCGCGTCGCCGGGGCCGGCGGCCGGGCGGTCTCCGTCACGGGCGGCCGGGCCTTCCGCATTTCGGGCGTCCGCACTGCGCGGAGCCCCGTCGCCGCCGCCCCGCGCATCCCCGCGCCCGGATTGGCCCGGTGCGCCCGGCGCGCCCCGCCGCACCTCGGCCTCGTCGATCTCCGGCGCGATCCGGCGGATCCGGTTGCCCTCCAGGAGGATGTCCCACCCGGCGCCGGTATCCTCGACCTCGGGCGAATGGATGTAGAAACAGTTCTTGAACAGGATCATCGGTCCGATTCCCTCGCGCCGGGGCCGGACCCGGCGCCCCGGGATCCGGCGTGGCCGCCGGCGGTGTCCTCGGACTGGGAGCGACCTTCTCCCGCCCCGGGGCCCTCCGCCCCGGCTCGGTCGTCCGCGCCCCCTGCCAGCCGGTTGAACTCGTCGATGTGCCCGTCGATTGCGTCCGCCACGCCGGTGTGGTCCCAGTAGGCGTCGTAGTCGTACCACTGCCGGTTCAGCTCTTCGAGGGCGCGGCCCTGCTGCTCGATCCAGGTGTAGTACTTCAGGTTATGGATGCGGCGCCGATCGATGTAGCGCAACTCCTCCAGATGGTCCGTCGTGACGGCGAGCATGGCCTCCCGGTCACGGAGCGCCTGGTCGCGGTCGTATGCGCCGCGGCTATCGGTGAGCTCTCGAATGCGCGAGCCGTAGAGTTCCATGGAGTCGGTGAAAACTGTGGTAACGATGTCCCGCTCGGTCAGCTCATAGTACTTCGCCAGTTTCACCGCCGAAACGAGATTGCCGATGCAGGAGATGCCCAGAAGGTCGAGGTTGTCGACGAGCTCTTCGGCAACGCCTTCCCGGCGCAGGAGGTCGCGCCCTGCATCCTCGTTGAAGAGCCGCATCATCCGGATGGTGAGCTCATCGTCCACGGCGACGACCATGTCGGTGGTGCGAAGATTGTGGATCCACGGCACGTGCTTGTCGCCGATCCCTTCAATGCGGTGGCCGCCGAAGCCGTTCTCCAGGAGCGTGGGACACTGCAGCGCCTCGCCCACCGCGAGTCTGGCACCCGGGAAGTGCTCCTTGAGATAGTCCGCGCAGCCAAGGGTTCCGCTCGAGCCGGAGCTCAACGCCACGCCGGCCACGCGATCCCCGGGCTTCATGGCGTCCTCGAGCATCTCAATGAGGGCGCTGCCGGTCACTTCGTAGTGCCAGAGATGGTTACCGAACTCCTCGAACTGGTTGAAAATGATGACATCGTCCCTGCCCTCCTTCAATTCCCAGCACTTGTCGAAGATCTCCTTCACGTTGCTCTCGCACCCCGGCGTGGCAATCACCTCGCCGGCGACACTCTTGAGCCACTCGAAGCGCTCGCTGGACATCTCCTCCGGGAGAATGGCAACGGACTGACACCCCAGGAGCGCGGCGACGTAGGCGCCGCCGCGGCAGTAGTTGCCCGTCGACGGCCATACCGCCTTGTGCCCCGTCGGATCGAACTGCCCGGTCACGAGCTGCGGCGCAATACAGCCGAAGGTGGCGCCCACCTTGTGCGCTCCCGTGGGAAACCACTTCCCCACCAGCGCCAGAATCCGCGCCCGCACCCCGGTGAGCTCCGGCGGGAGCTCAATGTAGTTCACGCCGCCGAAGCCGCCTCCGTGCTCAACCGGCTCATTCTTCCATGTTATGCGGAATAAGTTTCGCGGATGGAGGTCCCAGAGCCCGATGCCCCGAAGCTCCTCCCGGATGTGCTCGGGAATCAGCTCGGGGTTCTTCATCTCCCGGAAGGTCGGGACAATGATGTCGCGCTCCCGGCAGCGCGCCGCGCTCTCCCGCTTCTGCTGCTCATTGACGGTCAGTTCGATCATGCTGTGTTCCTCTCTGTTGCCCGGATGAGCGCGTGCTCCAGCAGCCGCAGCGCCGTGTTGCGCCGGTACCGCGCGCTCGAGCGCTGATCGTCGATCGGCGCCAGGGCGGCACCGTACGCCTCCAGGATCTCCGGCATCGCCCGGCGCACCTCATCGACAGTCATCCCGCAGATCCACCGTTCGGTCTCCTCCAGGCGCACCACCGTCGGCGCGGCTCCGCCGATTGCCGCGCGAAACGCCGAAAGGCGGTCCTCAATTATTCTGCCTCCGGCGATGTATACGGAGAGCTTGGAAAGTGCATTCGACCTTCGCGCGGCGACCTTGCGGTAGAACGTGACCGCCGGCGCCTCGCCCCCCGCCTTCCCGGATCCGGCGGGCGCTCCGGCCATGGCCATGGAGAAGCTCACCTCCCTCAGGAGCTCCTCCGGCCGGAGCGTCGTCTCACCGGGCCCGGTGATGAAATCGCGAATGGACAGCCCCCGGCTTCCTTCCGAGCTCTGCAGCACCACCGTCGCACCGTGCACGTAGAAGAACGGCAGCAGGTCCGCCGCGGGTGAGGCGTTGCAGATGTTCCCGCCCACGGTCGCACTGTTGCGAATTGCCGGAGAGGCGAACTGACCAACGATTTCCCGGAGCGGCTTCGGACAATCGGGACTTCCGGCAATATCGGTCAGGGTCGTCGCGGCACCAATGACAATCCGCCCGGCTCCGTCCCCCTCCCGCCAGTCGTCCTCGGCTCGCACACCCC
>CAZZIE010000178.1:1428-7579 GCA_964654185.1 uncultured Spirochaetaceae bacterium | reverse complement strand
GCCGCGCAGCGGTCACCCGCCCGTGCCGTCGCCGAGGTCGAAGTCCTCCGTGGCGATGTCCGTGTCGACGCCCATCTCCGCCAGCAGGCTGCCGTAGTGCTCCTTCGTTCGCCGGACAAAGCGATCCCAGTGCGCATCTGCCGCGAGCTCGAAAGCGGTGCGCAAGTGGTCGCGAAAGCCCTCATCATCGCCCTGCTTCTTCAGATACTCTGCATAGTGGAAGTGCGAGGGGATGAGAGTGTCCACGTACTTCGGCGGATCTGAGATCTCGATCGCCTTCTCGTACAGCGTTGCAGGGGTGAGCTCCTGCAACCCGTAGTGGTGGGCAATGCGCCGGAGTTGCTGTTGCGCCTCCGAGGAGAGGCTCGGCTTGCGCTCGAGGGCCTGAGCAAGGCTCATGACGGTGCGGCCGTTTTCCGGGTCACTGCCGACCTGGGCGACGACCTGGGTGTGCTGGAGGGCGGTGCGGACCGCGCGGTCGGCGTTGCCGGTCCGGGCGAAGAGAGAGACCAGGTAGGAGAGAACGTAGCCGTAGTAGCCCTTTGCGCCGAGACGCTTGATAATCCTGAAGGCTTCCCGGAGATACGCCAGGGACTTTCGATTGTCCCCCATCTTGTAGTAGGTGGCGCCAATGCTGAAGAGGGTGTAACCGATTGCCAGGTGCTCGTTGATGCGCTCGGCGATTTCCCGCGCTTCCTGGTAGAAGCGGATAGCGGACTTGAAGTCGCCGCGGCGGTCCCGCAGCACGCCGAGGTTGAGGGTCGCTGCGGAGGCGCCGCTCTCGTAGCCGATGCGCTGGTACACGTCCAGGGCGCGCTGGAAGTAGTTCTTCGCTTCGTCAATGTGGCCCTGGTAGAGGCGCACGACGCCGAGGTCGTAGAGCGGGTAGGTTGAGAGACGATCATCGCTGATCTGCTGGAAGATTTCGTAGGAACGGCGGAAGTTGCTGTCCGCCTCGTTGTAGCGATTCTGGTCGCGATAGACGACGCCCTGATAGTAGAGGGCAAGGCCTTCGAGGCGAAGGTCATCATGGTCGGTGCTGGTGCGCAGGGCCTGGTCGAAGTGCGCCAGAGCGGCACCGTAGTCGCCGCGCGCCCAATGGCTGCGGCCCAGATAGATGAGCGATTCCGCATACGTGGAGAAGTCCTTCTCGCGCTTTGCAAGCTGCCGGCTCTGCTCCAGTATGCCGATGGCCGTGGCATTCTCGCTCTGCTTCCGGTACACCTCTCCAAGGTTGGTCAGCAGGCGCGCCCGCGCCGCCAGATTGTTCGAAATAACGGTCAGGCCGACGCCGTAGGTAAGGGTATCAATGGCTTCCCGCCACCGCCCGGTGAGCTCGTAGATGGAGGCCATGTCACGGTACGCTGCAATCCGCTCGTCAACCGTCGCGGCGTAGCTCTGGTAGGTTTCGAGAAACTCAAGGGCTTTCTCGTTCTTGAAGTTGGCCAGAGCGTAGTCCGCTGCCTTGCGCAGGTTCTGCCGCGCCTCGTCCTGCAGGTTCGCCCGGATGCTGTGATAGGCCAGATCGGCGAAGAGACTCGGGTCATTCGGATGCAGTTGCTTCAGCAGCGTCGCCGCCCGGGAGTGCAGACGCTGGAGCGTTGCCGACAGCTGCATCTCCTCGATTGCCTGGCGAATCAGGTCCTGCTGGAAGCGGTAGCGTCCCTCGTCGGTACGCGCCCAGAGTCCCGCCTTCTCACCCTCGTTCAAGGTCTGTCGAAATTCCGGTCCGGCGTTGACGAGGCGCTCCAAGACGACGGGATCGAACTCGGCGCCGAGGGCCGCCGCAGCCTGGGCGGCCTCTTTGAGCTCCCGTGGAAGCGCATCGATTCGCGCCACCAGGAGGGCGTTGATCTCCGTCGGGAGTGATACGTTCTCCGTGCTCACCCGGTAGCCGGACTCGCCGAGAGTCAGAAGGCGGTGTTGCGCCATGTAGCGTGCCAGCTCCGTGACGTACAGCGGATTCGTCCCGACCCGGTGGATCACGAAGTCCGTCAGGGACTTCTCCACAGGCCCCTCGATCACATTGGCGACAATCTCCTGCACTTCCTCGGCGCTCAGGCCATGGAGCACGGTCACGCGATCGGCATCTACATTCTGTTCGATGCCAAAGGGCGATGCAGAGGCGTTCCCGCGCCCGACGAAGAGGGCACCGAAGTGATCTCCGGCAGACGCCGAGACGAGCCGCGAGAATATGCTTCGCGTGTCCGCATCCAGAGCGTGGGCGTTGTCGACAATGACCAGGAGGGGGTAGACCTCCGAGACGGCTCCGACCAGGGCGCGAAAGGCCGTCGCCGTGAGCTCGAATCGAGCCTGCGGATCGAGCTGCGCGTAGAGAGAGTCGTTGCCGACACTACCCAGGAGCGCAAGAAGACCGGAGCCGGTTCGCCGGAGCTCGGTGACCGTCTCCTCGTCGACCTCGCGGTCCTGCAGCCATTGCGCCAGGCTGTCCATGGCGGTTGAGCCGTCCACAGCGTCCAGATCGATCTGGGCAATCTCGAAGGCGGCCCGAACCAGTCGCGGCAGAGCGTTCATGCTCTTGCGAAGGATCGTGTCCACTTCCAGCACGACCGTCACGATGTCTTCCTGCTGTGCGTCGGCGAGCTGTCGAACCAGCCGCGACTTCCCGACACCGGCTTCACCGAGCACGTAGTGCGTGCACGCCGGCGAGGTGAGCATCTCATCCACCGCCGACTGCAGCGTGGAGAGGAACCCCTTCCGTCCCACGAAGGGTGTTTCCACCTGGGCCGCACCGGCAATACCGGAGATCCCGTAGACGGGCATCTCCTTTGCAAAGCCCTTGAAGCGACGGCGGTTCAGCTCCGTGAGACTGTGCCGCGTTTCCAGACGCTCTACCGCCTCTCCGGCGGTTGTCGCGGCGGACCATTCGGCATCCATTGCCAGGCGGGCTGACAGGTTCACGACGGCGCCGAGGGCGGTATAGGTGCTGCGACCGCGGTTCCCCACGTAGCCGGCAAAGACCGTACCCGCGGCAAGCCCCTGACGGCCGCGACTGCTCAGGGTGGCGTTGGCGGCCAGTGTGAAATCCGCAGCGCGTTCGAGATCGTCTCCCTGTGCAGTCGGGGCGCCGAAGAGAATGAGCATGACGCCGCCCTTGTCGCCGAAGTCCAGGAGATTGAAGTAGCCCCCGTACTCATTCGCGAGGTCCAGGACCGGCCGCACCAGATCCGCCGTCGCATCGTGGCGGCTCGGTGCCTGAAAGGAGATGAAGACGCTCGAAACGTACCGGAACTCTCCTTCCGCCGCCGGCGCTCCTGAACCGGGAAGGTAGCGCCGCTGCCGTTCCTCCAACTCTTCCGGAGATATCTCCGGCTCGTCTTCGTTCTCGACTGCAAGCTGATCGACGGTGTCCGCCCGCGCGCCCTCTGCGGCCGCGGAGCGTCGCGCCCCTGCAAACCCGTCATCCATTCCGGTCAGGTGTATGTCTTCGCCCGCCGTCTCGACGGCGCCCGGACCGAGAACCACCGTGCCGCTTTGCGCACGATGTTCCGCCTCGGCCGCTTCCTCAATGGCCTTGCCCCGGAAGTAGTACGTTGAGCGATCGCGGCCATGGATGGTGCCCCAATCAACGGCGCCGTAGCCCACCCCGATCTTCGCATCGACCGGGAACTCACCGGCGGGCGTGCGCTGAAGATGATTGGCGTCGATCACCCTGAGCATGCGCAGCGCCGACCGGGTCGCCGTGCCGGCGTCGCGGTCGGGGAAGACCGCCGTCACCGCATCGCCGGCGAAGGTTGCCACAAAACCGCCCGCGGCGTTGATCTCCTTGATGAGCGGATCGAAGAGCGTGTTGATGATGCGGGAGAGCACCTCCGCACCCTCATCGCCATGCTCCATCAGTGCCGACGTGAGCTCGGTGAAGCCCGAGAGATCCAGAAAGAGGGCGGCGCCTTCGAGCGTGCCATGATCATCCCCCTCAACGCCGCGCCGGAGGATGAATCTCGGAATCAGTGTTCTCATACCATATTGAAGAATACTGTCAGCGCCGGCGTGGGGCAACGTGATGGGCGCGAGCGGGCCCCCGCGGCGCCGGGCGAAGAGCCGCTGGGCCGGCGGGCCCCCGCGGCGCCGGGCGAAGAACCGCTGGGCCGGCGGGCCCCCGCGGCGCGGGGCGAAGAGCCGCTACGCCGCGACTGCTGCGGTGTGCTCCTCGAGGTGGGTGAGGATCCTCTTCATGTAGCGGTTGTTTGCAGAGAGGTGCTGCTGGTTGCCCAGGATCTCCTTCATGGGCATGACGTGCGGTCCCCGGGCGGAGTCGTTGCCGGCGTTGTCCACCAGTGCCTCCAGGCTCTCCGGCGTACTCTCGACGTGGAACTGAATGCCGATGACGCGCTCCCCGACGGCGAAGAGCTGATTGTCGCAGCCGTGGGAGGATGCGAAGAGGCGCGCCCCTTCCGGGAGGTCGAAGGTGTCTCCGTGCCAGTGCAGCACCGTCATCTCCTTGGGGAAGCCGCGGAAGAGGCTTCTCAGCCCCGATCCCGGGCCGCTTCCCCGGGGGATCTTGAACTGCACCGGATACCAGCCGATCTCCTTCTCCCGGTTCGCATACACATTGGATCCCATTGCCCGGGCAATGAGCTGCGCCCCCAGGCAGATGCCCAGAACCGTCTTGTCCGCCTCAATGGCGCGGCGAATGAAGTCGGTCTCCTTCTGCAGCCAGGGGTAGCTCTCAGCGTCATCGGCGCGCATGGGTCCGCCCATGACGATGAGCCAGTCGACTCTATTGAGGCTCGGCAGCCTGTGCTTCTCGTAGAACCGGGTGACCGTCAGCTTATGCCCGCTGTTGCGGGCCCATTCTTCAATGTATGCGGGACCCTCGAAGGGAACGTGCTGGAAGACGTGAATGCGTAGCCCTTGCGGCGCCATGGCTCGCCTCCTTGCAGAGTGACGATACCAACGCTTCGCCCCTCCTGTCATCCACTGGAACGGTCAGGTATGCAAAGCGCCCCGTGGATTTCGTATCTTTCGTCCCTGGAGGAGATCATGGCACCTACCGTTACCGGGCTTCACCACGTCACCGCCATTGCCGGCGATCCCCAGGCAAACCTCGACTTCTACGCAGGCGTCCTGGGACTGCGGCTGGTGAAGCGCACCGTGAACTTCGACGATCCCGGCACCTATCATTTCTATTATGGCGATGATTACGGCGCCCCCGGCACCGTCCTGACCTTCTTTCCCTGGGGCGGCTCCCCGCGCCGCAGGAGGGCCGCCCGCGGGACTCCCGGACTCGGCCAGGCTACCACCATCAGCTTCGCGGTTCCTCTCGGGTCGCTCCCCTTCTGGCAGAGCCGGCTCGCCGCCCTCGGCGTGGAGGCGAGCGCTCCCGTCGACCGCTTCGGCGACACGGCGGTCATTCTGAAGGACCCCGACGGGATCACCCTCGAGCTCGTCGCTGCGCAAGACGACCGCCCGGGCTACCCGACCGCCCAGATACCCGCGGAGGCGGCCATTCGCGGCTTCCATTCGGTGCTCCTGACTGTGGAGGGGTACCAGCAGACCGCAGATGTACTGGAAGGCACCCTGGGATTCCGCAGGGTTGCCCGGGATGACAAGCGCACGCGCTTTGCCGCCGGCGATGAGTGCCCCGGCACCTTCGTGGACGTGGCTGCGCTTCCCACGGGTCGCCCCGGCTCCATGGGCGTCGGCATCGTCCACCACGTCGCCTTCCGCGTTCCCGACGATGAAACGCACGGCGAGATGCGCTCCTCCCTGGTGGATGCCGGGATGAACGTGACGCCCATCATCGACAGGCAGTACTTTCACTCCGTGTACTTGCGCGAGCCCGGCGGCGTGCTCTTCGAGATCGCCACGGACAATCCGGGATTCCTCCGGGATGAGCCCCTGGATTCGCTGGGGCACACCCTGAAGCTTCCGGCGTGGTTTGAGGAGCAGCGTGGCGCCCTGGAGCAGGTGCTGCCGGCCGTTCGGGTTCCCGAGCCTTTTGCAGAGGAGCGACGCGTATGATGCCCCACCAGGAACAACCGGTACTGCACCAGGGCCCCGACCTCACCAAAGCGGCGGCCGCACTCATCATGCTCCACGGGCGTGGGGCCTCTGCGGAGAGCATTCTCGGCCTGACCGAGGTGCTCGAGCTGGAGGACGTCTCGGTGCATGCGCCGCAAGCCGAGGG
>CAZZIE010000178.1:0-1418 GCA_964654185.1 uncultured Spirochaetaceae bacterium | reverse complement strand
ATCCGTCTGGTACCCCGAGACCTTTCTCGCACCCCGAGAGAACAATCAGAGATGGATCACCGGTGCCTTTGCTGTCATTGCTCGCATCATCGGGGAGGCCCGGGAGGCCGGTCTCGACACCGACCGGGTCATTCTTCTGGGCTTCAGCCAGGGTGCGTGTCTGGCCACCGACTACGTGTACCACCACCCCGCGCGGTTCGGCGGTGTCATTGCCCTGAGCGGCGGCCTGATCGGTCCGCAGGGGATCACCTGGGCGCCGCAGCCCGGTCTTGCCGGAACACCGGTCTTCATTGGGTGCAGCGACATCGACCCCTTCATTCCGGTCGAGCGTGTCCGGGAGACCCACGAGACCATGGAGCGCTCGGACGCCCAGAGCGAGATGCAGCTCTACCCCGGCATGCCTCACACCGTGAACGACGACGAGATCCGCCGCGCCAACGCCATGATCGCCGCGGCACGCGCCTGATTAGCAGACATCTAACTCAGAGAATCTCAACAGGCGTTGAAACTTCTGATATACTCCGGTCCTCTCGGTGGAAAGACAACTCGGTGGATAGACAGCCACTTCAGTCGCACCATCGCGACAAAAACGGCAATCGGTATCGGAGCTTGCATGGGAAAGAGGGTGGATCGAGGGCGGATACGCGGCGCCGTCCGTCACGAACGCGCCATCTCTATCAAGACAATCAGTTACTTCGCAGATGAGCGGGCATACATAGATGAGGTCCTCGAGATCTTTCTGGAGGAGGCAAACCTCATCGAGTACGCCAACAAGATCGCCTATTGCATCCACGAGCTCGCGGGAAACGCCTGGAAGGGCAACGTGAAGCGCGCCTACTTCCACGAGCTCGGCCTGAACATCGAGGATCCCCGGGACTATGAGCGGGGCATGGAGAGCTTTCGGGCCGACACCCTCGCCGATGTCACCCGATACAGCGACATACAGCGGGAACTGGGCCTCCACTTTCGCGTCGACTTCCAGCTGAGGGGAGAGGATGCGTGCATCGCCGTCCGGCAGAACACACCGCTCACCGAATTCGAGCGTCAGCGAATCGAGAAGAAGCTCGCCGTCGCCGCCGAGCACACCAGCATGGTCACCGCCTATGAAAGCGCCGAGGATACCTCCGAGGGTGCCGGTCTGGGCCTCATCATGACGGTTCTCATGCTACGTAACATCGGCCTCAGTGAGGAGGTGCTGGACTCCTCCTTCCGCGATGGGGAGGCGGTCCTCAGCCTCCGGCTCACGCGCCTGCGCCAGGACAATCTGCAGTCGGCATAACCTACCCACAACCCTGTTGATTGAAGCAGCACAACCTCCACCGCAGTAGGGAGTTGCAGGCGCACAGGGGCGAAAACAGCCCCATTTGCACCATCAAACCCTCAGGAGGTCACATGCCGACACCAACCTACTGCCCGAA
>CAZZIE010000177.1:6191-7676 GCA_964654185.1 uncultured Spirochaetaceae bacterium | reverse complement strand
GCTCGAGAAGGCGCTCGCTGCAGCGCGGTAGGGGGCGCGGGGACGAGGAACGCGGACGCGGGTGGGCGGCCGCATCACGCGCCCCTGCGCGGGAGCCGGGGGCGCGGGAGCCGGCCGGCGACTGCGCGTGGTGCCGTCCGGCGGGATTACTCCACCGCAACTGCCCGGCGGATCGCCTCCGCTGCCTGCAGGTCCGGCGGGTCGTGCAGGTCGAGGCCGCACACCTCGGTCAGCACCGCGTCCAGTCCGTTCCGCTCCAGAAGACCGCGCACTTCCACGGCGCCCCGGTCCGGGGCGCCGTTCTCGTCGGTGGCGCCGAAGCGCAGCGCCGCGGCAACGCACTCCGCAATCGGTGCGGGGTCGATTCCGTAGTGGATGCAACGCCTCACCGCTCCCACCAGGCGGTCGTCCCGGGCGAGCTTGCGGGGCACGTCCCGGCCGACCCGGTAGACCGTGTCCTTCAGGGCGTGGTTTCCGAAGCGCTGCAGCAGATCCTCCACGTGCGCCGCAAGCTCCTGCGCGGGCAGGTCCTCCGGGTAGTGTCGGTGGAGCGCCTCCGCCGAGGCGTGCATGGCCGCGGCGGCGCGCTCGCGCACCTCCGGGACCTCCATGCACTCGGCAATGAAGGTGGCTCCGGGGATGATGCGATTGCCGAGGTAGGCGACCGCGGCGTGGCCGAGGTTGTGGATGTAGAGCTTGCGGTCCACGTAGGCCTGGATGTTCTCCACCGGCCACAGCCCCGGCACGTCGGGAATGGATCCGCGGAAGCCGGGACGATCGACAATGAGGGTGTTGTACTCCTCCGCGAAGACGCGGAGCGGGTCCTCCCGACGGTCGGCCTCGGTGATCAGGGGCACCATCTTTCCGATGCTCGTTTCAACCAGCCCGACCTCCCGGCCGATGCGAATCGTATTCGGCAGGAGCTCTCCCAGAGACTCCGCGAAGATCTCCGCCCCGTTCGGCAGGTTCTCCGCAATGATGATATCCAGCGGGGACGCCCCGGCCGGATGCGCTGCGCCCGCGTCCGCCGCACCCGGTGCGTCCGCCGCGGCCGCCTCGAAGCGGCGGCGGATGCCGTCGGCGAGGACCGGATACACCTTCTCGAGGGCGCGGGCGCCGACGGAGGTTGCCACCAGGGCCGCCCCGGCGACTGCCTCCGCGACAGCGTCGGTGTCCCGGGCGTCCACGGCGGCGACGCCTTCAATGGTGAGGGTTTCGTCGGGCCGGACCTGCCGGCGGATCACGACGGGGTACTCGTGGCGGCGATTGAGCTCCGCAATGACGACCTCGTCCACATCCACGAAGATGACGGGCATGCCCGAACGGGCGAAGAGTTGTCCGATGAAGGAGCGCCCGATGTTGCCGGCGCCGAACTGTACAAGACCGCCGCCGTACGCGGCGACGACGTCGCTTCCGGTCACGCTACGCCTCCGATTCGCTGCTGCGGGCCTGGCCGCCGCCCGGCCGGCGGCCTCCGCGCTGCCG
>CAZZIE010000177.1:0-6091 GCA_964654185.1 uncultured Spirochaetaceae bacterium | reverse complement strand
GCTTCCGGGCTGCCGGCTTCCGGGCTGCCGGCTTCCGGGCTGCCGGCTTCCGGGCTGCCGGCTTCCGGGCCGGCCGCCGTCGGCAGCCTGATCCCCGCCCGCCAGCTGTTCCGCGTACGCAGCGACGAACCGCTCGACAAGGGCGCGCTTCTCCCCCTCGATCGACTCGTGGTAGGTCCCGCCGGGGTAGAAGCAGGTGAAGCCGCCCGAGGCGACGCCCCACATCAGCGCCTGGTGGAGGTCGAGTCCCCCGGCGCGGCGGCTCTTCGCGGTGGAGGTGCCGGCGGGCGTCGCCGCCGGCGCGTCGGCATCGATCTGAAGAAGAAGAGAGCTCAGGACGCCGCCGACGAAGTTGTCGCCGCACCCGGTGGTGTCGCCCCGTCGCTCCGGGGAGGCGGCGAGCTCGCGGGTCACCGCCGCCGAAACGGGATACTCCCGGCGAGGCAGCGCTGCGAAGGTGGTGCTTCCGGGCTGCACCGCGGCGACGGCGGGTTCCGCGCCGCGGGTCACGACGACCGACTGTACGCCGCGGTCGAGGGCGGTAGCCATTGCCGCGTCGACGTCCTGCGCTCCGGTGAGTCGGAGGATCTCCTCCCGGTCGGCGATCAGCAGATCGAGCCAGGGGTAGGCGCCGTTCTCCTCTCCGAGGGGCCACGGCTCATGGGGGTTGCGCTGCTGGCTGCGGAAGTCGTAGACGGTGCCGCAGACGGTGAGCGCCCCGGCCTCCCGGGCGCGCCGGGTCAGGTCGCCGAGAGCGTCGTGGATCCGCGGCATCAGGGCGGTTCCGCCGAAGAGAATGACATCCGCCGCGAAGAAGTCCGGCCCCAGGCGGTCCGGGGTCATCTCCCAGGCGGCGGCAATGTCGTTGATGAAGGTGCGTTCACCCTGTCCGTCGGCGTAGTCAGGATCTGAGAGGACGATGGTAGAGGGAGAGCGCCCCGGGATGGTCGCAACGCTGCCGAGATCGACGCCGGAGGGTGCTGCGATCTCCCGCAGGCGCCTGCCGACGGCATCATCCCCGAGCATTCCGCTGAAGGCTACCTCAACTCCCCTGCCGGCGGTGAGCTGGGCGGCGTGAACCATGGCGACGATAGCCGGACCGCCGAGGTTCTCCGAGTCGGGCGTTGCGGTACCGACGATTGCGCGGAGAGCCTCCTCGAAGGGCATGCCGGCGAAGCGGGCGAAGTCCTCAGCGAAGGTCAGCCGTCCCGGAGAGAGGCCGCCGTCGCCGTCCTGCCTTGAGAGAAACCTCCTGAACCGCTCCGTCGAGAAGTCGACGTTGGTGTAGAGGTAGTCCATGAGGGCGCACCCGACGCCGTGAAGTCGTGCCATAATTCGGGAGTATAGAAGGGGCTATTGCGTTGTCGCAACTCTTCGCTTGACCGAGAGCGGCGGGAAGACCGCTCCGGTTGCGGGAAAGCCGGCGGTGTAGGCGAGAGAAACCCGGTCGGTGCGCACCCTGATCTCCGTGAAGCTGACCGTCCGCGCTTCCTCGCGCTCCATGCTCACCGAGTGCGTCGGATATTCGGGATCGTGGTGGGAGTGAAACTCAAAGAGCGCATCCGACGTCAGACCGCCGTGCCGGTCGATGACCTGCCGGAGCACCTCGGACCGGAAGCGCACGACCTCCTCCGGATTGAAGCCGGATGTCGACATGGGTATGTCCGGTTGATTCGTGCGCTCGAAGGTGTCGCCGGTCCACTTCCAGGAGGCGCGCCGTTCCGCACTCTCCATGGCGAAGAGGAGGAAGGGCATGTACTGGGTGCGGTCCGCTGCGCGCAGGCGCGCGTCCACCGTCTCGATATCCGCGCTGTCGAGGAGCGAGTTGACCAGGATCCCCCGGCTCACCTTGAGACCGGTGGGAGGGGCAATCTGGACCTCCGCCGAGTAGAAGTTCAGGAGGCCGATGGTCACGCCGAACTCGTTTACCCCGAGCCAGGTGCCCCCGGCATCCGGGTCGAGGGGCGAGATGAAGCGGACACCTTTGCGCATGCGCACCTCCGGGGGGAAAGCGGGTCCGCGCGTGCGCGCTTCGTCGCGATTGAAGAGCAGCACATAGCCGTCGTCCTCAGCGCACCAGGTGACCGTGCACATGCTAACGATTGCGCGACCGGCGGTGCTGCGCCACCTCGGCGGCGACACATCCGACGGTGCTACCCCCGGAATGGCGTTCCATTGCTTTGAATCTAAGCGTAAGTCTCAGTCCCCTGCAAGCGCTAGTGCGACGGGCCGGGCAGTGTGGTAATCTCCCAGAGCATGAGCGAACGCCACCCGTCGGATGACATTGTCGGTTCACGATCGCAGACCCTGCATGGCCGCAGGATCGCCTTCGGCATTACCGGAAGCGTTGCCGCCGCGCGGAGCGCCGAGATTGCCCGGGAGCTCATGCGGCGCGGCGCCGAGGTCTTTGCCGTCATGACTCCTGAAGCAGAGCGGTTGGTGCACCCGAATCTGCTCCACTGGGCGACGGGGCGACCGGTGGTGACGCGTCTCACCGGGGAGATCGAACACGTGGCATTGGCGGGAAACGTACCGGATAAGGTCGACCTGGTCCTGGTTGCCCCGGCGACGGCGAACACCGTCGGCAAGATCGCCGCCGGCATTGACGATACCCCGGTGACCACGCTTGCCACGACCGCCCTCGGTGAGGGCATTCCCCTCCTGCTTGTGCCGGCCATGCACGAACCGATGTACCGGCACCCGCTCGTGCGTCGCAACATCGAGACGCTGCGCGGGATCGGGGTGGACGTCATGATGCCCCGCCTCGAAGAGGGAAAGGCAAAGATCCCGGAAACCGGAGAGATCGCCGACAGGGTCGAGACGCTGCTCTCGCCGGACGCGCGGCCCCTGGCGGGAATCCGTGTTCTCGCAACCGCCGGGCGGACGGTGGAGTATATCGATCCGGTAAGGGTCATAACGAACAACAGCACCGGGAAGATGGGGGTGGCCGTCGCGGAGGCGGCGCGCGATCTTGGCGCGGAAGTGACGCTGGTGTGTGGTAAGCTGAGCGTCCCGGCGCCGGCAGGGGTGCGACGTGTTGATACCGAGACGGCGGAGGAGATGAGTCGCGCGGTACAGGACGTTCTGTCGCACGAGGAGTACCACATCTTCTTCAGCGTCGCCGCCGTGGGGGACTGGCGGCCCGTGCACAGGCACGACGAGAAAGTGCCCACGGCAGGGAGCGAGCGTGTACACATCGACCTTGAACCGACCCCCAAAATAGTCGATGAAGTGCGCAGGCAGTATCCTGGTATGTACGTAGTCGCATTCCGCGCGCTCTATCACGCGTCTCGTGAGGAGACGATCGCGGACGCACAGTCCCGGGTGCAGCGCGGACAGGCCAACCTCATTGCGGTAAACGATGTGGCAGAAGCGGACTCCGGCTTCGAGGTCGACACCAATCGGCTGGTTGTCGTCGGCGAGAACGGATCGGTCTCGGACCTGCCGGCGGGATCCAAACGGCGCGTCGCCGAGGCGCTTGTGGAGTTGACTGCTCGCTACGTGGCGGGTGGTACACAAGGGGAATCGAAGTGAGTAGTGCATCTTCCGAGTCCAGGGAGCGACTCCTCGACCGCGTCGAGGATATCCTGTTCGAGCATCGGCCGCAGATGCTCTCAATGCGCGAGATCGCTCAACGTCTTGGGATGAAGGCGGCTTCCCTCTACTACCACGCCGACGGCAAGGAAGATCTCTTCCGGCAGGTGATTCGGCGCAGCATTGAGCGGAACCGGAATGAGCTTGCCGCCGTTATCGACTCGGCCGACCCGGTGATCGCGGAGAAGCTCGAGGCGATCGGCCTGTGGCTCCTCCAGCCCGCGCCGATGAATCTCATTCACACCATTCGGGAAGATGTGTCCAAGATGAACCACGAGCTCTCCGTGGAGCTCTCCCGGGAGACGCACGCGGCGCTCATTCGTCCCATTGAGCACGTCTTCGACGAGTACCAGCGTAACAAGACGATTCGTCCCGTGAGCTCCGCCCTCCTCGCGGGTTCCTTCCTGGCCGTTCTGGACGGCATCTGGTACGCCACCAACGAGCACGTGCCCCGGGAGCAGGGTCCGGGAATGGTGCGGCAGATGGTGGACGTCTTCCTGAACGGCCTGCTGAATCACCAGGGATAGCGGCGGGCCGGCTCCCGGGCGGGTCCCTGGAACGTGCCCGGAACCCTGTTGATGGAATTTCCGCAAGTCACGGTGCAGACGAAGCTTGCGCGGTTTCGGCGCCCTCAAGGGGTTCTCCGCAGGCCTGACGCGGGCAACCTGCGGCTCTGTAGCGGTTTACGGGCAGTGCCATCAACAGGGTTCTGAGTAGGTTACGGATTGTCCCCTGAGTCGGACCGTAGATCAGCATCCGAAGCCCCCTCTCTCTGCTACCGACCTGCCATGTGAACTCCGCTTCCCGAAATGTTCTTCTCGACACGTAGGGCTAAGCGTGATTACCTTACCTAACAGTCGTTCGGCTGGTCGCTCTTCGGCCGGGCCGGCGTGCAGGGTCCGCTCCCGGAAGCGGCACCCCGTATGACATGTGCAACCATGACATGTGCAACCATGACATGTGAAACCACGAGATGTGAAAGGAGAGAAGAACGTATGAGAGCATTCAGAACCCCTCTGCGACAGGGACGGATCGTGCTTGTCGGAGTTGCGCTCCTGGCGGCGATGGCGTTGCCCCTTGCGGCGCAGGACTACCCGCAACTCAACCGGCCCGACGCCTTCCTGCGCGTAGAGCCTGAAGCGGAGATCGGTTTCCTCAAGGTGTTCACCCACACCATCAAGGTGGGAGAGAACGGCACGGCCTTCGACTATGTGGAACAGGGCGGCCAGGAAATCCTGTATCCGTACAAGCGCTTTGCCATCAACATGGACATTGGGCGGCGCAACTACCTGCGCTTTCTCTACCAGCCCCTCACCGTTGAGACGACCACCCGCGTCGACGGGATCGAGGATGCCGACGGTATCCCGCAGCCGGTACAGTTCGACGATGTTGAGTTTCCGGTCGACGAGGGACTCCGCCTGAAGTACGGCTTCGACTTCTACCGGGTCACGTATCACTTCAACGCCGTTGCGCGGCCCGCCGTAACGGTGGGATTGGGCGCAAGTCTTCAGCTCCGCAACGCCTCGCTGGTCTTCGAATCCGCCACCGGTGAAGAGACCGTGGTGTCGCAGGACCTGGGGCCGGTGCCGGTTCTCGCCGGGAGGGTCGAGTACGATCCGCAGCGCGGCGCTCTCGAGCCGGCCTTCTTCGAGCTGGAGGCGGACGGCTTCTACGCTTCGAGCGCCTTCATCAACGGCGCAGAGTACGACTTCACCGGCTCGATCTTCGATGTCGGATTGACCGCCGGATATGAGGCGAACCCTGCGACGGACCTCTACCTGACGCTGCGGGTCGTAGGCGGTGGTGCCGAGGGCACGCGCCCCGACGGCGAGCGGACCTTCTGGACGCAGAGCCGCAGCGGTTTCACGGACAACTTCCTGACCCTGGGAGCGCTGTCGGTCGGGGCGCGCTTGAAGTAGCGGGCGGAACAGGTTGCGGGCGGAACAGATAGCGGGCGGTTCAGGTCGGCGTTCGGTTGAAGGGGGGGAGGCTGAAGCAGGGGGCTGCCGCGCTTACCACGGGCCCCGGCGCCTCCCGCCCGGCGCCGCTGCCGGCGCGTCGGTTCCCCGCGAGGCGGCCCGCCCGGCCCGCGACCGCCCGCCGCCGGCGCCGCGGCTCCCCGCGGTCCCGCCCGCCCGGCCCGCAACCCGACGCGAGGGAGCGTGCGGGTGCGGCGCGCCGGCCGCCTTTTCGTCCCGCGGCTACGCCAGGGAGCGCGCGGTCTCCGTGATCAGCTCCCACGCCTCGTCGACGTGGCGCCCCGATGTGTTGGTCTGGCCGACCACGAAGCGGAGCGTGTAGACGCCGTTCAGGGTGGTGTGTGTGATGTAGGCCTTGCCGCTGTCGTTCACCGCAGCCAGAATCCGGCGGTTGAGGTCGTTGACGGCGGCGACGGCGGAGCCTTCCCGGCCCGATTCACCGGACGCACCCCTGCCCGCATCGCCCGCCGCTGAGCCCCCGGAGCCACCGCCCGCGCCCGCGCCCGCGCCGCCCGCGG
>CAZZIE010000176.1:0-7707 GCA_964654185.1 uncultured Spirochaetaceae bacterium | reverse complement strand
GCGGTCGGAACGGTCGGCGGCGCCGGTCCCTTCTTCGTGGTCGTTGGCGCCGCGGGCGTTCGCGCCCGCCGCCGCGGCGGTGGCGGGCCCGCGCGTGCCGTCGGACTCTGCACCGGCGTCCCCGTATTTCCGCAGGGTCAGCCACTGGGAGGTGCCCAGGGCGACATCGGGATTCACCTGGTATCTGTTCCGGTTCTCAACAATGTGCACGTCCTGGATGCCCAGGCCGTCGCAACTCCGCAGGACGGCGCTTGCGTTGTGTGACTGGTAGAGGTCCTCCAGGGCGACCGTGAGGTAGCGGGTGCGTTCGGCCAGGACCTCTTCCATGCGCCGGCGCCGTGCGTCGGTGACGAACTGTGAGAGATACTCAATCAGTTGTGGATCGACAGGCATGGTGCGTCTCCCCGCGGTGCCGAAAGTCTACGGCAACCCCGCGGGGAGGCACAAGAGATCATAGGTGGCCCGAACCTTGGGGAAAGCTGAAGCAGGAGGGAGTTCGGTGCGGGCGCAGGGAGGGATCAGCTTCCGGAGGGCACGGAGTGGGTGCCGCCCTCGTCGCCCCAGAGCTGGCGGAGTCGTGCATCCCGGCCGCAGCTGGCGCGGTAGAAGGAGTAACGGGAGGGGTTCTTCTGATAGTAGTTCTGGTGGTACTCCTCCGCGCGGTAGAACTCCTCCAGAGGTTCAATGTCCGTGACGATGCGATCGTCGAACTCGCCACGGATCTCCCGGAGACTCTCCCGGGCGAGGCGGCGCTGTTCATCATTGGCGTAGAAGATCGCGGTGGTGTAGGACTCGCCGCGGTCGCAGAACTGCCCGCCGGGATCCAGGGGATCTATGTTGCGCCAGAAGATGTAGAGCAGATCCTCGTAGGAGACCTTGCTCGGGTCGTAGACGATCTGGACCGCCTCAAGGTGGCCGGTTCCTCCGCGCACGACCTCCCGGTAGGTGGGGTTCTCGACGGTGCCGCCGGTGTAGCCGGAGATCGTCTCCTTGACGCCGTCGACATCGTCATAGGGCGGTTCCATGCACCAGAAACAGCCGCCTGCAAAAACGGCAATCGCCTCGTTCTCGTTCATGCCGTCGTCCTGGGCGAGAGCCAATGCCGCCCCGGCGAAGAGCATCAATATTGTCAGAGTGAGTACGGATAGCAGTTGCTTCATTCTCGGTACCTCCACTGAGAAGGTATGCTGACTGAAATCGTCGGACAACTCCCACAGTACCGATGTTACACCGATGTGAGAGATTGCTCCGCAGGGGGCACGGCGGCCGGCGCCGCTCAGCAGTGGCGGCGGCGCGGCCCGCCGCCGCAGGCCGCTCAGTGCGGCAGCCGCGGCCGGGCGAAGCCGTAGGCCAGGGCGCCGAGTACCGCGCCGCCGAGGGCCAGGAGAACGGCCCAGTACCCCGCCCCGAGGAGGGCGTAGAGCGGCCCCGGGCAGGCGCCGGTGAGGGCCCAGCCGAAGCCGAAGATAGTCCCCCCGGCAATGTTTCCGACCTTGTTGAAGGGCTTTCCCTTCAGGTCGAGAACCTCGCCCTTCAAGGACTTCACCTTGAACAGGCGGAAGAGCAAGACCGAGAGGGCCCCCACCACCACGGCGCCGCCGATCACGCCGTACATGTGGAAGGCCTGGAAGTGGAACATCTCCTGAATGCGATACCAGGAGACGACCTCCGCCTTGATGAGGACAATGCCGAAGTAGATTCCCGCAATCAGAAACTTCAGGTTCTTCATGATGTGCTCCTTGTTCGGATGGCCCAATGGCGCCTATGTGCCGGCCGCACCGTTACACCAGGCTCAGCACCAGGGGCACAACCAGGTGCGAGACGATCACGCCGCCAATGAAGAAGCCGATCACCGCGACCAGGGATCCGAGGTTCAGCAGGGAGAGCCCCATGATGGCGTGACCGGAGGTGCACCCGTTCGCGTACCGCGCACCGAAACCGACCAGGAAGCCCCCGAACAGGAGCGCCAGGATGGTCGGCACCGACACGAGGTTCTCCAGAGCGAAGAGCTCCGGTGGCAGCAGTCCCGTCACCTCGGAGATGCCCCAGGAGGCGAAGAGTGCGCGGGCCTCTTCGGTTACACCGGGAGTCTGATTCCCGTCCAGGAAGAGCGCGGCTATCGCCGCGCCGATGATGACGCCCGCCGCGAGGTGGATGCTCCACCCCTTGGACTTCACGTCGTACTTGAAGTACTCCGCGTTGGGCTTCAACGTCGCCGTGCAGATGTGCTGGAGCGACGAGGATATGCCGAACTGCTTGTTGCCGATCAACAGCAGGATGGGAACCATGAGGCCCAGAAGCGGACCCGACACGTACCAGGGCCAGCTCTGCGAAAGGAACTCGATCATTCTGACCACCTCCCGAAAAGGTTCCGGCGCGGGGCGCCCTTGTCCAGGCCGCCGATCGCCCCGCCGGGGTGCACCGACCGCCCGTGCGGGGTGCCGGTGGGGCAGGGCCCAGCCCCCGGTCCCCGGCCGGCCGCTCCGGAACCTTATTGTCCTGGTCATGTTAATTAAAACAATTGGGAATATCAAGTATTGCGACGCAGGGCGGGTCGGAAGCAGAGGTGTCGCGATGGGGTGAATCGGAGCTCTAAAACCACCATTGCCGCTGGTCGATACTCACAGTATGTCCGAGGCCGGTCTTACGCAGTCGGAAGCAGATCTACTCCTGGCGGTAGAGAAGACTCGTGTATCAGAGGAGATCTATCCATTTCCTCAGGCCGGCAAGTCTCTCTCGCTACCTGTGAAGTCGATTGACCTTCGGGAGGATTTCTGGTTTGACCTGATCCGTGGATCCATTCGAATGACGAAGTGTTCCTATCAAAACCGGGCCAGAAGCGTTATAGTTCTTGCCAGACTAGACGTGGATGGGCCCGGGCACCGCAATCCGGATATGACAGAAGTTGAGTGTCCGCACATCCATCTATTTCGTGAGGGATTCGGTGATAAATGGGCATTTCCTGCTGAAGAGGTCCTCGGACCCCTGACCTCCGATCTGTTTGTCGCTTGGCTCGCATTCGCGAGATTCTGCAACGTAGTGGAGCTGCCGAATTTGGAAAGAGGTCTTTTCTGATGAGCGATATCGGTGGTCTTGTCGACCGCTACTGGGCCTGGCTCAAAGACAATACGCATGTGCGTCCTCTCGATGACTGGTACGAAATAACCACACCCTATCTCGATCGTCACAACGATTTCGTTCAGATCTACGCGAAGAACGAGAATGGCAAGTACAAACTCACAGACGACGGATACACCATCATGGATCTTGAGTCTTCAGGGTGTAGCCTGGACACCCCGAAGCGACAGCGTCTCTTGGAGACAACGGTTCGTGGATTTGGCGTGAAGCTGGAGGACAAAGCTCTCGTTACGCATGCCTCTGAGCGGCATTTCCCGCTGAACAAGCACAACTTGATCCAAGCCATTCTTGCCGTGAACGACCTTTTCTACGTGGCGAGACCCCACATCCGATCTTTGTTCTTTGAGGACGTGCAGAGCTGGCTGGACTTGAACGACGTTCGTTATTCTCCGAACGTGAAGTTCTCAGGCAGGTCTGGCTTCGACCATGTGTTCGACTTTCTCGTGCCCAAGAGCTCGAAAATGCCTGAGCGGCTAATGAAGGCCGTCACAAAGCCGGATAAGGACACAGCGCAGAGCGTGATTCTCGCGTGGGTGGATACTAGAGATACTCGACCTCAGAACGCGAAAGCTCTTGCTCTTCTGAATGATCGAGAGGCGAGCGTGCCCGGGAGCATAATCGACGCCCTCTCAAACTACGACATCTCACCCATTCTCTGGTCGGATCGTGATCAAGCCGTTAAACTCCTAACCGCGTAGAGACTAGGCTATTAGCTCATTCAACACATTGCGGTCCACTTGTGGCCGGCGACTGATGCACAACCCGACCATCCCATGGAGGCATTCATGAGGCAGTCACGCGCCCTGTCCTCGCCACTCGCCCGGTCCGCGCTGCTGCTCATGCTGCTTGCACTTGCAGTCACGGGGTGTGCCGGAAATGAGTCGAGGGACGATGTCAAAGCGGTGGTCGAGGGGTTCTTCCAGGCGGTGGAGGAGCAGGACCTGTCTGCAGCGGAGCAGTACTTTCTGGACCTGCCGGAGGGCAGTCTGGCCCTGATAAGCCCGGAGACGCCGCCCCGGGGCATTGTGACCGACTACGAGATCCGGGACATCACCATTGAGGACCGCGCCACCGCGACGGCGGATGTCGCCGTGCCGGGCCAGACCGGCACAACGGTCCTTACTTTCTCTCTGAAGAAACACGACGGGCGCTGGTACCTCCAGGAGGACATCAGCGCCCGGGTCGAGCTCGGAGACGTGCAGGCGGACGGGGCGGCCGGCGAGTAGCGCCGGCCTGGTGCTCCGCGGTCAGGCGGCTGTTGGACCGCCCCGGCGCGCCGCCTGACCTACTCACAACCCTGTTGATGGCGCTGGCCGCAAACCGCTACAGAGCCGTAGGTTGCCGGCGCCCGGCCTGCGAAAAACCCCGTGCCGGGGTAGAAGTCGCCCAAACTTCGCCTGCACCGTGACTTGCCGGAATCCCATCAACAGGGTTGCGGGTAGGTTACGCGCCGCCGGTGGATCACTCCTGGGTGCCGTCGAAGAGGGTTCCCTCGAGGTCGGTTCCGCTTACTGCACCTCCCGAGATGGTCAGCTTCATGATGAAGGAGTCGTCGTTCTTGTTCGGGTCCTCGGACATGCCGAAGGTCAATGTGGCTCCCTGGATCAGAACGGTACTCGGATCCGCGTCCACCGTCGTCGTGCAAACATGATCGATTCCTTCGGTGCTCGTGTCGGCAGAGCACTCGAGGTCGTCACCGGCAATGGTGTAGGTGACGCTCTCGGAGTCGATCTCCTCCGGAAAGAACGGTTTCCAGGCAACAGCCGCCTTCCACGTTGTCGGTACATCGGCGTGGAGGTGGTTCCCAATGAAGGCCCGGTCCCCGTTGAGCTCCTCCTCGAACTGTTCGAGCCGCTCGCTCGGGGTGATGGGGTCGCGCAGTCCCAGCGAGCCGAGAATCTGCTGACAACCTGAGAGGATGATCGTCGCAAGCGCGACCAATACCGCAAGCTGGATGATGTGACGTAGCTTCATTCCTGATCTCCTTTCCACGCTGCGGCGTGGATTAAATGTCCGTGGCCACGAGATGCGGCACAATGCGCTCCTCGAAATCGCCAAGTATGTCTTCGTACAGCAGGGTGAAATCCCGGTATTCCGGCGCGTCCTGGTCGAAGATGAACCGCGTCTTCATGTTCATGTACATCTTGCCCAGGACGAAGCGGCGGAGCGACAGGGCGGAGAGGGCGTTGTACCGCACATTGAGGATGAGGCCCTGAGCCTCTGCAATCATGGGGGCGACCACCTCGCGCTGGTACTCCCGGAGCTTCTCTTCGCCTTCCTCCTCCAGGATGTCGTCGTACTTGTTCCGTTCCTGCTCCAGCTGCCGGGAAACCTCTTCGTACCGCGGGTAGAGCTCGTCAATGCGCTCCGCAAAGGCGTTCAGCTCCTCCCGGATGCGACGCGCGCTCTCGATGGGGCTTTCCAGAAAATCCTCCAGGCGCCCCTCGTTCCAGGCGGAGAAGTCGATAGGTCTGGTCTGCCAGTCGAAGGGCTCTCCGGGAGCTTGTCCCGGCAGCACCTCGCTCGCCTGGCCGGCGGTGAGGATGGCCTCTTCTCCGGCGGAATCGACGGCGACCTCACCGGAAGTCACCAGAAAGAGGGTTGTGCCGTCGTCGCCGGCGTAGACGGTGACCTCCGTGCCGCGCACCCCCGCCGCGACGGTCGGGCTGCCGAGGAGGGGCTCCTTGCCGGTGATGCGGTCGAATCGGAAGGAGACCTGCCCCGCCGCGGCGGAGAGGACCGTCTCCTTCTCCTCTCCCCGTTGGACTTCGCGCAGGGCGAAGACCGTGTCCGCGGACACCTTGATGAGCTCACCGACCTGGCGCTCCAGCTCGACGTAGTCCGCGGAGCCGGTCACCACGCTGTCGCCGCTTCGCACCTGGTCTCCGAAATCGGCGAGGTAGGTGCTCCCACCGGCCGCGTAGATCTCCGGGAAGCCCTCCAGGTACACGACTTCTGCGCTCCGGGCCGCGCTCCGGGCGGCACTCTGGGCGGCGCCGACCGCCGCAACTGTCAGCAGGAGGCCGCAGGCGACGGCGGCGACCAGGGCGAAAACCGGCATGCGCCGGCGTGCGTTCGCGCTCCCGTTCATCTTCATTCCACCGGTCCTTTGATGCCGTGGAGCACCGGGGCCAGGCGGTCCCGCTCTCCAAGGATGAGGAGGAAGGTCCCCTCCCGCGCCTCGACGGTGGCAACGCTGACGTCCTCCGGGGCGTAGCGGTCGAAGTAGACCTCCATGTCCATGGTCTCTGCGAAGGCGCGGTAGAGGGACTCCTGCCCGTACTCCAGCGAGAGAATCTCCGGGTCGGTCAGGGCAAAGCCGGCGTCCGTGAGGTTGGTCCAGAGGGTGCGCAGGTCGCGCTCCACAATGATGATCTCCCGGTCCAGGACGAAGGGGAGGGCCGACAGCGCAAAGCGCTCCTCGGCGCCGCCCTCGTTGATGCGCCCGATGAGGCGCTCCACCGCGCCCTCCCGCTGTGACGGCGGGGTGACACACCCCGCGAGCCCCAGAATGAGGAGCGCCGCTGCAAGGAGAACCGTACGACGAAGGTGACGTGCGTGCATGACGCTGTGAATCATAGCTCGCCGCCGCGGCGCCGACAAGCCGTAGGACCCACCACCTCCCGAAAGGGCGCCGGAGAGCGTAGCAATTTGACCCAACATGGGCCGATCGGGCCCGGGAGTATGTGTTCTTTGTCGCCGATTTTCCCCGGGCATCCGCGGTAGGTCGTGGTGGGGCGGGGCGCCGTAAGCATCGATCTCAGAAAGAATTATAGGGACGATGATGATGGTCCGACTTGGCACAATGGTTGCAACACTGTTGGTGAAGGCTTTGAAAACTGAGTGATAGGAGGTGCGCTATGAACGCTATTCGACGACGGAATGAGGGCTACAATCCCATGACGGAGTTCGACCGGCTTCGCAACGAGATGAGCCGGCTCTTCGACGACGACTGGCTCACCGGCCTTCCCGGCGGTGCGAGTCGCCTCGCAGTGCCTGCTGTCGACGTGTGCGAGAACGAGAACGACGTCGAAGTGCGGGCCGAGCTGCCGGGCATCGACATGAAGGACGTGGATGTGTCCGTGTCGGCGAACGTGCTCACCATTCGCGGTGAGAAGAAGGGCCGGGACGAGAGCAAGGATGGTGACTACTACCATCGCGAGAGCTGGCAGGGAACCTTCCAGCGGACCATCACGCTGCCGGACACCGTGGATCCCGACAAGGTCGACGCCAAGATGAAGGACGGTGTGCTGCGCCTGACCTTCCCCAAGAAGGAAGAGGTGAAGCCGCGGCAGATCTCCATCAAGCAGGGCTGACGCCCCGCCGCCGGCGGGCGCCGGCCGCGGCCGCCCGGAGGCCAGGCCCCGGGCGGCCGTTCGCACCGGGCAGCGTCACCTCGCACGCAGCCCTCTGAGAACGTACAACGAACCCCGGTCTTCGGACCGGGGTTTTTGTCTGTCGAGGCGTCGGGTGGCCCCCGGCCCCCGGGGCGGGGCGGCAGTTTTCGGGGCCCCCGGGGCGGGGCGGGGTGCCCGTTGGCAGGCCGGGGCGGCCGTTGGCAGGGCCACC
>CAZZIE010000175.1:0-7792 GCA_964654185.1 uncultured Spirochaetaceae bacterium | reverse complement strand
ACTTCATGGGCGTCACCATTGCCGACGACGACGGCAAGGCCTTTGCCGAGGAGCTCCTTGACCACATGCGCGCCCGCCTGGGGGACTACCAGGAACGGACCGGCGACCTCTACAACCTGGAGGCCACCCCGGCGGAGAGCACCTCCTACCGCCTGGCCAAGCACGACAAGAAGCGCTACGAGGACATCATCACCTCCGGTGATGCCGAGCCCTTCTACACCAACTCCTCAATGCTGCCGGTCGACTACACCCAGGACGTCTTCGACGCCCTGGATCATCAGGACGACCTGCAGACCAGATACACCGGCGGCACGGTGTTTCACGCCTTCCTCGGCGAGGCGATCTCCGAGTGGGAGGCGTGCCGCAACCTGGTGAAGACGATTGCGACGAACTATCGCCTTCCCTACTTCACCATCAGCCCGACCTTTTCGGTCTGCCCCGTCCACGGCTACCTGGCGGGTGAGCACTTCACCTGTCCGAAGTGCGAGGCGGAGCAGCGCGCCGCCATTGAGCAGCGCATTCGAGAGCTCGAAGAGGAGCGCCGGCAGGCGGCCGCCGCAGGCGGGGAGTAGGGCCGGAAAAACACGGAAGCATGGAAGAAGACAAGATGTATAGCAACCGGGAGGAACAGAGAATGAGAAGCGTACAGGAAATCGATCAGGAGCTCGAGGCGCTGCGGAGCCGCCTCACAACAGTGCAGGGAACGGAGACGGAGATCTACACCCGGATCGTCGGGTACTACCGGAGTCTCAAGAACTGGAACAAGGGCAAGCGGGAGGAGTACGACCATCGCCGCACCTTCGACACGGTAGAACAGGCCCATGTGGACCAGGCCCGCGCGGATCGGGCCCGGCGCGGCGACGGTCCCACCGCTCGGACATCGGCGACGCCGGCCACCTCACCGGCTCACTTCACCCACGCAGCGGCGGCCACCGCGGTCGCCGTGACGGCCGTCGAGACACCGGCGGAGGCCGATGCGACCAGCGTGACCTACCAGTACTTCTACCGGAATGGCTGCAGCGGATGCGGTCCCGTCCGGCAGAAGATCGAGACGACCGGACTGTCCGGCATCGCCTACGACGTGGATACTGATGAGGGCTTCGCCATGGCCGCCGCGAACGAGATCATGGCCACACCCACGGTGGTCTTCTACGCACCGGACGGAGGCGTCCTGGGGCGAGCTACCGCCGTGCAGGAGATCGACGCGATCCTCGGGGCGTAGCGTCCCTGGAGGGCACGGGCCCCGGAGGGCACAGGCCCCGGAGGGCACGGGCCCCGGAGAACACGTACCATGGCACTGGAGCGACTCGGCCTCGTCAAGACCAGCCTGGTGGACTTTCCCGGGAAGGTGGCGGCGACTATCTTCACCTACGGCTGCAACCTCCGGTGCCCCTACTGCCACAACGCCAACCTGGTGGTCGGCGGCACACCTGAGGACTTCCTCGACCGCGGGGAGGTCCTCGCCTTCCTGCGGAAGCGCGCACGGGTGCTCGACGGCGTCGCCATTACGGGCGGCGAGCCTCTCATTCACCCCGATCTGCCGGACTTGCTTGCGGCCCTTCGGGAGCTGAGTCTCCAGATCAAGGTCGATACCAACGGTCTGCTCCCCGACCGCCTGGACTCCCTGGATGCCGACTACATTGCAATGGATCTCAAGACAACCCCTGAGCAGTACGGCCGCCTGGGTCCGGTCGGCGCGGTAGCAACGACGGCTGCCGAGCGCATTCACCGGTCCCTGTCGATCCTTCGCGGACGGCGCCGCGAAGGCCGCGGAGATTACGAGCTGCGCACGACGGTCGCCCCGGGCCTGGTGGGGGAACAGGACTTCCGCGTGATGGCGGAGTTGCTGCAGGAGGGAGAACGCATGGTCCTCGCGCCGTTCAGAGGCGGCACCACCCTCGATCCGACGTACGGCGAGACCTCGCCGCCGACACCGGAGGAGATGGCTCGCTACGCGGCGATCCTGCGGGAGTCCGGCGCTGCCGTGGTTGTCAGAGAGGCGTGACGGGCTGCGGTCGGTCGGACCGGGACCCCAGGGCGCCGCACAAGGATTAACCTACTCACAAGTCTGTTGATGGCACTGCGCATAAACCGTTACCGAGTCGTAGATTGCCGGCGCCCGGCCTGCGAGAGTCCTCTTGTGGGCGCCAAAGCCGAGCAAACTACGTCTGCACCGTGACTTGCCGGAATCCTATCAACAGGGTTGCGGGTAGGTTACACAAGGATCCGAGGGTCAATGCCCGCCGGCCCGCGCGCCCACGCGCCCGCCAGCCCGCGTCGGCGCGACGACCCGAGGCCAATGCCCACCGACCGGCGCGGGGGCACCGGCTGTGTGAACACGGGTTGAACGAAACTGTCTGGAGGAAGTAGTGGCGGAGGGATTTGAACCCCCGACCTAGCGGATATGAGCCGCTTGCTCTACCGACTGAGCTACGCCACCGTGTCGATGTAGAAGCGACAATACCAAAGCCGCAACTGTTGTGTCAACGTTCCGATCGGCCGCCCAGGGTGCTCATTCTTGCGCACCGCCCCGGTCACACCATGTTGTGCTTCCGCGCATCCGTCAGCAGGAGTTGATGCCAGTAGTTGCGCTTGAAGAACGCACTCCGATCCTGAGGGGAGTCCATTCGGGCCATGCGCTCCTGCATGAACTTCACCGCCTTTCCCAGCATGGTAACGGGATTGTCCGGCATGTCATCTCCGACGCCCCTAAGGGTCTTGCTGTAGAGCAGACAGTACAGACCTGCGTAGGGGTCGAAGTGGCGCCGCCCCTCCCCCCGGGTCAGACTGCGGAGAATCGGGATCCCCTCTTCATGTCGCCCGGCCCGACCGTACACGAAGGCGCAGAAGGCGCGTGTCAGGCTCATGAGAACACTCACCGCATCGATCTGGTCGCCCCGGCCGGGCGCAAGCTGTTCCTCAATGGAGGAGAATCCCGTGGACCAGTCGAAGCGCTCCGGCACAACGAAGCTCCGCGGAACGTGCTCTTCCGTTGCAGCCTCAGCCGCAGCGACGGCCTCATCGACCTCACTTGCAAACCAGTGAGCCTCCGCCCGGAAGAGCAGCGTCTCCGGCGACGGCTCGACCTCCCGCAAGCGGCGCAGGGCCGCGGAGGTCCGCCCTGCGTAGGTCTCCGACCGGGCCAGCCAGACCTCAAATACCCGGCGGGCCGGGTAATGCCCGAGCCGACGAGCTTCCGTCCGGGCGTGCTGAAACCACGCTGCGGCATCGTCGTAGGTTCCCATCTCGAAAAGCAGGCGTCCCTGCATGAGGCAGGCAAAGAGCAGAGCTTCCCGCTGACCGGTATCCGCCAGCTCACTGAGCAGCCACGCGACGTTCTCCCGCGCCCGAGTCAGGTTTCCGTAGACGAAGGAAACCACCGCATCCACGACGGCGCGCTGGATACCGACGCGCTCCCGTTCACCACCGACGGGACCGAGCCGGCCGCGGTTTAGCTGCTCCAGAGCCTCCAGCACGGTGCCCCGTCCGAGAAGAAAGCGCGCGTATTCGACGTTTGCCCCGGCCACGCCGAGCTCGTCTTGAATGGACTGATACGAGACGACGCTGCGCTTGATCGCGGCGATCGCCTTGTCCGTGTCGCCCTGTCCGTGATTGTACAGTGCCTGAGCGAGATAGAGCCGTCCGTCGGTCCATCCGTCGTGCGTCGGGCCCGGCAGGTCCTTCACCGCCTGGGTAGCCGCGGCGACGTCGTTCGTAGCCAGTGCCAGCCGCAGCCGCCAGGTGGCGACCATGGCGCGATGTCGGGACGGCTCGCGGAGCCGGCCGGGCACCGCTTTGAGCAGCCCCGTCTCCGCGGCGAGCAATTCCGAGCAGGCGGCGAAATGTCCCCGGTACAGGAGCGCCTCGAAGAGTCGGGAGGCCGCGCGGCGACGCTCGCTCTCCCCCAGCGCGTCGGCGATCAGACGGAAGAGACAGCGGTCCATGTTCCGCCGTCCCGACTGGTACTCCAGAACGAGATAACTCGTCGCGGCTTCGGTCACCGCTGCGTACCGGGCGGAAGCCTCTTCCGGGAGCCCGGCGACTTCAAGGGTGCGGTAGGGGGTGGCCGTGAGGAGATCGGCGATGAGGCCGTGCGTGATGAGGTCCTGCAGGCACGCCTGAGCGGTCACCTCATCGTGACCCAGCGTCTCGGCGACGGCAACTACCAGACTGGATCCGCCGATTGCGCTGACCACGTGACACAGGAACAACACGTCCCTGCCGGGCGGCGAAAGGCCTGCAATGTAGCGCATGGATTCCGGCGGGAAGGTATCCACAAAGGCGGTCGCATCGGCTCGCTGTCCATCGGGGCTGCTCCTCGATTCGATACCCTCTTCCGCCTCGAGATTCTTCAGATGGTGATGCACCACGACGGGATCACCGCCGGTAACCGAGGCGGCGAGAGCCACCCGGAATCGCCGGGTTGCCGACTCGGGCAGGTTTCGTCGCGCCGCCTGAGCAATCTCCATGGGATCGAGGGGACGCAGTTCCGTCCCGGCGGCGGTTCCGGCGGCGGTTCCGCCGGCCGGGTCCGGATGCGGGACGGTGGC
The DNA here is from genome assembly GCA_964654185.1 of uncultured Spirochaetaceae bacterium. Classification (GTDB taxonomy): domain Bacteria; phylum Spirochaetota; class Spirochaetia; order DSM-27196; family PWMO01; genus CAYFQV01. The sequence goes on along the minus strand of CAZZIE010000175.1, from coordinate 3,242 downwards.
AATGACAAAGACGCCGCCGGGATCGCCGTCGTCGAGAAGTTCCTCAAGAAAGGTCTGCGCAGCCTCCGGCAACAGGTCGGCCCGGGAGACCAGCACGACGGGCGGCAGCAGTTGCGCCCGAAGGCTCCGGAGCCGTGCGTTCCAGTAGAGCTTGTACGCGGCAAAGAAACCCCTCGGGAGCCGATCCTCGAGATCATCGAGGCTGCTCGATCGGGCGACCCCGTCAATGAAGCGCGACGTCCGGGCCCACACATCAGCTTCGGCCCCGGAAAGAAAGGAGGGAACTCGTGAGAGGAAGGCCTCGTCGACGTCCGCGGCGAAGGCGTGGCGCCAGGATCGGTCGGGCCTCACCGCCGCCACGCGCAACCACTCACGAGCGCCGCCGTAGAGCTTCTCCAGGGCCGCCTCAACGACAAACTGAGCAGAGGGCGCGGGCAGACCGGGAAGCACCGCAGCGTTCACCGAGGTATCCCCGCGGAGCCAGTTATCCAGCGTTTCCAGTACGGTTTCGACATCCGGCGCATTCCCGGCGATCTCACGCGCCCCGAGCGCGCTGGTCGGTTTGTCCTCGCGCGGTCCGGTCACCCGCGTCAGTCGATGGGTTCGTTCCAGCGCCAGGTGACTCGACAGCGCGGTGGATACAGGTTCGGTCAGCCACACCGACTCATCGTCCGGAGCGGCGCGAAGGATGGCCTGCAGGCGACGCAAAGAGGTTTCCCCCGCGGGCTGCCCGCGATCGACGATTGCGCCGTAGCCGGCGAGCTCGCCGCGGTATCGGCTGAAGGTCGACAGAAGCCGGGCAACGAGGTCGCTGACGCGCCGGGGAGCATCGTCTCCGACGGGATCGGCCGCGTACACCCGCGCGCCCTGCTCCCCCGCCACGAGCTCGGCGGACCCCGAGGTGAGAACGTCGTGGAGCTCCTTCTCGACCTCCTTCACCAGGTCCGGCCGAAGGCGAGCAAGCTGGCGATAACTGCCCAGTTCCCACAGGAAGAGATACATGATTAGTAGATTGTGCTTCCACTCATGTGATCAGCTCGCTGCTCACGCATTCGACCCACTGCTCACGGATTTGGCCGGCTACTCACGCAATCGGCCCGCTTCGTCGTTCGCTACTCAGGAGAGTAGTCCTCTTCCTCGGGGTCGGACAGCTCCGCCAGACCAATGCTATCCGCCTCACCTCGATAGGTTTCGCCGTAGATGCGGTCAAAGAGCACCTCCATGTCGCTGGTCTCGATGTCGAGAAACTGGACGCCGAAGTACAGGTGGCCTGCATCCTTGTACTTCCGCATGACCCGGCCTCTCGCGGGTATGGTCCTGTCATCCAGCTTGATCCGCAACTCGACGGGGGCGTACAGGCGGAGCTCAGGGCCGTCGGTGGGATACGTGAAGAGCAGCCCCGATCCGCTGATATTGATCAGTTCGGAATTGGAGTATTCCGCCTCGCGCTCATCCTTCTTGAAGTAACCGTTCACCTTCAGGGAGTACACGAGAATTCGGCTGAAGTTGACCACGAAGGTTACGGCGTCCTCGGAGAAGAACGGAGACCCTTCCTCGCCCCGCATCAGATAGAGGTAGCCGACGACATACTTCCCGTAGAGAAGCGGGCAGTACAGTTCCGCTCGAACACCGCGTTGCTTCTTTGCCTGCACGTAGTGGGAGATCTCCGTCAATGAAGTGAAGCTCTCCTTCCCCTCTTCAGTGAAGATGTCTACGGCCTCGTCCTGCGTGAGGATCCGGTTCCTGGTCTCGGGAGCAAACTGTGCAGTAGCTTCCCCGGGAAACGGGAGGATGATGATCTTTCCGGACCGCGAGAGAAGGATCTCGGGCAGCTCTTTGGGCTTTCGCTCCCGAAACATCACGATCTTGTTCTCTCCGGCGTGCTTCCCGGCGCGCTCCCGGAAGGTGCGCAGGAGGTTCGTGATCTGCGTCGCGTCGAAGCCGGGCTCGTATTCCGGCGGCTCTGCGGGCTCGTAGGATGCGGAGGCCGGATAGTCGAGTTGAACGTCGTAACCTTCTACGATCAGCGATACGCTAATGCCTTCGGGCGCCATGATGCGCTCGAAGTCGCGGGAGAGATCCCGGTAAAGACGATCCGGAGTCTGAAGCACGATACCGTCGGGAGTGCGTTTCCTGACGGTAGACTGAAAGGTCATGACCTGACCGCGAAAGCGGAAAAAGGCTGCAACGGGATCGCCCTGTTCGATCCGCACAGCCTCGTCTCCGAGCGTGGCAAGGATCAACTCGTTCTCCCCCGCCTCAACCAGGCGAAAGCCGATCCGCTGCGTCTCGGCGTGAACCTCCAGGGGCAGAGCGCGATCGATGATGTTCTTGAAGACGAACTCTTTCTCGATCCGCCGGATTTCCTTAGCCATTCGTTGCTCCAGGTGTACAGGTGGACTCAGGGCCCAAGGCGCGTGGAAGGATACTCCGTTGGCTCAAATCGTTCCACCTCCTCCCTATCTTCATCGGCCAAATCACCGAATTGCACAAGGATGTCGGTGACCTGCCAGAGGGAGTCGCCGCTTCCGGAACTCGTGGCCAGGTGGATTTCACCGGCGGCGGTGGCGTCTCCCCGGCGAAATACGAAGGGAAACCACGCCCGGGCGGTACCGTCCCACTCGATCTCGCCCAGGCGGAACGATTGCGGTGCCGGATAGCGTTCGAGGGAGAAGTCGAGCCAATCGCGCACGGCCTCTCGCCGCTCCGGGACGACATCTTCAAGTGGAGCATCGAGGGAACTGCCCGTCGCGACGAGGGCGTTCAGGAATCGCTGCGCCACCGCGACGACCCGGCGCTCATCCGGCGCCGCCGGAAATCTGTTCTGGAGCGGACCAATGACCATGTCCTGCGGCATGGCACGCACGAACTGCCCTCCCGGCAGGACAAAGGGAGACGGGTTACCCAGCTCGGAGATGCGCCGACGCGCCTCACGGTCGGCGACCGTCTCGGGCTCGGAGGTTTCCCGCGACCGTCCTCCGTCCTCGACGCCGGTCGACGCCGATGCATCCGGTTGTGCCGGGTCGGGATCGGCCTCCGCATCCGGAGAAGCGTCACCGTCGGCGTTACGGTCGCTGCGGTCCTGAAGGTCCAGCTGAATGCGCGGGGATTCCCGCTCATCCTGATCTGAACCGTCGCCGGCACCGTCGTCGGCGCCTGTTCCTCCGGACCCTGCTCCGTCGGGCCCCGCTGCGTCGGGCCCTGCTGCGTCGGGACCTGCTGCGTTCCCGTCCCGACCGTCC
>CAZZIE010000174.1:0-7996 GCA_964654185.1 uncultured Spirochaetaceae bacterium | reverse complement strand
GCCGTGGCGTTCCATCTGGTCGCCTGAGAGACGTTACCCGGAGGCTGACGGGGCTTTAGACCGGCCGCGGAAGCCATCAACAATTCCGGCACCAGCTAAGTCGGCTAGAGGCGGTCGGGGACGTGGTAGAGCCGGAGCGCCTCCTCCCGGACGCGTTCCAGGAACTCCCGTCGCTGCCGGTGGGTGCTCTCCCGGAGGTGGGGCATGACCAGCACCTCCTCCTCCGCGATTCCGCAGAAGGTGTAGACGTGGCGTCGCCAGAGGTGGACCAGGGTGTCCAGATCGAGTGCGGATGCGTGACTTGTGATTACCGTCAGGGCGCGGCGGTTCGTGAAGAGGCCGATCTTCTCCTTCGAGGCGAACTCCTCTCCCTCGTACTCGTAGGCAACACCGGGCGTGAAGACGCGATCGATCCAGCCCTTCAGGATTGCCGGGGGCTGCCCCCACCAGTCGGGATGAACGAACACGAAGAGGCGTGCAGACTCGACATCCCGGTTGAAGCGCTGGATGGTCGGATCGAAGCTCATCTTCCGGTGGAATTCATCCACCGTCAGAACGGGATCGAAGTTCTCTTCGTAGAGGTCGTGGAAGCGTACCGTTATTCCCGCCCCTTCAAGGCCTTCGCGCACCGTTCCGGCCAGGGCGTGATTGAAGCTGCCGCGCTTCGGATGCGCGATGATGATCAGGACCTCGACAGGTTGGCTCATGCGTCCCATTTTGGTACATTTAGGCGTGCCGAAAAAGTCCCCATTACCCCATTGATCGGTGACTATATTTTTGAGTACTTTGCTAACCAATAGGGAGCGCTACATGATAACGAAGGGCGAATGCCTCGACGCCTTGAAAAAGGTAATTGACCCCGAGATCGGGATGAACATCGTGGATGTCGGACTGATCTATCGGGTCGAGCCCGCTGAAGACCACGTCGAGGTCGATTTTACCCTTACAACTCCTGGTTGCCCCCTGGGCGACACGATCACCAATGACATCGTTCACAACCTGCGCGCAGCGACAGGCATTGAGGACATACGGGCCAACCTCGTGTGGAACCCGCCCTGGAGCGTGGATTTTATGAGCGAGGAAGCCAAGCTTGAGCTCGGCTTGCCTATTTAGGCAGCCACTGCTGCCTATGTATCTAGGCAGCCACCGCTGCCTGTCTGAGCAGCCACTGCATCGATAAAGGAGATACTCATGCACATCGTAGTCAAGGACCTACATGCGTCGATAGAAGGGAAACCGATCCTGAACGGCGTGAACCTGGAAATGAACAGCGGCGAAATCCACGCACTCATGGGCCCCAACGGCTCGGGAAAGAGCACGCTTACCAATATCGTATTCGGACATCCCTCCTACGAGGTGACCGGGGGCAGCATTGAGGTTGACGGCCGGGAAATTCTCGAGATGGGGACCGACGAGCGCGCGCAACTCGGCCTCTTCATGGCCTTTCAGTATCCCGTCGAGATCCCCGGCGTCACCGTAGGGCGCTTCCTGAAGCGCGCGGCGGAGATCCGTGCCGGCGAGGAGGAGATGAAGACCAAGGAGTTCATCCGCAATCTCCGCGACTCCATGGACTTCATGGAGATCGACCAGCAGTTCATCAACCGCTATCTCAACGAGGGCTTCTCCGGCGGCGAGAAGAAGCGCATGGAGATCCTGCAGATGATGATGCTGAAGCCGAGCTTCGCCATCCTCGACGAGACCGACTCCGGTCTGGATATCGATGCGCTGAAGGTCGTCGCAAAAGGGGTGAACCACATGCGGAGTTCCGACTTCGGCGCTCTCATCATCACCCACTACCAGCGCATCCTGAATCACATCACTCCCGACTACGTCCACATTATGTATCGCGGAAGAGTCGTGACATCCGGCGGGCATGACCTGGTTGAGGCCCTGGAAGAGAAGGGCTACGAGTGGGTCAAGGCGAAGTACGGTATAGAGGAGGAGAGCAATGAGCCAGCAACAAGCAGTTGAGATTGGCGATTACAAGTTTGGGTTTCACTACCCCGATAAATCGGTCTTCAAGACCAGAAAGGGTCTGGACGAGTCCGTCGTCACCGACATCAGCCATGCGAAGGGCGAGCCCGACTGGATGCGGGACTTCCGCCTGAAGTCGCTCACGGAGTTCCGGAAGAAGCCCATGCCCAACTGGGGCGCGGACCTCTCCACACTGGACTTTGACGACATCTACTACTACGCCAAGCCGACGGAGAAGCAGACCCGGAACTGGGACGATCTTCCCGACGAGATCAAGGAAACTTACGACCGCATCGGCGTGCCCGAGGCGGAGAAGAAGTTTCTCGCCGGTGTCGGCGCGCAGTACGACTCCGAGGTCGTCTACCACAACATCCAGACGCAACTCTCCGACAAGGGTGTCATCTTCTCGGACCCGGAGACGGCGGTCCGGGAGTACCCGGAGATCGTCCGGAAGTACTTCGGCACGATTATTCCGCCGAGCGACAACAAGTTCGCCGCTCTGAACAGCTCGGTCTGGTCCGGAGGAAGCTTTGTCTACGTGCCGCCCGGCGTTACCGTGGACATTCCTCTGCAGGCGTATTTCCGCATCAACAGCCAGAACTTCGGTCAGTTCGAGAGGACCCTGATCATTGCCGATGAGGGGTCCTTCGTGCACTACGTCGAAGGCTGTACCGCCCCGGTCTACACGACGGACTCTCTGCACTCGGCGGTCGTGGAGATCATCGCTCTCGAAGGCGCCCGGGTGCGCTATACGACCATTCAGAACTGGTCCGGGGACGTGTACAACCTCGTCACGAAGCGCGCCGCGGCGTACCGAAACGCCACCGTCGAATGGGTGGACGGAAACATCGGCAGTAAGCGGACCATGAAGTACCCCTCGGTATGGCTCATGGACGAAGGCGCCCACGGTGAGGTCCTCTCCATTGCCTTCGGCGGCAAAGGGCAGGAGCAGGACACGGGCGGCAAGATCATCCACACCGCGAACAACACCAGCTCCGTGATCACCTCCAAGTCGATCAGCAAAGACGGCGGGACCGCGAGCTACCGCGGACAGATTCGCGTCGATCCCGGGCTCAACGGCGTGCGGAGCCACGTGGTCTGTGATGCGCTGATCCTGGACCCCGAATCGACGAGCAACACCTATCCCTACATGGATATCCAGTCGGACGACGTCACCATTGAGCACGAAGCAAAGGTGAGCAAGATCTCCGAGGAGCAACTCTTCTACCTCATGAGCCGCGGCCTGAGCGAGGCCGAGGCGTCCATGATGATCGTAAACGGCTTCCTGGAGCCGCTGGTGAAGCAGCTCCCCATGGAGTACGCCGTGGAGCTGAACCGTCTCATTGAGTTGGAGATGGAAGGCTCCGTCGGATAGGCGGAGCCGGCGCGGGATACCCGCGCCGGACACCGGCGCCGGCGGGTGCACCCGCGGGGTGCCCCCACGGGGGTGCGCCCCTCGGCGCGAGCAGTGGCGGGCGGTGGAGTGCGCAATCGTGGCGCGCCGTCGCGCCGCATGATACAAGAGAAAGGTACACGTGAATGGCCAATTCTGAAGCTTCAGCCTTTACCGGGTCGGAAAGTATCCACGCCTTTGTCGAGACGCGGCGTGAGCCGGAGTGGATGCGGAGCATCCGCCGGACCGCGCAGGAGCGTTACTTCGCCATGGAGTGGCCCACCCCCAACGACGAGGAGTGGCGTCGCACCGACATCTCCATGTACGACTTCGACGCCTACAGTTACGAGAGCGAGATAGGAGCACCCCCTCCGTCGGTCGATGTGCCGGAAGGCTACGGCGGTGTCGTCCGTTTCGACGGAATCAACGCAGTCGGCGCCGGTCTCGATCCCGATCTGGCCGGGAAGGGCGTGGTATTCACCTCGCTCCCGCATCTCCTCGCCGAGGACGGTCAGAATCACGCGCAGGAGCGCCGCTCCTTCTTTGATCATCTCGATCGCATCATGCGCCACAGCGCGGAAACCGGCGACAACCGGATGTACGCCTGGCACTATGCACTCTGGAACTACGGCGCCGTGATCTACGTCCCCCGCAACGTAACCGTGGAGAAGCCGCTTCTGGTGGAGTTGCATCAGCGAGACGGCGAGATGGCTCGCTTCCCCCACGTCTCCGTTGTGGTTGAAGAGGGCGCAAGCGCCAGGGTCATCGAGTGGGTCAGCGGTGATGAAGAGGGTGAGGTCGTCGTCAACGAGGGGTTCGACGGGTACGTCGGCCCCGGCGCCCACCTGGGCTACTACTCCGTTCATGACCTGAACATTGATTCCACGACGTTCTCCAACGGCACCATTCGTATGGATCGTGATGCCACGCTTCACCACTTCGTCGGCGTTTTCGGCGGGCTTCTCTCGAAGGTGCGGTTCGACGCAAACCTGGTTGGGACCGGTGCCGACGTGGATCTGGACGGACTCTACTTCGGGCATGAGGACCAGCACATGGATCTGCGTACCGTGCAGAACCACAAAGCGCCTCACGCCAACAGCCGGACCTTCTACAAGGGAGCCGTGAAGGACGAGGCGCGGAGCGTCTATCAGGGTCTCATTGCCGTCGAGCACGGCGCCGTACAGACCGACGCCTATCTCACAAACAACAACCTCATCCTCAACGATGGTGCCCGGGCTGACTCCATTCCGAGCCTGCAGATCAACACCGACGATGTGAAGTGCAGCCACGGCTCGACGACCGGTAAGATCGATGCGGAACAGCTCTTCTACCTGCAGAGCCGCGGCTTCTCAGACAACGAGGCAAAGTCCATGCTGGTTCAGGGCTTCTACGACGAACTGATCGTCCGGGTTCCGGAGGTCATTCAGGAGGCCCTCCGCCGGAAGGTGATCGAGCGGATCCGCGAAAGCATATAGCCATGGCGCAGTGGAGAAAAGCCGTCCAGGAAAGCGAGCTGGAAGGGCCGTACAAGTTCGTCGTCCGGCGAAAGGAGATCGCGATCTTCAAGCTGGACGACGGCATCTACGCGACGGACAACTCCTGCTCTCACGAGTACAGCCCCCTGTCTGAGGGCCTCATCATTGACGACGATGTCTACTGTCCCAAGCACGGCTCCCGCTTCGACATTCGAACCGGCGCCGTCAAGGACTTCCCGGCGACACAGCCCATCAAGACCTATCCCGTCAAAGTCGAGGACGGCTGGGTCTACGTGATGGTATAGTGTCCCTCCGTGTCACCACAGACTCACATCACCGCCGACCCGCCGGCACCTGAAGATCTCGCCACCGCCGCGGAGGTCATTCGCGGCGGCGGCACCGTCGTCTTTCCCACCGAGACGGTCTACGGCCTCGGCGCCCACGCCGGGGACGACCGGGCGTGCCGCCGCATCTTCGCGGCGAAGGAGCGCCCACCGGACAATCCGCTCATTGTACACGTGCCGGAGGTCGACGCAGTCTTCCAGATTGCCGCCGAGGTGCCGGAGCCGGCGGAGCACCTCTTCCGCGCCTTCAGCCCGGGACCGCTGTCCGTTGTGCTTCCCGCCGGGGACACCGTCGCCCCGGCGGTGACCGCCGGCCACGACACCGTGGCGGTGCGGATTCCCTCTCATCCGGTGGCCCAGGCATTCCTGCGCGCCTGTGCCCTTCCCGTCGCCGCGCCGAGCGCCAACCGCTCCGGCCGGCCGAGCCCCACCAGCGCCGATATGGCGTACCGCGACCTCGTCGGGAGGGTTCCCCTCATCCTGAACGGCGGCGCCTGCATCCACGGTGTGGAATCGACGGTCCTGGCGGTGAGCGCGCAGGGCCGGATCACCATCTACCGCGAAGGCGCCGTCACCCGGGAGATGATCCGGGAAGTCCTCGGTCCCGAAGTGGAGCTCACCGATCCGGCGGGGCACCACCTGGAGGCTGCGCCGTCACCGGGGACGCGGCACGTCCACTATCGGCCCAGCGCCCGGGTTGTCGCGGTGGAGGCACCGGAAGTTGCCGCGGCGCTTGCGGAAGCCTCAAGGGATGTCGGCACAGGGGCGGAGACGCCGCGGGATGCCGGCGTCACGGCGATCCTGTTCTCCGAGGACCCGCCGCTGCCGGAGCGGGCGCACGCCGTGCACATGCCCGACCTGGCAAGCTACGCCCAGGGTCTGTACAGAACGCTGGTAGATGCGGATGACCGGGGGGACCGGGTCATTATTGCGGAGCTCCCTCCGCCCGAGGGGATCGGCCGCGCCGTCCGGGATCGTCTCCTCCGCGCCGCCGGCCGGTAGCACCCCGCGCCCGGGCAACCACGGCCTGGACCGCCGCGACGGATTCGCGAAGCCCCCGCCCGGCGAGCCTGGGCGTAAGCATCGGCACAATCTGATCCTTCTCCACAAAGCACTGCGCCGCCCCAATGAGCCACCACATGAGCAGACTCACCGTCGGCGCGTCGGGACCGCCTTCGGTGAAGCGCCGCTGCGCCTCGTGCAGGTCTGCAGAAGCAGATTCAGGGTCGATGCGTACGTCCCCTCCCCTCGAGGTGGCCGCTTCATCGTGCCCGGAAGCGGTGGGCTCCTGCCGCGGTCGGGCTTCCCGGTGCTCGCGATCGCCCGGCAAGACCGTTGCGGCCACGCGCTCCAGATCGAGGCTTGGATCGAGCTCGGCCAGGTAGCGCTCCTTGCCGCGGGTAAGCTCGTGGATCAGGGCGGGATGCTGCCGGCTCGGCGCCGCGAAGGCAAGCACCACCGCGGTCGCCGCGGCGGTTGCGGCTGCAGCCGCGGCGTCCGCATCCGTGGCCTCCACCGCGGTGGCGTCCGCCCGCCAATCCGCCGCGTGTACGCCGCGATCCCGCCCCAGGATGTAGGCAAACTGCGCCACCGCGCGCGGCCCGTTGTGCGGCGTCAGGTAGGCGCACAGGTCCTCTCCGGTGAAGATCGGAAACGGTGCGGTCGCGTCATCCCGGAGAAGCGACATATCTTCGGCGAGCGCCGCGAGCAGCTCATCGCTGTCGGTGATCACATGGATCATGGCGCGCACTCCTTCCGAATCATGGCGCTCGCCCCGTGAGGGGGATTCCCAAAAGCACCGGTTCTTCCCCCGCCCCGAGAGCGGTGAGCTCCACGGTGACCAGGGAGTTCTGCGTCAGCTCCGGTGCGGCGTCCGGAGTTGCCGCCGGAGCCGGCGCGGGTGCTTCAGCGCCGCCGGGGGAGCCCGCGCCGGCGGGCTCAATGCGCACCGGCACGTAGAGCTCGCCGTACCCGTGCTCCCGGCCCGCGCCGGGGTCGGGACGCTCGACGAGAACCTGCTGCGTCGTCCCGATGAGAGACCGCCGGTAGCGCTGCTTGTTCTCATCCGATATGCGCCGGATCACCTCCGCGCGCTCGCTCTTTGCCGCATTCGAGAGGTGATCGGGCATGCGCGCGGCCCGGGTGCGGGACCGCAGGCTGTACGGGAAAGTGTGGATGTGGCTGAAGCCGATCTCCCGCGCCATAGCCACAGTCTCGGCAAAGTCCTCCTCCGTTTCGCCGGGAAACCCGACAATGATGTCCGTGGTGAAGTTGAAGTCCGGCCGGTCCCTTCTGATCCGCGCGACGATGTCCAGAAACTGCCGGGTATCGTACTGGCGCCGCATCTTCAGGAGGATCCGGTCGCTCCCGCTCTGAAGGCAGAGATGGAGGTGCGGGCACATCTTCGGGTGCTGCATCACCGCGAAGAAGCGCTCGTCGATGGAGTCCGGCTCCAGGGAGGAGATGCGCACGCGGAAGTCTCCGGGGAGCTCCAGGACGCGCTCCACCAGGCCGGAGAAGCCGGTATCGCCGTCCCGGTAGCGGCTCATGTTCACGCCGGTAAGGACGACCTCCCGGGCGCCTCCCGAGACGCTCTCGGCAACCTCGGTCACCACCGCGTCGGCGGGACGACTCGTTGCGCGCCCCCGCACGTAGGGGACAATGCAGTAGGTGCAGAAGTTGTCGCAGCCGTCCTGGACCTTGATCGTGGTGCGGGTGTGAAAGACCGGTGTGAAGTGGAAGCCGAAGAGGTTGGGATCCAGCTCGCCGGGAGGCACCTCCTCACCGCGGCGTCGCGCCTCGACGAGCTC
>CAZZIE010000173.1:0-8133 GCA_964654185.1 uncultured Spirochaetaceae bacterium | reverse complement strand
GTAGAGCAGGGGACTGAAAATCCCCGTGTCATCGGTTCGATTCCGATCGGCGGCACCATTTGGCCCCACCTTTGCGGTGGGGCCTTTTTTGTGTCACGGCTGTGGGCCGGGCTCCTTCCCCTACCCCTTGCCGAACCAGTTGGCGGGTTCGGTGGCGTGGTTCTGGTAGATATGCTTCACCTCGGTGTACTCATCCAGGCCAAGGCGGCCGAGCTCGCGGCCGATGCCGGACTGCTTGTAGCCGCCCCAGGGGGCCTGGGCGAAGTAGATGTTGAAGTCGTTGATCCAGACGGTGCCCATGCGCAGGGCCGAGGCGACGCGTTCGGCGCGGTCCTGGTCGCGTGTCCAGACGGCGCCGGAGAGGCCGTAGGTGGTGTCGTTGGCCAGGCGGACGGCCTCTTCTTCCGTCTCGAAGGTCTCCACGGTCAGGACGGGGCCGAAGACCTCCTCCTGGACGATGCGCATGTCCGTGCGGCAGTTGGTGAAGATCGTCGGCAGGTAGAAGAAGCCCTTCTGCAGTGCGGGGTCGTCCGGGCGCGCTCCGCCGAGCACGAGCGTGGCACCCTCTTTCTTGCCGAGCTCTACGTAGCCCTCCACCTTGGCGCGGTGCTTCTCAGAGATGAGGGGGCCCATCTCGGTGTCTTCCGCGAAGGCGTCACCGAGTTTGATGCGCTTTGCCCGTTCCACGACCGCCTCGATGAGCTCATCGTGGATCGACTTCGCGACTATGAGGCGGGAGCCCGCGGAGCACACCTGCCCTGCGTGGAAGAAGATGCCGTTGAGTACGAAGTCCACGGCCAGATCGGTGTCGACATCGTCAAAGAAGATATTTGGATTCTTGCCGCCGAGCTCGAAGGCGACCTTCTTCATGTTGCCGGTGGCGGCGGTCATGATCTTGCGACCGGTTTCAATGCCGCCGGTGAAGCTGATCAGGTCGACGTCGCGGTGCTCGGCGAGCTCGTTGCCGACCGTGGGACCCGGGCCGAGGACCAGGTTGACCACTCCGGGAGGGAAGCCGGCTTCCTCGGCGAGTTTGGTGACTTTTATCGTTGTGAGAGGTGTGTCTTCACTGGGCTTCATGACGATGGTGTTACCTGCAGCGAGGGCCGGAGCCATCTTCCAGGAGGCCTGCAGAAGCGGATAGTTCCACGGCGAGATCTGGCCGCAGACGCCGACGGGCTCCCGGACGATGCGGCTCGTGGTGTCGGGAATGGGCGAGGCGATGACTTCGCCGCCCTCCTTGTCGGCAAGGCCGGCATAGTACCGGAAAATGCCGGCAATGTCCGCCATGTCCCAGCGGCTCTCCTCCATGGTCTTGGCGGTGTCCCAGCTCTCCAGAGCGGCGAGGTCCTCGGCATCCCGTTCGATCAGGTCGGCGAGTTTGCCGACCAGGCGGCCCCGGTCGGCGGCGGGTGTCCGCGGCCAGGAACCGGTGTCGAAGGCGCGGCGGGCCGCGGCAATCGCCTTACGGGCGTCCTCGACGTCACCCTCAGTCACCGTGGCAATGTGGCGCTGGTCGAAGGGATAGATGATGTCCCTGGTCGCCCCGGAGGCCGCGGCTGTCCAGGCGCCGTCGATGTACATGAGCTTCGTCTTGTCGGGGGTGAGAACGTTCTTCACAGCTTCCCCCTTACCACGCCGAGCCGGCGGAGATGGTGATGTCCTGCCCGGTAATGCCGACGGCCTCATCCCGACAGAGGAATGCGGCGGTCGCACCGATTTCGACGGGCTGTATCATCCGCTTCTGCGGATTTTCCGCCTTCTGCTGCTGGATGAAGAGGTCGCCCTTCGTGTGCATCTGTTTCTCGGCGATATCGGAGAGCCACTCCACACCGAAGGTTGTCTCCACCCAGCCCGGGCTGATGGTATTGGCGGTAACCAGCGCTTCGGCCCCCTCCTGGGCGACGGCGCGGGTGAACCCGACGACGGCAGCCTTACTACCGCAGTAGGCGGGGGAGTACGCCGCACCGACACTCGCCGCGGTGGACGCAATGCTGACGATGCGCCCCCACCGGCGCTCGATCATGCCGGGGAGTACTTCCCGGGTAACACGAAAGACGCCGTTGATGTTGACATCGAAGACCTTGAGCCAGAGTTCTTCGCTGTGACCTGTGACCGGATGCTCCGCGGTAATACCGGCGGCGTTCGCCAGAATGTCCACCGGCCCCAAGCCGTCCCGGACGGCCTTGTGAAAGGCGCGGACACTCTCCACTGAGCACACATCCAGATCCTCGGCGACGCACTTCACCCCGAAGCTCTCGATATCGGCCCTGGTCTTCTCGAGCTCATCCCGCCCGGGCCGGTTCACCAGCTCTCCCTCAGCGGTCTTCGCCGAGCTGTCTCCAAGGAGTGAGCCAATGCCCACATCTGCTCCCGCCGCGGCGAACGCCATTGCCATGGCACGCCCCATGCCGGACGCTCCGCCCGTAACCATGGCGACACGTCCCTCCAGGTATTTCTCGTTCACGTGTGAATCCTCCCGATAACTCAATTGTCATCTAAAGTTTTGTTTACAATTGATATAAGTGTACCATTTTGCGCATCTGCAGACAAGTAGCAGTACCTAGACATATAATCCATTCACATGTATAGCTTTATACCATTTCTGGAGTCTCATTGTCGTCCCGTACTTTCGAAACCTTTTTGATCTAAATGCGAAAAATCACTCAGAAGCAGTTGTACGGACCATATGTAATTAGTACTCTAAATACATCACAGGAGGAGTGACATGAACACACTACGTAGCAAGGTCACGCTGATGGCCTTGATCATCATGCTGGTGCCGGCGTTTCTCTTCGCCGGTGGAGAACAGGAACAGCAGGGCGGTTCCGGACAGTCCGGAGAAATGGCTGCCGAAGAGGAGACGGCCGGCCCGACGGATGCCATACAGCGTATCCGCTTCGTGGAGGTGAGTTGGCTCGACATTGAGGCAACTACCGCCACCACCCGGCTGGTGCTCGAAGCCATGGGCTATCAGACGACGTCCGAGACGGTTTCGGTTCCCGTCGCCTACGCGGGCATCGACGCGGATGACGCGGACATCTTTCTGGGGAACTGGATGCCCTCAATGGCATCGATCTCCAACCCTTACTTCGAGAAGGGAACCGTGGAAAAGGTGGCTGTCAACCTGGAGGGAGCGAAGTACACACTGGCGGTACCGACCTACATGGCCGAACGCGGTCTGACGAGCTTCGGCGACATTGCGGAATTCGGCGAGGAGCTGAACTACAAGATCCACGGTATTGAGGCGGGGAACGACGGCAATCAATTGATCCAGAAGATGATTGAAGAAGATGCCTTCGGTCTTGCCGGGTTCGAGGTCGTCCCCTCGAGTGAGGCGGGGATGCTGGCGGAAGTGAAGAGCCGGGTGCCTCGAGAGGAACCGATCGTCTTCCTGGGATGGGAACCCCACCCCATGAACACGAACTACGACATGACCTACCTCGAAGGTGGCGATGACTATTTCGGCCCGAACTACGGCGAAGCTACCGTCTACACGAACGCCGCAGACGGCTTCCTGGCGGACAATCCCAACCTCGAACGCTTCTTCAACAATCTCAAGTTCACCCTTGCAATGGAGAACGAGATCATGAAGGCGATCAGCGAGGGTGCCTCGCCCCGCGCCGCCGCGACGACCTGGCTCCAGGAGCATCCAGAAATCCTGGTGGACTGGCTCGACGGTGTGACGACCTACGAGGGCGAATCTGCCGAACCGGCGGTGCGCATGGCCCTGGGTCTGTAGTCACGCTCCGCGCCTCCCTCGCCCGCCCGGGCCCGGCCGGCGCGGGCGACGGGGCCTGGGCGCCACTACGCGCGGCGCGCCCCGCGGGCGATGGGGGTTTCGGCGCTACGCTTGCCGCTTGCCGACAACGTACGCGGCGCGGGCCGCCACCGTACGCGGCGCGGGCCGCCACCGTACGCGGCGCGGGCCGCCAACGTGCGCGTGGTGGGCGGCCCCCGGCCGCGTTTCCCCGGCTTCCCGCTCTATATCCCGATCTTCTCCCGCGACCAGGACAGCACATCCTTCCAGATCTCGTTCGGCTTCCAGTGATCGAACATGGGCGACCGGGCGTCCTCCTCGCGGTAGCCAGCCACCTTGGTGAAGTAGTGGTACATGAAGGCGGTGACGCGATGATTCATGAGGCAGTGTACGAAGACCGGCTCGCCCCGAACCGCCGAGAGCAGGCGGCAGAACAGCCGGACATGCTCGGGCCGCGGCCCCTCGAAGGGCACCGGGATGTGCAGGTAGGTCATGCCGAGTGAGGTGACCAGATCGCCCTCGTCGGCAATGGAATCGGGATGGTCGGGCATCCCGATGTTGATGACGTGGCGGTAACCCGCCCGTGCCACAAGCTCGAACTGCTCTCTCGTCGGCTGGCCGGCGGTGCCGATCCCGTCCTGCAGCTCTACGAAGTTGCGTATCTCATTCATCTTCTTCCCCTTGGGCCGCGGAACCATGGGTCGCGGAGGCCCCGTTCCCGGCGAGGGTTGTCCGCGCCCGGGACCATAGGCATCGATCCTGAAAAGAATTAATCATTGAGGCTCAATCAAGGCGATAGGCGGATGCCCAGGGCTCGAATCCCCGCGTCTTCAGCTCACCAAGGCCGGCGCGATCAAGCAGAGCTGCGGCGGCTTCCTGCGCCTCCGCAGCAATGGTCCACTCGTCCATGGTGAGGATCCGCCGATCCTCCATGACGACGCGTCCGTCAATGATGACGGTCCGCACGTTCTCGGGGGCCGCCTGGTAGACAATGCTCGCAGGTATGTTGAGAAGTGGGACGAACTTGGGATCCTGAAGGTCAATGAGGACGATGTCAGCCTTCTTGCCGGGCTCAAGCGAGCCGATCTCGTGGTCCCACATCATGGTGCGGGCCGCATCCACGGTTACCATCTCAATGAGCTTGCTCGGCGGAAAGAGGCGCTTGTCCCGCTTCCGGTAGTGTTGCGTGAAGGCGAGGTTGCGCATCTCCTTGAAGAGATCCTGGGTATCCCCCATGCAGCCGTCCTGGCCAAGACCCACGGTGCATCCCGCTTCTACGAGCTCCGTGATCGGCGCAATGCCGTCGCCGAAGCCCTTGACGCTGCTGTCGACGGAGTAGCCGAGCTTGTAGGTGGGGTTGTGCACCGCCTTCGCATTGTGCGCCGCCATCTCCGCAACATCGCGGGTGTCCAGCCAGACGCAGTGCGCACCGGTGAAGTTCGGCGCCAGAACGCCCACCTCCAGGGCCTGGTCCACATCGCCCCGGGCAAACGTCGCGAGGTGCGTGTGAATCCCGCAGCCCTTCTCCGCCGCGAACTCCCGGGCGACTTCCCACATTCCCGGGGTGGACGAGTAGAACCCGGTCGGTCCCGGCCAGATCCGGACGCGCCCATCCGCCGTGCCATGCCACCGGTCGTACCACTCTCGCAGCGATGCGGCATACTCTTCCGCGGTGACGATGAACTCCTCGGGCTCATTCTTGCCGGCCAGACCGATCGGAACGACGGAACGCACCCCGGACTCGGCGATAGCCCGGACCGTCTCGGCAACTCCATAACTCGAAAGCTTCTCCGCGGACTGCTGACAGATGTGACTGATGCTCGTGGTGACGCCGCTCCGGATCATGTGGATGCAGGTCAGCATGGCGCTGAGATAGTAGTCCCGGCGCTCCATGCCCGTGGTCATGGGGATCTTGAACTCCTGGATCCACTCCGCGGTGGTGCCCGGATACAACCGCACCGTGCCGTTCATGAAGGACTGCTCGAAGTGGTTGTGTCCGTTGATGAGACCGGGCATGGCGAGCATGCCCTCTCCGTCGATAATGCGGTCGGCCCCGGAACGTACCGTCTCCCCTACCTCCGCAACGGCATTGCCGTCAATGCGGATCTCACCGCGCGGGTAGTAGCTTCGGGTGGCGGGGTTACGGGAGACCGTGAGGATCCGGACGTTCCGGATGATTGTTGAGGACATGCGGTGATTGTAGGGCGGCTACGGGACGGGGATCAACAAATTCCGCACCACTTCACAAGAGCCGCGTCGCGGTTCCCGACCGGATTGCCTCGCGCTCCTCTTGGCTCTCGCAGACAGCATTGATCACCGAGAGACTCAGTCCCGGGTCGGCGATGCCGAAGGGGTGGTCCGTGCCGAACATCACCCGGTCGCTTCCGACCTGGGCGATGAGCGCGCGAAGCGGCTCGACCGCGTAGGTGACGGCGTCGTAGAAGAGCATGCCCAGGTACTCTCGGAAGGGGCGTTGCAGCTTCGCCCGGGCGACGGCATCAACAGAGACGCACTTCTCCAGCCGTCCCGCCAGAAACGGCAGGGCGCCTCCGGCGTGGGCAAGGACAATCTGCAGATTCGGATGGCGGTCCAGGAGCCCGTCCAGGATGAGCCGCACCGCCGCAGCGGTCGTCTCAAAGGGAAAGCCGAGAGCCAGAGGCATGGCGTGACCGCGCCCGGTCATCTCATCGTAACCGAGGCCGTAGTGCGGATGCAGAAAGACCGGAAGTCCGGCGCGCTCCAGGGCCGCCCATATCGGCGCTACCTCCGGTGCGTCGAGGGGTGCATCCCCGGCTCTGGTGCCCAGGATCACGCCGTGAAGGTTGCGTCGCTCCGCGACGAAGGCCACCTCGTCAACGGCTGCCTCCGGCGTCTGCATGGGAAGCACACCAAGCGCGCGAAACGCCTCACTCCCGCCGGCCAGCTCGTCGAGCTCCGTGTTGACGCTGCGCGCCGCATCCGGCGCCTCCTCAGCAGGCAAAAAGTCGAGCCAGGGGTTGCCCAGGCTTATGACGGAGACATCAATGCCGGCGGCCAGCATGAATGCGGCCTTCTCCTCCAGCTCCCAGAACGCGGGCGTCATTGCCACGGTGCCGCCGAGGAGCCGCGCCTCATCCGGGAAGATCACGAGGTGGTGGCCGTCGTCATGCACCTCGACCCGGGGGATCTCGCTGCGCCGAGACAGGAGATCCAGATAGGAGCGGGTATAGATATGAGAGTGTATGTCGATGATCACGGCGCCTCCCGCAACCCGGTGCCGCACCGCTTAGCGGTAGCGCCCATCGATCTCATCCAGCGACGCCGGGGCAATGGCGGTGCGCACGGTCTTGGACTGGGTGAACTCCATGATGGTATCGTCCAGGCCGAGCTTCCGACCGATCCCGCTCTTCTTGAAGCCGCCGAAAGGCGCCCCCAGAAAGGTGCTGTTCGCGTAGTTGTTCACGAAGACAATGCCCGCTTCCAGCTCCCGGGCAAGACGGTTCGCCACCGGCATGCTATCCGACCAGATGGCGGCGGTGAGGCCGTAAGGGGTACCGTTCGCCATCTCAACTGCCTCCCCCACGGTGGAGAATTTCTGCACCGTCAGGACCGGCCCGAAGATCTCCTCCTGGCAGATCCGCATTGATTGCGTAACATCGGTGAAGACCACGGGAGGAACGAAGTAGCCGTCCGGCAGCCCCTCCGGGAGCGCACCTTCAAAGAAGACCGTCGCCCCTTCCCGCTTGCCGACCTCAATGTACTCCCGCACCTTGGTGTACTGTCGTTCGGAAGCAAGGGTGGCCAGGTCATTCCCCTCGTCGGTGCCGGGGCCAATGCGGATCTTCTCCAGGCGGGTGCGCACCCGCGACATGAGGTCGTCATAGATCTTCTTGTGGACCAGGAGACGTGAGCCGGCGGTACACGCCTGGCCGGTGTTCTTCAGGAAGGCCTGGACAGCCCCCGCCGCCGCCGCGTCCAGGTCCGCGTCCGGCAGCACGATGTTCGCGTTCTTGCCTCCGAGCTCAAGCATGACGCTCTTGACCTGGGTACCCGCCGCCTGGGCCACCTTCGCCCCGGTGGCGTCATGACCGGTGAAGGCGATCTTACGCACCTCCGGGTGCGTGGTCAGCCGGATGCCGGCGGTTCCGGCGCCGGTCACGACGTTCACCACCCCCGGCGGCAGAATCTCCTGCCATATCTCGGCAAAGGCGAGCGTTGACAGAGGCGTCTCCGGAGCCGGCTTGATAATGACGACGTTTCCCGCCGCGAGAGGCGCCGCAGTGAAGTCCGCGGTGTGCATGGGGGGCCAGTTCCAGGTGTCCGGGTCCAGTTCAAAGGTCCTGGTCCCGCGTTTGAGCCGGGTGTGGGCCACGTTCTGGCCGCTCCCGGCCGGG
>CAZZIE010000172.1:3590-8224 GCA_964654185.1 uncultured Spirochaetaceae bacterium | reverse complement strand
GCCTGTATCAGGCAACCCACCTCGATACGGATCTCGCGCACTCCTTTGCGGCGCGTCGCCTGGTGGTGCAGTACGATCGCTCCATCGCCTTCCAGCTCGACGGCGAGGCGATCTGGCTTGCAGCTGAGCACTTTCCCGTGGTTTTCACCCTCGTGAAGGGCCGAATCCCGGTGTTCGCCCACGAGCCCTTCTGAAGCCGGCTGCTGCGTACCGGCGCGGGCCGCCGGGCGGCAGCGTGGCTCGTCGCGCGGCAGCGCCGGCTGTTGTGCGGTAGCGCCGGTCACCCTCCGGGGGCATGCCCCACCGTCCCGGGGGCATGGTCGCCACGTGGTCCACTCCCGGACCGGCTACTTCGAGAACGTGTAGATGGTATTTCGGTGGGCGAAGCGCATCTCTGCGTTCGCCACGGCTTCCTGCTGATCCTGCCAGGAGTCCGGGTAATGCATGAGGTACATGCGTTTCCGTACCGACGCCGGCAGAGTCGAAACCTCCTCCAGGCTTGCGTGTATCCCTCCCGTGAAGAACTGCACGTCGTGGAAGATGGTCTCGATGTTGAAGCGTTCGTCGAAGGTGTGAATGAGCTCCGGATCGAACTGGGTGTCGCCACTGAAGAAGACCCGGTCGTCGAGGAGAAGCCCGGTGCTGTGGAAGGCGTCCTCCCAGGACTGGGCCTGCTCCGGATAGTGGCGGGTTCTGAAGGTCTTGACGTTGATCTGTCCCACGTTGAACTCGTGGCACTCCCGGGGCAGGTCGGGCCGCGGAGTGGGGCGTTCAATGGCCCAGAAGTCGGTGAAGTCGAGGGCCATACCGTCGTGACGCTCGTTGAACTCGGCACCACCGCGAAGAGAGTGGTTCCATAGGAGGTCCTGGAACTTCTCGGTGATGAAGATGGTGGGCTTGCGCCCGGCGACGTACCGGTTGACGAGCATGACCTCTTCGAGACCACCGATGTGATCCGCATGCAGGTGCGTCACGTAGTAGTTGCGAAGATCCATGACGGAGCGCCCGGCATCCACCAGTGCGCGGGATGCGAGCGTTCCGAAATCCACCATCAAGTGATCCTGTCCCTTGATGATGAGAATGTTGTTCTGATAGTTCTGCTTGGTGAATGCGCTCCCGGTCCCGAGGAAATAGACTGCAAGATTTCCGCGATTCGTCAGGGGGAGCGGCGTTTTTGAAATCGATCGTACCCTCATAATCCCTTCATCGGCACAATTGGCTGCTCATAGAGGTATCCCTCCGGGCCGGGGCATACCGTATGAAAACTATCACACTTGTGAAGCATTCTCAGCGTTGTTTCACGGCCACTGCTTCTGCGTGAAGCGGACGACCATGTGGACCCGGGCAGGCGACTCGGTGCGATTCTCAATGACGTGATCCACGTCGCAGTTGTAGAGGATGAAGTCGCCCTGGGAGACGGTTGTCTCCTTTGAGCCGGCGCGGACGTAGACGGAGCCTTCGAGAATGGTGAGATACTCTTCGGTCCCCGCGGCGTGCGCCTCCGAGTCGAGAATGTCACCGGGATCAAAGGTAAGCAGATAGATCTCGAGGTCTTCCGCCATCTCAATGGGGCTGAGAACCTGGAGATGCGGACCGTGCTCGCTGGTCTCCAGGGTTGTGAACTCCTCCTCACGGGTCATTCGGAACTTTCGAGTCGGCTCGCTCCCCCCGTGGAGGAGGCTGTCCAGCTCGACTCCGAGGCCCCGGGAGATCTTCCAGACCGTGGCTACGGTGGGGTTGACCTTCTGGGACTCGATTTGCGAGAGCATGGCCTTGGAGACGCCGCTCTTCTCCGAGAGTACGTCGAGGGTCATCTCTTGCTGTTTGCGCAGGCGTCGAATGTTTTCGCCAATTTGAGGGGGGCGCGTAGATTCCACCTTCACACTCCTTCAATGCCGGAAGTCACGTTGACATCACTGCTTGTAAGATATATTTTACCAAAGTTCAATATGATAAACACGCCATACACCCCGAGGGTTGTGTAGTATGAAGGTACTGGTTACGGGCGCACTGGGACAGCTTGGTTCGGAACTGGCAGTTGCGCTGCGGCAGCGATACGGAACGAGCAACGTCATACTTACGGACATTCGCGACGATATCAATCGCAGCCTGATTGAGGAAGGGCCGTTCGAGCGCCTCGACTGCCGGGAGGGCGACGCCGTGGCGGAGCTCGTCCGGCGCCACCGGATAGATCGCATCTACCACCTCGCTGCCATCCTTTCGGCGGTCGCCGAGGCGGATCCCGCCCGCGCGTGGGACATCAACATCAACGGCTTGAATGCCGTCCTCGAGGTTGCCCGGAGTGAGGGGTGTTCGGTGTTCACTCCGAGCTCCATTGGCGCCTTCGGGCCGAACACGCCGAAGGACTACACGCCGCAGGACACCCTGCAGCGCCCCACCTCCATGTACGGCGTCACCAAGGTGACCGGGGAGCTCCTGTGCGACTACTACCATCGCAAGTACGGCGTGGACACCCGGGGTGTGCGGTTCCCCGGTATCATCTCGAACGTCACCCCGCCGGGGGGCGGCACCACCGACTACGCCGTGGAGATCTACTACGAAGCGGTCCGTAAGCATCGATACGAGTGCTTTCTCAAAGGGGATACCTACCTCGACATGATGTACATGCCGGATGCAGTGAAGGCGGCCATTGACGTCATGGAGGCGGATCCGGCGAGGCTCCGGCACCGTAACGCCTTCAACGTCACCGCAATGAGCTTCTCGCCGGAGGACCAGGCGGCGTACATCCGGAAGTACATCCCCGACTTCGAAATTACCTACAAGGTCGATCCGGTGCGCCAGGCCCTGGCCAACTCGTGGCCCAACAGTCTGGAGGACTACGCCGCCAGGGTGGAGTGGGGGTGGGAGCCGCAGTACGATTTGGACGCAATGACCAGAGACATGCTGGAAACGATTCGACGGCGGGAAAGCGATTGACGAAAGCGCGCGGCGCCTTCACGCTATGTCCGTGGACGCCAACGCGGATGCACCCATCGCCATATCCGTTCTCGCATCGCCGATTCCCCCGGAGGCCGTGGATCTCCTCTTCCTCATTGCCGATGCCTCAGGAACTCCCATGGACCGGGAGACCTTCGACGTGGCCTTTGAACGCCACTACGAGCCGGGGCTGGACACGGTACTACAGGCCGTGCCTGGAGCGAGCTCACCCGGCACCCGCCGGCGGCGAAAGGAGCGAGCCCCTAGCTTTGCGGGCCTGCTCCGGTACGGTCCCTGGCCGAGGCCGGGGCAGGGTGATGCCGTGGCCGTTGCGGAGGGCGTCGCGCCGCACATCTTCGATGTCGTGGTCGACCCGGCGTGGCGTGGTCATGGCGTGGGGCGTCGTCTCATGGAAGAAGTCTTTCGAAGACTCCGGAAGGACGGTGCACCTGTGGTTCACAGCCGCACGTCCGTCGAGAACACTGCGGCCGTCGCCCTTCACCGCGCCTGCGGCTTCACGGTGATGCGGGAGGAGGAGGGCTACTACATCTGGCGCCTGCAGTTGTAGAGCGCAGGTGATGTAGCGACGAGCGCACGCCGTTCCGGTGCGCGGCACCGTTGCGCCGGATTGCCTGCACGTCCGCGCGGACACACGACGACAATGGAAGATCAAGTCTTTGCACATCGGCCGGGCGCGAGCCTGCGGCACGGGTACACCGCAACGGTGCCGGCCGCGATCAGCGCCGGCGCCTACGGCATCATCCTCGGGGCCCTGGCGGCGGAGCGCGCCATCACGACGGGGGTGTTGTGGCTGCAGAACACGGTGCTCTTCGCCGGGGCGGCGCAGTTCGTCATGGTCGGCTCCTGGGGAGCACCGCTCCCGGTTGCGCCGGTCGTCCTTGCCGTCCTGGCCGTGAACCTCCGGTACATCCTCATCACCGCTACGCTCCGCCCCCTCTTCCTGGGCGCGCCCCTCTGGCAGCGCTTCGCCTTCATCCATCTCGTTGCGGATGAGAACTGGGCGGTTACCATGGCGGAGCACCGCAAGCGCGGCACGAATCCCTGGTTCCTCTTCGGTGCCGGACTCTGCATCTGGACCTTCTGGATGGCCGGCACGACCCTCGGTCACCAGCTCGGGGCCCTCATTCACGACCCGGAACGCTACGCTCTGGACTTTGCTTTCGCCGCCGTCTTCATCTCCCTGGCGATTAGCTTCTGGCGGGGCAGGCACGATCTCCTGCCGTGGCTGGCCGCGGCTGTGGTCGCTGTACTAGCCGGCATCTGGATCGATGGGAACTGGTACGTCATCATTGGCGGCGTTGCAGGCGCATCCCTGGCTGCGATCCTTCCGGAACGGGAGGCGGACTCATGACGGGGATGGCATCCCCGGCGGGCTCCGTCCCCAACCTCGCGGCCGCCGTCCTGGTGGTGATCCTCGCAGGGCTCGGCACCTACGCACTGCGCTTCGGCGGTCTCGCCCTGGCGGATCGTCTCCCCGCCGAGGGTGCCGCCGCCCGCTTTCTCCGGGCACTGCCCGGCACCCTCATGGTGTCCCTCGTCGTGCCCGAGGTGGTGCAGGCGGGCCCGATCGGCTGGGCCGCCTCGGTTGTGGTGCTTCTTCTCATGGCGCGAACGAAGAATCTGCTCATTGCCGCGGCAAGCGGCGTGGCGATGGTCGCGCTTATCCGCAATCTCGC
>CAZZIE010000172.1:0-3490 GCA_964654185.1 uncultured Spirochaetaceae bacterium | reverse complement strand
CGCGCATGGAGCCGGCGCTCCTGTCGCTCACGCGCCTGTCGCCGACGCGCATGTGGCCGAAACGCATCTCGCCGACGCGCACGTAATGGAAGCCGTCGGGGTATCTCTGTTATCCTTTGAACCGAAATGAACATTGACCTCGATCGCTTCGCCCTCGACCGGGAACAGTACTTCCGGATTCTCCTGCGCAACTACTTCGCTCGGCGGTGGTGGCTTCTCATCCTGGATGCCGTGCTCCTGGTGCTCTTTGTCATTGCCCTGATCTACATCCCCGAGGCGCTGCAACTCATCCATTACGTCGGCGTGGGCATTGTGATCCTCTTTCCCATCGTGTACGTGGTGCGCTTCCACCGGTACGCCTTTGCCGAGAACAACGACGCCTTCTTCATGGAGCGCACCGCAGCCATGGATGACGACGGCCTGTCCGTCCACTTCGACGACGGGGGTGCCGACACCATCCCGTGGAATCAGGTTGTCCGGGTGATCGAGGAGAAGGAGTACTTTCTCATCTACGTCTCCCGTCAGCAGTTCGTGTTCGTGCTGAAGCGCGCATTCCCCTCGCCGGAGGCCGCAGAGGAGTTTCGCGAGTTCGCCCGGCGGAACCGCTGGTTCAAGCGGTTCGGCTTCCGATAGGGTGTGGCAATGCGCGGTAGGAACCTATGACGATTCGCGAGGTGCAACGATGATCCGGGCCTTTTTGACCGTATGGCTTCTGCTCACCCTCGCCGGCGCGGTTGTGGCGGCGGCCATCTGGTTTCTGTGGCCGGGTGAAAACGGCATCTCCGTGGGTGGTGCCCTCGCTGCGCCGAGCGTGGCTTTGCTCGTCTGGGCGGCGTCTCGACTCGGTGTCAGCTCCCTCGGCGATGATGCTCACACCGTGGGTTACGCATCCCGCACCCTTACCAGACAGCACCGGGAAGGGCTCGGTGCGGAATACAGCGCCTCCCGGCGCGACTGGTTGCGGAAGCGAGTCCCCGGCTTCGCTGCGGTGGCCAGTCTGATCACGCTGTGGGGAATCGCGGCGGCTCTCTTTCTCACCGTCGGCATTCGGTAGCTCTACGCCTTCGGTTCCGCCGCGAAGGTGACGGGAAGGGGACGGAGCTGCCTTAAGGTGACGGGAAGGGAAGGGAAGGGAAGGGAAGGGAAGGGAAGGGAAGGGAAGGGAAGGGAAGGGGACGGAGCTGCCTTGACGCGATCCGACTTCCCGGGAGAGGCTGCCCCATGTCCAGACGCCGAAAAGCCTATGACAACGTCGAGATCATCGATCTCGAGTACCAGGGATATGGAATAGCCAAGCCCGAGGGAAAGGTGCTCTTCGTCGAGGACACATTGCCCGGGGAGCTGGTGGATGCGCGGATCATCAAGGACAAGCGGGACTACGCCTTCGCCACGCCCACGGCCTTCCACACGCTCTCGAACGAGCGGATCGAGCCATTCTGCGACCACTTCCACGCCTGCGGCGGCTGCAAGTGGCAGTATCTGCCCTACGAGCGACAACTGGCGTACAAGCAGTACTTCGTACGTCAGATCCTCGAGCGTATTGCCCGGCTCGAGGAGCCGGAGATTGATCCCATCATTGGATGCGAGAGCGACAGGTACTACCGAAACAAGCTCGACTTCTCCTTCACCGAGTCGCGCTGGCTCGAACCCGCCGAAATCCAGTCCGGCGAGGAGTTTGACCGGCGCGGTGTAGGGTTTCACGTCCGCCGCCGTTTCGACCGCGTCCTGGACATAGAGCACTGCTGGCTCCAGCCGGGGCCGTCGAACGAGATCCGGAACGCCCTGCGCGCTTTCGCCAAACGAGAGGACATACCCTTCTTCGATCCGGTGAGCAACCAGGGATTCCTGCGCTCCCTGGTGATCCGCACCTCCCTCTTCGAGGAGACCATGGTGATGGTTGTCTTCGCCACGGACGACGAGGAGCCCCGGCGGCGGGTCATGGACTTCCTGACCGCAGCGTTCCCCGACATAACGTCGCTGGCGTACATGATCAACGCTACCAAGAATGATTCCACTCTGCCCCACGCGGCGCACATCTATCGGGGAACGGACCACATTCGCGAGAAGATGGGTGATCGCGTCCTGAAGATCCACCCGAAGTCCTTCTACCAGACGAACCCTGCTCAGGCGGTGCGTCTCTATCAGGTAGCCGCGGAGATGGCTTCGCTCACCGGAAGTGAGACGGTCTACGACCTCTACTGCGGGATTGGAAGCATTGCGCTCTTCGTCGCGGACCAGGCCGGCAGGGTGGTCGGCATTGACAACGTACCGGAGGCGATTGAAAACGCCCGGGAGAATGCCGGGGCAAACGCTGCGGCGAACTGCACCTTCCTCCAGGGCGACGTGAAGGATCTCTTGAACGATGAGTTCGTGGCTGAGCACGGTCGGCCCGATGTGGTGATCCTCGACCCTCCCCGCGCCGGAATGCACCCGCGAGTGCTGAAGACGCTGATGGAAGTGCTGCCGCCGCACATCGTCTATGTGAGCTGCAACCCTGCGACGCAGGCCCGGGATCTGCAGGAGCTTACCCAGGCGTACGAGACAGGGCGCATCCAGCCGGTGGACATGTTCCCGCAAACCTACCACATTGAAAACGTGGTGGATCTCCGGCTCCAATAGGAGGGTGGAAACGACTGGAGCGGGCCCCGCGCTACGGTCCCGCTCTATCGTGCGGGCCGGTGCCGCGCTATCGTGCGGGCCGGTGCCGCGGGTTGGGCAAACTTGCGGAACGGAATGTGATGCTATAGTATCCAGTTTCACCGCCGGGGAGGGTAAGCTGTGCCTTCGAGCACGGTCGAGCAGTACATCAAGACCATCTACAGCGAGCTGGACGACGACGGACAGGGTATCGTCCAGATGAAGCGCCTCGCCGACGCCATGGACGTAACTCCTGGTACCGCAACCTCAATGGTGAAGCACCTGGACAAGCTGGGGCTTGCCGACTACACCCCCCGACGGGGCGTTGCATTGACGATGAAAGGGCGTGCCCTTGCGTTGACCATGCTACGGCGCCACCGCCTCATTGAAACCTTCCTCGAGCAGATTCTCGGATACGACTGGACGGAGGTTCACGGCGACGCGGAGCGCCTTGAGCACGCCGTATCCGACACTTTCATTCAGCGATTGGACCACTACCTCGGTCACCCCGAAGTTGACCCGCATGGGGACCCCATTCCGACGGCGGAAGGTACCATCGAGATGCCCGAGGCTGTTCCGCTGAACACCTGCCGTCCGGGCTCGCGCGTCCGCGTCATTCGCCTGCTGGATGATCGGGTCAGCTTTCTGGATCTCATGAAACGCCACTCGGTGATCCCCGGCGAGCACCTCACGATCGAAGAGGTGAATCCGACGGCTGGGATTGTGCGGGTGCGTCACGCCGGCAGCGAGAACGACTTCACCCTGAGCACGGATCTCGCCGGGGGAATCCTGGTTGAATCGGCATAACCTACCCACAACCCTGTTGATTGAAGCAGCACAACCTCCACCGCAG
>CAZZIE010000171.1:0-8374 GCA_964654185.1 uncultured Spirochaetaceae bacterium | reverse complement strand
TCCGTTGTCAAGCACCAGGAAGAGTTCCGAGCTCGTTCGGACAAAATCAGCGGGAATGAGTCCTTGTTCGAGAGATCGTTTCACCGAGGGATCGGAGAAGGGCTCGGGATAGGGAAGGCGAAAAACCCGGTACACCGTCTCGACCCGCCCTTCCACATCTTTGGGGACCTCGAACGCCACCGTCCACCTTCCCGCGGGGTCGGTCAGGAAGGGCTCGTAGAGGTGGTTCCGATCGCTATACAGGGACCGAGATCGGCGGTCGGCGGTATCGTAGCGGAGGCTCCCCTCCCGGGCGTATACGTCGGTGGCAGAAAACCGGCTCCGTGCGAAGGGAACAATCTCGGTAAGACAGGTGTCGTTCCATCGGGCACCGGGATAGACGGAGATGATTTCCATCCGCAGGAAGCACCGTACCTCGTGAACGGCCGGGGGCAGGCCCTGCGCCTCAGCATAGTCCTGGTATCCTTCCGGCAGAGAGGTGTTCGAGTCGGATGGAACGAAGGGCAATCGAACTTCCTGAAGGTCCATCGTGTCTTCCAGGTGCAGTACTTCAGAATCCGTGATGGGCGTCATCACGTAGACGGCCGTCCATTCCGATACCATGCCGTCGGGGAGGACGCCTTTCCAGAGAGACACCTCCAGCTCCTCAACACGGTTGTTGGAATCGAAGAGGCGTTTCGACCGCGCAAAACCATTCCGGACAAGCAGGGTGTCGTCATTCTCGCCGAGATCGATCCAAAGGACTTCGCCGATACCCGGCCCTTCTGCCCCTTCGGACCATCCCGTGTAGCTGTCGCCGTCGAAGAGAGCCTGCATGCCGTAGGTGCCGAGGGCGTGCGGCGACTCATCCTCCAGGGTGGAAGACGCACGGAACCGCACGCCGTCGACGTCGTTGACGGTGATTGTAGTGAACGAACTCGTCCCGCCGGGGTCGGAGGTCCCTTCCTGAGCTTCCAGCAACCCGGGACCGACGATCAGCAGCCCTGCGATACAGGGCAGGAATGACATTCGGCGAATACGGTCATTCATTCAGTGCCTCCAGTGATTCGATTACCTCGGCGGCCCTCATCTCGTAGAGACTGCGGTACGGTTCTTCCAGGGAGCGTCTCTTCCTTTCCATCCGACTCAGGATGTCCTCCGGGTCGCCCCGGATGTCGCCTTCTGCAATTGCTTCAATGATTGCCCGACGGTAGTACCTGTCGCCTCGGAGTTCCACCAGGTCATTCCGGTACTGCCGGTCGGACCGACTCATGTGGTCCAGTGGAGTCGGAAGCTCCAGCTCCTGCAGAGTCGCCCTGTCCAGGAGAGCAGTCGTCTCATTGATGCGTACCCTGCCGCCGCCGTCGTAGGTGAATTGCTCCAGAAGTTCCCGTTTCTGGTATTCCGAGAGGGACTCCGGCGCATCCGTCCGGGTGTTCCACCCCACAGCGTGCCATCCCCCGGGGTCATTCCTGGTCCCGTGCCCGGTCTTGAACAGCACCATGAGGAGGTCCCCTTGAACTTCGAAGTAGGATGCCCTCACGTCCAGTCCCGGCGTTCCTCCCGGCATGACCGACAGAAGATTGTGCACGGACGCGTCTTCACGGTCCGCGCGACAGAGAAAGATCTCGTGAAAGATATGACGCACCGTGCCACCGTCGGGAAAGCGCGCGATTCCCTGTGGTCTCCGGTAGAGGGCGTAATCCATGAGGAAGTAGACGGATCCATCCACCTCGTGACCGGCACCGACCGTTCGGGAGGTATATACTTCGTCCGAATACCAGACTCCCATGGAGTGTGCGCTGAAGGAGACAGCAGTACCCATAAGCAGTGCGATCACCCAAAAGAACAGTGGGAGCGACGCTCTAAGAAACACAGCGTGGGTCTTCATGTCATCTCAACAACACCAGTATAACCGACAACCGGTGAGACGGAATCCATACTACAATTGAGGGAACCAACTCTGGAGGTAGACGTCATGACGACATTTCTCGAGGATTCGGAGGGGAGACACCAGAATGATCCATCGGAGGCTCAGATAGCGGCCACTCTCGAACGGATTGGACGTTCATTGGATCACTGCGTCCTGCACCTGCCGGGTGAAGCGTTCGTACAGACCGCCGGTGATGCGTCCGGTCTGTTTGTTGAGTACGGTGATGCGTCTGGACAATACGCGAGCGATCGAAGCGATTTCGATGTCGCCGCCGTGACCCGCATCTTCGCCGAAGCAGCGGCCGGTCGGGATGGATGGAAGCGGGAGTTCGCGTTCCGGCCGTCCGGTGGCGGGGCTGAAACCGGCGGAGCCGAGATGGGCAAGACCTCCTCCGGCCGTCTCGGCACGCCGGGCTCTCTGAAGGACCAGTTGCTCGGTCAAGTGAAGCGGGAACTCGGCAGGGAGGCCTCCCGGGGCGTCGGAAACGTGATCCGAAAGGGCATACGCGGTATTATCGGCCGGCGATGACCGGCGGCCGGATTCCGAGGTCGCCTCCCCTGCACACCGGACGGGACGGTGCGCGGGAGATATCCTCAGCCGGGCAATGCATCGGTTGACCTGAGCGGGAAAATGGCGCAAGCTATGGAGTGCACAGGAAGGGGCATTTCGGGCGGCCGTCCGCCGTCCGAGCCCGGAGGGCCGAAGAGCCGGGACGGTCACACGAGCGGCCGTGCGGAATGCCCTCTTCCACCCTTTCCCGTTGTAGTCGCCGGCGTGCGCGCCCGTTGGGTGTGTGCGCAACCGGGGCGTAAGCATCGTCCTAAGAGATCTTGGGAGGATGTCGGCTCCGGGGCGGTATGCGGAGACGTTCCACAGAGAAAGGAGGTGCGAATGAGTAGCGAAGTAAGCAAACCACAGTCCAGGGGGACTGATTTGTAGCCTTTCAAATCAATCCTCGACAGAGGACAGGGGCCCGGCACACGTCGGGCCCCTTTTGTTTGGCGCGCACCTATACCCGCCGTCTCGCCATTCCTTGTTCTACACCCCACTGTTACATCCAAGACAATCCAAAGTGGTTATGTATCCCTCCCCCGCATGGACGTACGTTCGATGCAGGAGGCGAAGATGGCACACAATGAGTGGTTGGATATAGGTGGGTCCGACGACGTTCCGGAGAACAAGCCTGTCGCCAAAGAGCTCGACTCAGGTGACACGGTGCTTCTCTATCGCAGTGGTGGGACGCTGCACGCGTGGGATGATGCGTGTCCTCATCTCGGATGCAACATTTCCATGGGCCCGGTTGACGGGACCATGGCGATCTGCCCGTGCCACAACGCGAGATTCGATCTCACGACCGGGAAGGCGCTGACCGCGCCGTCCCTTGATGATCTGCCAGCCTACGACGTAAGGGAAGAGGGCGGACGTATTCTTCTCGGTGAGCCGCATGAACAGCCCTTGGTCCGGCCTCAGGGAACGGACGAACGGACCTTTCTGATTGTTGGTGGGGGAGCCGCAGGCGGTGCTGCCGTCGAGCAACTCCGTCGCGAAGGCTTTGCCGGGAAGATCGTCATGGTCACGCCGGAGCCGCACTACCCCTACGACCGCACACTGCTTTCCAAGATGTATCTTTTCTCAGACATGACTGTGGACGATGTAATCATTCGCCGGCGGGACTTCTACGATCGGCTGGGTATAGAGGTCTGGAATGGATATCGCGTCGTGCGGGTTGAAGAGGATCCGCCGGCGGTGATCCTCGACAACGATTCCCGCATCGGGGCGGATGGGATTCTCCTTGCAACAGGGGCGCGGCCTCGAACGCTTCCCGTCGAAGGCGCTCACGTACCGGGGGTGAACCTCCTCCGCACTCCCGAAGACGCTGATCGCATCCGGTCCGAGGCCGCGGAGGCGAAGAACGCCGTTGTCATCGGCGCAAGCTTCATTGGTACCGAGGTCGCCGCCGGCCTCCGACAACTCGGTGTAAACGTGCAGCTCGTCGCCATGGAGGAGACCCCCTTCGAGAAGATCTTTGGCCCCGACGTCGGACGGCGCTTCGCCGAATTGCACGAATCTCAGGGAGTGCAGCTCCACCTGGGGACGACGGTTGCCCGAATTCACGGATCCAAGCACGTCGAAAGCGTTGAACTGGAAGACGGAACGCGCCTCCCCGCGGACCTGGTCGTCCTTGGCGTCGGGGTGGAACCGGTGATCGACTACCTCGACGAAACCTCCCTTGTCGACAACGGCTCCGTCCCGGTGAATGAGCGACTGGAGACCGGTGTAAAGGGCATCTTCGCCGCGGGCGATATTGCCGATGTCGGAGACGGGACCCAGCGGGTACGAGTAGAGCACTGGGTGGCGGCACAACGGCAGGGGCAGCACGCGGCGCGAAGCATGCTGGGCGCCGATCAGGCGCTAGGGTACGCGCCCTTCTTCTGGACCATGCAGTACGAGACCCCATTCGTGTTCATTGGGTACGCCCCGGACTATGACGATGTACGCTACCGCGGCGACATAGCCGGCGGCGACTTCCTGGCCGGCTACTTCAAGGCAGGAACGCTCTCCGCGGTGGCCACCATGGGCAAAATCGGGGAGGCGATCTCTTTCGGGCGCAAGCTCGATCGAAGCGAGCAGATCGGCCCGACGGATTTCGAACGCGCATAGCAGCAGGGAGAGAGACATGACCAGCGAGCTCAAACACACCGATGCACGATTCCGATTTGACCCGCAGGAAGTGCCGTTCAACGGTACCGCCGAGGCCGAACAAAGCGAAAACATCATCGGGCAGGACCGTGCCATTAAGGCGCTGCAGTTCGGCCTTCAGGTCGCCGGCCGCGGCTTCAACGTCTACGTCGCGGGTCCCCCGGGAATCGGGAAGCGCACCTCCGTAAGGGGTTTTGTCGAAGACATGGCGACCCGGGAACCCACGCCGGACGACTGGTGCTTCGTGCACAACCATCAGGAGCCTTACGAGCCGCGAACGATCCGCCTTCCCGCCGGACAGGGGCGTGAATTCCGGAAAGATATCGACGAGCTGCGGGAGTTCATTCAGCGCGATATCCCGGGCATCTTCGAGAGCGACGAGTATTCCAGTCAGCGTGAGCAAACCCTGGAGGACATCCAGAAGCAGGGACAGAACGTCAACCAGGAGATCCGCGAGAAGGCCCAGGAAAAGGGATTCATCATGCAGCAGTCCCTCATGGGCACCGCACTGGTGCCGGTCAAGGACGGGCAACCCTTACGCGACGAAGACCTGCAACAACTCTCACAGGAAGAACAGGAAGACATTGAGAAGCGAAGAAAGGAGCTCCAGGAAGAGATATCCGAGATTCAGAAGCGGTACCGTCGCCTTGACCGGGAAGCGCGGGAGAAGATCCGGGAGCTCGACCGGAACGTGGTCATTCGCCGGATTGAGGGCCCCATCGATGACCTCAAGGAGAAGTATCACGACAATGACCAGGTGCACGCCTACCTGGATGACGTACAGGAAGACGTCGTAGAGAACATCGACACCTTGAAGGCGGATGCGGAACAGCAGGGTCAGCAGGTGCCGCCCCAGGTTAAGCAGCAGATGGAGGCTGCGAAGCAGCAGTTCTTCAACAAGTACCAGGTCAACGTCGTGGTTGATAACTCCCGCCAGAACGGCGCGCCCGTGATCACCGAGCTCAACCCGAGCTACAACAATCTGGTCGGTCGCATTGAGAAGGAAATGCAGATGGGCGCCCTCAGCACCGACTTCACCCTTGTCAAGCCGGGTGCGCTCCTCCAGGCAAACGGCGGATATCTGGTCCTGAACGTCGAGGACCTCCTCCGGAACCCCTACAGCTGGGAAGCACTCAAGCGCGGCCTGCGCAGCGCGGAGCTGCGGATCGAGGAGATCCAGGAACAGCTCGGACTCATGTCGATCAAGACGCTGCGGCCCCAGGCTATCCCACTGAACGTGAAGGTGCTGCTCATTGGGAGTCCGCTTATCTACCAGCTCCTCCATCGCCTCGACCCGGATTTTCAGGAGCTCTTCAAGGTGAAGGCGGACTTCGACGTCGAGATGGACAGAAATGACGAAAACAATCGTAGCTTCGTGAGCTTTCTGGCGTGCACCGTAGAGCGGGAGAAGCTGCCACATCTTGACGCGAGCGGGGCTGCGAAGATGCTTGAGCACGCCACGCGCACCGCCGAGCACAAGGACAAGCTCTCAACGCGCTTCGGCGAGGTCTCCGATCTCCTCCGGGAAGCGGGGTACTGGTGCGCCCAGCGCAGCGGAGAAGAGATCTCCGGTGACGATGTGCAGCGCGCCATCGACGAGAAGATCTACCGCTCAAGCATGATCAAGGAGAAGATCGTCGAGCTCATCGAGCGGGGAACACTCCTCATTGATACCGATGCCTCAGCGGCGGGCCAGGTAAACGGCCTCTCGGTCATGCAGCTCGGGGACTTCACCTTCGGCCGTCCCAACAGAATCACCACGACCGTTGCGGCGGGCCGGGACGGCATCATCGACATTGAGCGGGAGTCGAAGCTCGGCGGCCCGATCCATAACAAGGGCGTCCTGATCCTGTCGGGGTTTCTCTCGACAATGTTCGCCCGCCATTCGGCGCTCTCCATGTCGGCTCGCCTCGTTTTTGAACAGAGCTATGGCGGTGTCGAAGGGGACAGCGCTTCCTCGGCGGAGCTCTACGCCCTCCTCTCGGCTCTCGCAAAGGCCCCGGCGTTCCAGGGGGTCGCGGTTACCGGCTCGGTTAACCAGAACGGCGACATCCAGGCGATAGGCGGCGTCAACGAGAAGGTCGAAGGTTTCTTCGACGTGTGCTCGGTGAAGGGCCTCACGGGTTCGCAGGGAGTCGTAATTCCTCAGAGCAACGTCCAGAACCTCGTGCTCCGGGAAGATGTCGTCGACGCCATTGAACAGGGGAAGTTTCACATCTGGCCGGTTCGGCGCATCGAAGAGGGCATTGAGATTCTCACCGGCACCCCGGCGGGGGAACCCGACGAGTCCGGCGCCTTCCCGGCCAACACCATCTTCAACTCCGTTCAGGAAACCCTCAACGAGTTCCTGGAGGTTCTGCGGGCCCTCGGGCCGGGCGGGTACGGCGAGGCCGGCGGCGCAGCCGGCGCAATGAATACCGGCGACGACGACTGACCGGCGGCGGATCGGGGGCGGCGCGTCGGAGCGCCGGCTCGTTTTCTGATTGTGCGGTGCGCCCGGGCGGGCATATCATGAGTGCATGAGCACCGCAACGCCACGTCCACGTTTGACCCTCCGGTCACCCTGCAGAGAGGACCTGGAAGCGGTCACCTCCCTGGTCAATCGCTACTGTCGCGCCTTCACCGGAGGGAACTGCACCTCGAGCGAGGTTATCTCCGCTTCCTGGTCGCGTCCTCACTTCGAGCTTGGAACCGACGCCCGGGTCCTTCTGGACGATGAGGACCGCATCGTCGGGTACTGCCGCTCAAAGAACTCGCTCTCTCCCCATGAGACGAACGACATTGAGCTGGCGGTTGACCCCGACGCTTTCTCCGAACAGGCAATGCGGGAGCCCTTCTCCACCCTTCTGACCTGGGCGGACGACCGCGCCCGGCAGCGACTGAACCTGGCGCCACCGGATGCCCGCGTCGTTAACGGGACAATGGTGGACACCAACGAGGCTGTTCTGCGCAGCATTCTTGAAGACGCCGGCTACCAGGAGGTGCGGCGACTCTATCGGATGACGGTTGATCTCCCACAGCCTCCTCCGCCCCCGGAGCTCCCCGCGGGCATCTCCGTGCACAGTTTTGCGGATTATCCCGACTTGCTGCGGCCGTACCGCGCGCTCCGGGAAGCCTTCGAGGACCATGTGTTTCACGTTGAGACACCGGAAGAGGATGCACTCGCGTCCCTTCGCCACCGCTTTGCCACGGACTCGCAGATGGATCCGAACCTGTGCATGGTGTTGGTGGATGGTGATGAGATCGCCGCGTCGGCGGTCACCCGCCGCGAGAGCGATGAAGACCGAACTGCCGGCTACATCATCGGGCTCGGTGTGCGACGGCCGTGGCGTCGTCGAGGTCTCGGGACGGTCCTGCTGATCGAGAGCTTCCGGCGCATCTACGAGGCGGGAAAGCGTCGCGCCATGCTGCACGTCGACACCGACAACATAACCGGGGCAACCCGCGTCTACGAGCGCGCCGGCATGGTGAACGACCGAACAATCCTGATCATCGAGAAAGAGATCCGCCCGGGGCGCGAGCTTCGCCGGATGAGTTGACTTACCGCACAATCCGCTTGCTGATCCGATCGAAGAGCATGGCCACAATGACGACGGCAATGCCCGCCTCGAAACCGGAACCCGGCTGGAGACGCTGAATTGCACGCCACACTTCACCCCCGAGTCCGCCGGCGCCGATCATGGCGGCAATGACCACCATTGACAGGGCCAGCATGATGGTCTGGTTGACCCCGGCCATGATGGTCGGCGTCGCCAGGGGCAG
>CAZZIE010000170.1:0-8386 GCA_964654185.1 uncultured Spirochaetaceae bacterium | reverse complement strand
CCATTGAAGGGGAGTATAGCACAAACCTCAGATTGTTGTTGACAGACCGTATCATATGGTCATAATATGACATTATGAAAAACGAAACACGCACCAGTTTGGGGTTCAGTAGAGTACGGTCGCGACGCGCTCCATTGGCGGGTGTTGCCACGATCCTCCTTGCCGCGGCGATCCTGGCGCCTGCGCACGCCTTCGCCGACGCGCAGAGTGAGCGTGTAACGGTAGGTGTGAGCTTCTCCGTCGTACCCGGTGTAGGAACGGCTGCGACCCTCGCGCGAGTAACCGGCAAGCCTGTTGAGACGCGGCTCTCCCTCGGGTTGCTCGGCGGGGGTTCGGACTTTGTCGGCGGTGCCGCCCTCGGCTCGGTCTTCACGACGGCGCGACGCGACGTCACGGGCTTGCAGGCCGCGGGTGTTGCGAACGTCGTGGGCGGTGATCTCCGGGGGGTGCAGTCCTCGGGCGTGGTCAACGTCATAGGCGGCGGCGCCAACGCGGTCCAGTCCGCCGGGCTGATGAACGTGGTTCGAGGGCGCGCCGATGGTCTACAAGTCGCCGGCGTGCTGAACGTCGCGGGAGAGTCGGAGGGGATCCAGCTCGGCCTGGTGAACGTATCCGGCTCGAGCAGCGGCGTTCCGATCGGACTGGTGAGCTACGTCCGCAATGTCGGCGTCATGTATACGACCTGGACCACGGAAACTGGTCAGACCGCCTTCGCGGTCAGGACGGGGAACCGGCGCGTTGCGAACTACCTGGGTGTGGCGTACAAGATTCTGGATAGGGCGTATCCCTGGGCGCTGGTCGCCGGTATCGGCGTCGACCTGCTGCAGTTCGGCGGCTTCTCCGTGACCATCAAGAGCCTGGTCTATTCGATGTACGATGATTCCCTCGTCTCGTCCGGATCGCAGGGCAGTGTCGGCATTTCGGCGAGTCTCGACCTTGGGCGTCGCGTACGGGTCTTCGCAGGACCGACGATCAACGCGTTTCTCGCCAATCCTGGAATCGATCATGATCCCGGCCGGTGGACGGTCTACGAGAGCGAGCTCGGGTCGAGCAGGGCAACTGTGTGGCCCGGGCTAACCGCCGGGGTCCGCCTGGCCTGGAGGGTGCAGTAATGTCCGACGCCGCACGACGTACCGCGCGCAGATTCGCCGTCCACCAGTTCATCCACTGGGCTGCAGTGGGCGTCATGGTCCCGGTCATGACGCTGGTGCTCCGGCAGTTGGGGCTCAGCCTCTTCGAGGTGGGTCTTGCAATGGCCGCCTACTCGCTCACCACCGTGATCCTGGAGGTTCCGAGTGGGGCCCTGGCCGACCTGTGGGGACGGAAGAAGACCTATCTCCTGGGCACGCTCTCGGACGTTGCCGCAGCGGTGCTCTTTCTGTCCTTCAGCGGCCTCGGGATGGTCGTCGTCGCGGCCGCGCTCAAGGGAGCGGGGCGCGCCTTCGCCAGCGGCTCCCTGGAGGCACTGGCAGTGGAGACCATTCGCCGGGACGAGCCGGAGTTCGATCTGAACCGTTTCTTCTCCCGGGTCGGCATGACGATACCTGCGGGCCTGGCACTGACAAGCCTGCTCGGCGGCTTCCTTCCGGAACTCGCCGAGCTGCGCGTCTTCGCCTGGATGGCTGCGCTCTCTCCGGCCAACGGGTTCAGCGTGAATCTCTTCTTCAATGCCGTCCTCATTGGAGTGGCCGGGCTGCTGGCATGGATCATGTTCGCTGAGCCAACCCGGGCGGCGGCCGGTGACGCGACGGCGGGTGATACCGCGGCGGATGCGGGCGGCGCGTACGCCGGCGCGGTTGCCGCCGGTGCGGCGGATGCCCGCGGGGCGGCCCCGGCCGCACACGGTCCGATCGCGGTGCTGCGACAGGTTGGCCGTTCCCTGCTCTTTGCAGCCAGGACGCGGGATCTGCTGCTCGTGCTCCTGTCGAGCTTTGCCATTGGTCTTGTGCTGCACTCGGTAGAAACCTTCTGGCAGCCACGTCTGGCATCGATCGTCGTGACGGACAACGTGCGCCTCTTCGGCTTCCTGGGAAGCGGCTACTTCGCCGTCGCGGTGCTGGGGAACGGTCTCTCACCGCTCCTCGTGCGGGTGACCGGGGGTAACCGCGCGCTGGCGGTGATCGTGTATCGCGTTCTCAGCGGGACAGTCCTGTTCCTGCTTGCCCTGCAGACGCAGGCGGCGGGCTTCGGCATCGCCTACCTGGGCTTCTTCTTCCTCTTTGCCGCAACGACACCGATCCAGTCGGCCATGCTGAACGAGCTGGTCCCTGACTCGAACCGGTCGACTCTCATTTCCGCGAGCTCGCTGATCATGCAGGGCGGCGGCTTTCTCGGCTCGCTGGTGTTCGGGGCGGTGTCGCAGACGGCCGGCATCGGCGTGAGCTGGATGATTGCCGGCGGCGCCTTTGCATTATCCACCCTGCTCTTCGTCCCGCTGGCGCGACGCGGGGATCTCCGTCGGGGCGGCTCCGCCGCCGCGGTCGAGACCTCCGGGGCCGCCGAGATTGTCCGCAGTGCCGCGACCGCCGACGGGTCGGCGAGGGAGACGGCCGCAGGAAAGGCATGACGGGACGGCGCCCGCCGCCGTGCCACCGCCCCGGGGGCGAGGTCCCCTCTTTGTTAGCGATGTGTTAGGAGTTTCCGTCGCGTTTCGGGCCCATTTCGCGATTCGTTAATGTGTTTTTAATGAATTCCATCTTCCTAACGAAACCTTAACACGAACTCTCCAATGTCGGCGCTGTAGCCGGGGTAGCCGGCAGGACGCGTAAACATCGTTCTAACCAAACGAGGAGAGTGCAGGATGAAACGACTGATCGTCTTTTTGCTGCTTATGAGCCTGGTCGCGGTGGGCGCCTTCGCCGGCGGACAGCAGCAGGCCGAGGCAGAGCAAGAGAGTGGCGAGTTCGACTGGGTAATCGAGAGCGGCGACTTCATTGAGGTGAATGCTCTCGAGGTCGAGGGGAATATCATTACCGCGGGAAGCTCGACAGTGTTCCCGGCGGCAGAGTATCTTGCCAACAAGTTCACGGATGAGGGGTACGGTGGTACCATCACCGTCGACAGCATTGGTTCCGGTGCAGGCTTCGAGCGCTTCATTGCCGGCGAGTCCGATATTTCGAATGCCAGCCGGCCCATCAAGGACAGCGAGGTTGAGGCCGCCCGCGAAAACGGACGGGACCCGATTGAGTTCCGGCTGGGTATGGACGCCCTCGCGGTGGTCGTGAATCCGGAGAACGACTGGGTCTCCGACGCGACTCTCGAAGAGCTTGCTCAGATCTTCACCGCCGACCGGTGGAGCGACGTGAACTCCGACTGGCCCGATCAGCCGGTCCAGAAGTTCATCCCGGGCACCGACAGCGGTACCTTCGACTACTTCGTCGAAGAGGTCTACGACGAGGACAGCGAGCCGATCCTCTCAGCGTCGGATCTTCAGCTCTCCGAGGACGACAACATCCTGGTTCAGGGCGTCGAGGGAAGCCCCTACGCGGTTGGATTCTTCGGGTACGCCTACTACGTGGAAGAGGCGGAGCGAATGAAGGTGCTGAGCATTGAAGGCGTCGAGGCAAGCGCCGAGACCGTGGACAACGGCAGCTACCCGCTGGCACGGCCCCTCTTCATGTACTCGACGGCCGATATCATGCAGTCGAAGCCCCAGGTGGCGGCCTTCCTGGCGTTCACCATCAACAACGCTACGGAAGCCATGCGCGCCGTCGGCTACTTCAAGGCGTCGGATCAGGCGCTCGAGAACTCCGAGGATCTCTGGCTGTCCGCGATGGAAGGTGCGTACTAGCATCTGCCGTCAACGATAGCCGCCATTCACATCGACAGGAGCAGGGGCGCCGCAGGGCGCCCGCTCCTGTCTTATGGATATTTGATGGATTGCGAAAACCTGGTATCGGACAGAGTACGCGCGTATGAGTGAACAGGGATTCCAGCGAAGCGGTCTCGACTTCACGCGGCGAAAGCGGCCCGGCGAGGCTGTGATTCGCGCGTTTCTCTTTGCCTGCGCGGCTCTCTCAATCCTTACGACGGTCGGAATCGTGGTGATCCTGGGGAACGAGGCATTCCTCTTCTTCGGGGATCCCGAAGTCTCTCTGATCGAGTTCTTCACCTCGACGAAGTGGCAACCCACAATCGGCCTCTTCGGCGTGCTTCCGCTGATCAATGCAACCTTGATGACCAGTCTGATTGCCATGCTGGTCGCCACGCCCCTCGGGCTCATGGTCGCCATCTACCTGAGCGAGTACGCCTCCGAGCGGGTGCGGGGCTTCCTGAAGCCGATCCTCGAGGTTCTTGCAGGGATACCGACCGTCGTCTACGGCTACTTCGCCGTGACCTTCATGACCCCGGTCCTGCAGAGCATCTTCGGAGCCGGTATCGTGGAGATCTACAACACCGCATCGGCAGGCATCGTCATGGGAATTCTGATTCTGCCGCTGGTGACTTCCATGACCGAGGATGCCCTGAGCGCGGTCCCGAGGAGCCTCCGGCAGGCGGCATACGCTGTGGGCTCGACCAGGATGGAAACCTCCATGCAGATTGTCGTGCCGGCCGCCTTCTCAGGCATTGCGGCGGCCTTCATTGTCGGGCTTTCCCGCGCCGTGGGCGAGACCATGATCGTGGCCCTGGCAGCAGGAGCGGGGCCGAACTTCACCTTCAATCCCTTCGAGGCCGCCGAGACCCTCACGGGGTACATCGTGCGGATCAGCGGAGGCGACATTGCCTACGATACGCCGGACTACAACAGCATCTTCGCCCTGGGACTGGTCCTGTTCCTGATCACCCTGACGCTGAACATGATCAGTCGCCGCATTGTGGAGCGCTATCGCGAGGTCTACGAATGAGCCTGAACACCTTCTGCCGCGAGGTCACCCCATGAGCATGACCTCCTCAAGTGAGACCTCTTCCTACACACCGGAGGATCTACGTCGTCATAAGGAGATGATGCAGAACCTCCAGGATCGGCGGCGCACGGGTACGCTCTGGCAGGCGCTCTTCTACCTGGCGACCACTATTGCCATTGTTGCCCTCATCACTCTGCTGCTGAACATCTTCAACCGCGCCTTCGGTTTCGTCCTCATTCAGAACGAGATACAACCGGAGGAGCTCGTAGCCGGTGGTGACCTGACGGCGCTGTCGGAAGGTGAGCTCATATCGATTCTCGAGGAGAACCTCTCCAGCGGGTTGATCCGTCGCTTCAACTTCGAGGAGCCCCTGGTCGAGCGGACCGGGCGCGACCTCATTGACCTGGTGCAGCGACGGGTGGTGAATCCGACTATCATTGAATCCTTCACGCTCCGGGAGTCGCTGTTCCAGCAGAGCATGATCAGACAGCACAGGGACGATGCTCACGCGGAGCTCGGTGAACCGGTGGACCTTCGCTTCCGCTCCTGGCTTACGCCACGGTTCATTGTGAGCCCCCAGAATCCCACACCGCAGCTTGCAGGCGTTCGAACGGCCCTCCTCGGGTCCATCTGGATGATCGCGATCACGGCGCTCTTCGCCTTCCCCATAGGGGTGGCCGCGGCGATCTACCTGGAGGAGTACGCCAGGAAGAATCGCCTGAATCGGATCATCCAGGTGAACATCTACAATCTCTCGGGAGTTCCCTCGATCATCTACGGGCTCCTGGGGCTTGCCGTCTTCGTTCGCGCCTTCGGCGCCCTCACGAGCGGCCTTGCCTTCGGTGTTGGTGGGGATGCAACTGAGAACGGCCGCACGATCATCTCCGCCGGTCTCACCCTGGGCCTGCTCATTCTGCCCATCATCATCATCAACTCTCAGGAAGCAATCCGGGCGGTACCGCAGTCGCTTCGGGACTCCAGTTTCGCTCTGGGAGCAACGAAGTGGGAGACGATTCGGCACCATGTGCTGCCGGCCTCCTTCGACCGCGTGCTCACCGGGACCATCCTGGCGATCTCCCGAGCCGTAGGAGAGACGGCGCCCCTGGTGGTGATCGGTGCGTCCACGTTCATCGCCGTCGATCCGACCAGCATTTTCTCCAAGTTTACGACGCTTCCCATCCAGATCTATCAGTGGTCGGCGAGACCGCAGGGGCAGTTCCGAAACGTGGCGGCAGCCGCCATTATTGTGCTCCTGGTGCTCATGCTGTCCATGAACGCAGCGGCCATCATCATGCGGAACCGCATATCGAAGAAGAGGAGGGCGTGATCATGTCCGACGTCGCAACCGTCACAGAGCGGAAGGTAACCGAAGCCGGCCCCGCAGCAATGGAAACGCGGAACCTTGACTTCTACTACGGAGATTTCCAGGCGCTCTACGATGTGAACCTGCGCTTCGAGCGCAACAAGGTAACCGCGCTGATCGGTCCGTCCGGGTGCGGCAAGAGTACGCTCCTTCGATGCCTCAATCGCATGAACGATCTCATTCCGGGGACGCGCCCCGACGGAGAAGTGTACTTCCACACCAAGAACATCTACGACCGTGACGTCGACCCCGTCGAGATTCGGCGGCGCGTCGGGATGGTCTTCCAGAAGCCCAATCCGTTTCCAAAGACGGTGTACGAGAACATTGCCTGGGGCGCCCGGATCAACGGATATCGCGGCGACATGGATGAGCTGGTCGAGCGGAGCCTGAAGAAGAGCGCCCTCTGGGATGAGGTCAAGGACAAGCTCAAGCAGAACGCGTTGAGCCTCTCCGGTGGTCAGCAGCAGCGCCTGTGCATTGCCCGGGCCATTGCCATTGAGCCGGACGTCATTCTCATGGATGAGCCGACCTCCGCCCTCGATCCCATTTCCACATCCAAGATCGAGGACCTCATTGAGGAGCTCAAGACGCGCTTCACGATCATCATTGTAACGCATAACATGCAACAGGCGGGGCGCGTATCCGACGACACCGCCTTCTTCCTGAACGGCTACATTGTCGAGGCCGGAACGACCCGGGACATCTTCTTCAACCCCCGGGAGGCGAAGACGGAGGCGTACATCTCCGGCCGGTTCGGCTAGGCCGCACGGAATCGAGCGGTGCTCTGTCGCCCCCGTTGACATACCTTCCCGCGCGCTCTTCAATGACACCATGAACTTCGGCCTCCTCCATCCGCGAGAGCAGATCGCCGAGACCATGCGTCGCGTGTACGCCTACGGCATGACGACGACGTCCGGCGGGAACATCTCAGTACGCGACGAAGACGGTGCCGTCTGGATTACTCCCGCCGCCGTGGATAAGGGAACCCTCGCGCCCGGGGTTGTGGTGTGCATTCGCCCCAACGGATCGACGGAGGGGCTGCACAAGCCCTCTTCGGAACACCCCTTCCACTCGGAGATCTACCAGGCGCGTCCGGATATCGGCGCCATTCTCCACGCTCACCCGTCCGCGCTTGTCTCCTTCAGCATTGTCCGGCGCGTCCCGGACACCCGGGTGATCTCTCAGGCGAGCCACATCTGCGGCTCCGTGGGATACGCCCGGTATGAGCTGCCGGGAACGCGGGAGCTCGGGGAGCACATTGCATCCATCTTTGCGGACGGCTACGACACCGTTGTCATGGAGAATCACGGGACCGTGGTCGGGGGCGCGGATCTGGCCGACGCCTTTCAGAAGTTCGAGACCCTCGAGTTCTCCGCGCGGACGATCATGGAGGCGCGGATTCTCGGGGAGGTTCGCTACCTGAGCAACGACGAGCTCCGGCTCTTCGACCGGGCCCGGAGCAGGCTCCCTGAGCTCAGCGGCCACACCCCGAGCGCGGATGAACGGGCACTGCGCGGACAGATCATCGACATCATTCACCGCGCCTATCGGCAGCGTCTCATCGTGAGCACCTACGGCACCTTCAGCGCCCGCACCGCCGACGGTGGCTTTCTCATCTCTCCGACCGGCACCGACCGCTACCATCTCGACCGGGACGATCTCATCTACGTCCGGGATGGGAAGCGCGAGCCCGCGCTGAACAACCGCGGCCTGGCGCCGAGTCGGGCGGTGCGGCTCCACGGGCGCATCTACCGGGAACATCCGGAGATACAGAGTATCATCGGTGCCCAGTCCCCCTTCGCCATGGCGTACGCCGTGACCGGCACCAATCTCGACACCCGGACCATTCCGGAGAGTTACGTCATGCTCCGGGAGATTCCGATCGTGCCCTTCGGGGATCAGTTCCGTGACGGGAAGGAGATCTCAAATCTCCTTGCCCC
This sequence comes from uncultured Spirochaetaceae bacterium, assembly GCA_964654185.1. Taxonomy (GTDB): domain Bacteria; phylum Spirochaetota; class Spirochaetia; order DSM-27196; family PWMO01; genus CAYFQV01. The sequence goes on along the minus strand of CAZZIE010000170.1, from coordinate 239 downwards.
GGACACCCCGATTCTGCTTCTGCAGAACGACTCCATGCTCGTAACGGGAGATTCCATCTTCGAGACCTTCGACCGCCTGGAGGTGTGCGAGTTCAGCGCCCGCTCCCTCACCGAGAGTCGGAGCCTCGGCGACATGGTGCCCATTGGGGACGAGCAGATCGACGCCATCAAGAAGAAGTTCTTCGGCGGCACCGACGAGGAGTCCGACGTCCGGGAGTGACGCCCCCGCCCACAGCCCG
>CAZZIE010000169.1:0-8403 GCA_964654185.1 uncultured Spirochaetaceae bacterium | reverse complement strand
GACAGAGACGACCCGGTGCGCCCGAGGCGCGCGACGTCGTGGAGGTCCGACCCTTCGGTGGAGCGATCCTCCAGGCGGTTCAGCGTCACCAGCGCCCAGACGTCCCGCGGTGAGAAGACGAGCCCCAGCACCTCCGGGACGCGCCAATCCTCGATTCGACGGAGCCGTCCCATAACCACTACAAGGCCGATGATCACGGCCACCACGATCCGGAAGTACCACCGGTAGACATCCATGCCCGACCCGACTCCCTGGAGGAGGCCGATGAGAGTGCCGCCGAAGACGGCTCCGGCGAGCCCCGCCGCGGCGCCGCCGACGATCTCCGAGAAGAGTGTCGTCGCGACCCGGTGCTTTCCCGGGGTAACCGACAGCAGGTAATGGCCCAGCCCGACGATGAGGCCGGTCTTGCAGTACCCTGCGACGAAGAAGCCGAGCCCCACCACCGTCGGATGCAGCACTTCCGGGGCGAAGGCCCAGAAGAGCGCCACCGCCAGGAAGCCGCCGGTATAGATAATGAGAAGCGGCCGCGGCCCGACATGGTCCGAGATCTCCCGGTTTATGAGAGAAGAGAGGATCCCGCCCGCCACGACGAGGAGCGTGAAGATCAATGCCTGGTGGTCCGGTACGCCGTAGCCGTTCTTGACGGTGATGGTTGCAAAGGGAATAACCAGCATGAAGGAGGTGAACCCGGCACCGAAGGCCCAGACGGTCCGGCGTCGGACATCGTCTTTCAGAAGCTCTCGGGCCGACTGGATAAGCGGTGTCATGGCAACGGCGCGGGACTCCCCGGACTCGGGAATGGTCGAGAGCACGTACGCACCGGCGAAACCGACCAGCGCGCCGACGAGGATGATCACCTGATACACCCAGACCGCGTTGAACGTCTGCATGAGAAGAATGGCCACCGCCATTGAGATCAGGTGTACCGTGGTGAACCGGGCGAAATTGCCGTAGATGTAGCGGCCGCGCTCGTCCCGGGTGGTGATCTCCCCGATCAAGGGCCGCCCGTTGATGGCGCCGACGCTGCGGAAGAGAGCGAAGCCGAAGGCCCCCAGCATGATCACGGTAGTCGCTCCCCACTGTCCGAGCCGGCCGGCGAGGGGTGCGGCCAGCAGAACCAGGGCAAAGAGGTACCGGGAGGCCCAGGCGATCGACCACGCCCGGGCCAGGCCGAAGCGCCCGATCAGGTTGCGTCCGAAGATCATGAAGGGCATGGTCAGGTGGATGAAAGAGGCCAGCACCGCCACGGCGGAGTCCGCCATGCCGTTGCGGATGCCGTAGAGAACCAGGACGTTCTCCATGAGAAAGGCGACGGGCACCGCATTCAGCCACATGAAGAGACGATGCCTACGCTGTCCCAACGCCCTTTGCGCCCTGTCGAGTGCCATGATCGTCGCCCATCATAGCATCCGGCGCTACCCGGGTGGTATCCTTCCCGTGGAGGAGTCATGACATACCGGCAACGCTTCGACCACTACGACGTCGCCTCGACCAACCTCCCGGAGGTTCTCGCGCCGCTTCGCTACTGCCCCTACTGCGGCGCCGAGGCCGCGGAGCCGCAGCTTCACCAGTTGCGGTGCGTATCCTGCGGGCGGCGCCTGTTCCGAAATCCCGACCCCGGGACGGTGATCCTGGTGGAACAGGAGGAGAAGCTCCTCCTGGGGCGGCGAGCCGCCGGCTACGGTGCCGGCACCTGGGGGCTCCCCGGCGGCTTTGTCGAGTACGACGAGGACTTCCTCACCGGCGCGCGCCGGGAAGTCCGGGAGGAAAGCGGCCTCGACGTGGAGATAGACGCCATTGTGAATGTGACGTCGAACCTGCTGCAACCGCAGCTGCACACCATTGCCGTTGTCCTGCTGGCGCACCCCGTCGGCGGCGTCGAGGCGCCGGGAGACGACCTGGATCTCCTGGAGTGGTTCGGCCGGAACCGGGAGCTCCCTCCCCTCGGGTTCGATGCGGATGCTCACATCATCCAGGTCTGGAAAGACCGTGCCCTCGCGCGAATCCCGGTAAGCCCGCCGGCGTAACGAGTGGCATCCGGCCACAAGCGGTAGCGCTCGGCCGGCAGGCTAGTGCCGTAATCATCGATCATCTGATATATTGCATATGTGGACTACTATCTTTCGCACGACTGGCGCCACACGATTATCGGGGGATTGCGGGGACTCTTTCGTCTCTTCTACTTCGCCGCCATCTTTGCGGCAGGCAGCGTCTTCGCCCTGGCGGTCCGGGCCGTTCTGCCCATTCGGACCTTCAACCGGATTCGCCCGGCCATGGCGCGGCGCCTCGGGCGTATTCTGATCTACGCCTCCAACATCCGCATTCGTCACGAAGGAAGTCCGCCGGAACCGGGGAGCTTCATCGTGTCGAACCATCTGAGCTGGGCCGATTCCTTCACCTACCTCGGCGAGCTCGGGTGCCGCTTCCTGGCCAATCACCTCTACGGGCAGATCATCGGCTTCGGGGCCATTCTACGCTCGGTCGGCGTGAGCTTCATGAACCGCATGAGCGTCCGCGCGATCGGATCGGCCCGGGAGATGGCAAAGCGTATTCTCGAGCGGGGAGACTCGCTGCTGATCTTTCCGGAGGGACGGACCAGCCGGGGTGACCGCATCCGTCCGTTCCGGGCGGCGCTGCTCCAGGTCGCGGTGGACATGGGCCTGCCGGTTTCCTGGGCGGCCGTGCGGTACGAGACGCCGCGGAACTGGCCGCCGGCGAGCGTGGTTGTCGGGTGGGAGGAGTGGCCGCCCCTGATCACGCACATCTACCGTGCCTTCCACGCCCCGCGCATCATCTGCCGAATCAAGTACGGCCAGGCCTGCGTCGACGGCGAGGATCGCCGCTCTCTCGCGGAGACCCTGCACCAGTCGGTAAGCGAGTACTTCGAGCCCATGGAGCAGATGGCCCGGGACGCCCTCGAGCGCATCGATGTGCTCAGGAAGGTGGCCAGGCCCCTCGTCTACGGCGACGGCCCGGGCGCAACGCAGAACCTGTAACGTACTCAGAAGCCTGTTGATCAGATTCCGGTAAGTCACCGCGCGCAAAGAGCTTCGGCGACTCAGGCATCGCCACTGGAAGGTTCGGCAGCCAGGAGACACCAAATCGCGGCGCTGTAGCGATTTGGGCAGGCCGCCATCAACAGTCTTCCGAGTACTTTGTGACAGGTCCGGAGCCGCCATGGCCGCCCACACCGACTTCGACTACCTACACTCCCTCGCCGTCACCGCCCACGATCACGACGTTCTCGAAAGAATCCGCCGGGACCGGGAGACCCTTCTTTCCGGAGGCACGCTGCCCGAACCGGGGGAGCGGCTGTCGCTGTCGCTGTGGGATCCCGATGCCGCCGCCGAGACGGCGTCACCGCGACGTGCGACCGAAGCGTCGCCCCGCGCCGACGTGGGAACGCCGGGACCGGTGTTCGCGGAAGGGTCGGTCCGTGACACCGAAAGGGAGCCGGAGTTGACGGCACGACTTCCGGCACTCGGCACCCTCCGCCTGACTCTCCGGAGCGACCTGGCGCCGGCATCTCTGGACACTTTCCTGGAGATCTTTCGGGATCTCGCTCACGCGCGGGTGGCCGGCTTCAGGCCGGAGAACCTCGGCGGCGGGACCGGCGGCGGGATCGCCAGCGGGGTTGGCGACGGGGGCGGGACCGGCGTGGCGGACGGAGCAATCGTTGTCGACCTGGGAGCAAACGAGGGGTTCTACGCCCTGCGCATGAAGCGGCGCAATCCGGCACTGCGAATCGTCGCCGTCGAGGCGGTGGCCGTGAACATCGATCTATTTCTGGAGAATCGGGCGGCGAATGACCTGCGCGGTGTGGAGATCATGGGTGCGGCGGTCGTTGATCCGGTTGGGGCACGGCAGGGAGAGGTTGTGCTGGAGACCTATCCTCACGTCGGGACGGTCGCTTCACGGGAACTGCAGGCTTTCCCGCGGCCGTGGATTCGCCCGGAGCGCATTCGGACAGAGCGGGTGGCGGCGGTGTCGCTGTCGGAGGTGCTGCAGCACTACCGGATCGAGGAGGCGGCGCTGCTCAAGATCGATATTGAGGGGAGCGAGGCCGATGCGCTGTCGGTCGAGCCTGCGGAGCTCCGGCGCTTCGAGCGGATCGTCGTGGAGTGCCACGGTGCGGAGGCGCGGGAGAGGTGTACGGCCCTGCTCGATACGGCCGGCTTCGACCTCCTCTGCGCCGAGGACAAACGAAGCGGCGACTGCTACTTCCGGCGGCGGGGTGCGTGACGGCGGCGGGATACGGGAAGGTGGCGGGGCTCGTTACGAGCTCACCTCCTGCCGATACTTCTCCACTTCCCAGGTGCGGATGAACTCGACCTGTTCGGGCGGCATGAACTGGACGCCACCGAAAACCTCCGCCAGATGGGCAATGCGACCGGCATCGACGAAGAGCCGGCAGGCGTTATCGGCCGCGGCGGCGCTCGTCCCGAGCCCCAGAATTCCTTCGCTCTTCACCACGAGGATCTTAGGCGGTGTTGCCTCGCGCTTCTCGTACTGTGCGACCGCGCGAACAGCTTCCTCAGGGTCCTCCGCCCAGGCCGGGGCGTGGCCTGCGTAGACGATGTGGTCCGGGGTCAGGGCGCCGCTCACCGGGAGCAGCGTTGCCCGGTGGCCTATGAAGGGGTTGAGGGACTCATCCGCGTGGGCCTGCACGTGAAGGCCACTGTACGCGTCCGATTCACCGATCTGCTGCGCCGCCCGCTTCAGCGCCGCTGAGGGCTCCCGGGGTGCCGATTCCGGCGGATTACCGCCGGTTACCCGCGTAATCGCGTCCACGATCTCCCGGTGATCCCGTCGAATGTCCTCGGGCTTCTCCCCGTGAACGACGAGACCGTGGTTCTGCAGCAGGACGAACCGGGGCTCCTTGCCGTGCTCCTCCAGATAGGCACGCCGCTCGTCGTAGATCCGCCTTGCCAGGACGTAGCCGGGGTTGATCATTGGTATCCACAGGAGGTCGTCCCCGAAGATGCGCTGCGCCTCGTACTCGCCGTAGAGCGCGCAGGTCAGCGCGTTCACGATGGTGGGGTGTGTGTGATAGACGATGCGACTCGGGAAGAGTGCGTGCATGAGCGCCTCCACACTGGGGCGCTTCGCCTCCTCTCCCTCGGCGCGGGCGGCAAAGAGATCCTTCTTGGCCCGGGCCTCTCGCTCCTCCCGGTCGGCGGGATACTCGGTCTCCCAGATGGCATCCAACCTGCTTCGATCCATCTTCACGAACTGAGAGGCCTCAATGGTCGCCAGAGCGCTTCCCGACGCCTTGACCCACATCCACCGGTCGTCCTTGATGGACGTGTTTCCCCCGCCGCCGATCACCCAGTCGGAGCTGCGTCCGTACTCCCGGGACAATGCGATGATTTCATCCAGCATGGTGCTCATACCGGGGGAACTCTAACCTGAGTGAGCGCGCAGTGCCAACGGGCGCCCGCCGCGGCGGGGGCGGCGGGGGAAGCCGGGGTTCACGGCGGCAGAACCTTCACCAGGCGGAATCCAATGTGGAAGTCCTTTGCATCCGGTGCGGCGCTCCCGCGGTTGGCGACGCGCGCCAACGACGCGTCTTCGAAGGCGCTTCCCCCTCGGAGCACCCGGAGCGTTCCCGTGTCGGGACCGAGCGGGTCGGTGTTCACGCCGTCGGCGTAGAAGTCACTCTTGTACCAGTCACCGACCCACTCCCAGACATTCCCGCTCATATCGAAGATCTTCAGCTCGTTCTCGCTCTTTCCGCCCACTTCTTCGGTGTCCGTGCCGGCATTCTCCGCGTACCACGCGACGTCACCGATCGTATCGCTTCCCGCATAGGCAGTGTCGCTTCCGCTTGCGCCGCCCCGGGCGGCGTACTCCCATTCGGCCTCCGTGGGCAGCCGATAGCCGACCGCAGTGGCATTCACGCTCCAGTCGGTGAAGTCGTACGTCTGTGCCTGCTCCTCAAAGGCATTGAGAAACGCTGCGAAGGCGGCCGCGCCGAACCAGGTCACGTCGGAAACGGGATGCGATTCAAAGCCCGAGTCGGCGCTGAAGGAACCGTCGCCGTATGAGATGCGACAGTACTCCGCCTGCAGATCGATCAGATCCTTCTTCTCCCCCTGGACGTTCCGGACGGCACCACCATCTACCACGGTGATGAGCTCCTCTTTGAGCGCTTTGGTGAGCACCGCGGCATACTGGGCATTCGTGATCTCCCGGGTGCTCATGCTATACGGCACGGTCAGAGAAACGGTACGCGTGGGCTTCTCGTCCGCCTGGCCGTCACTCGACCCCATGTCGAACTGAGCGGTGCTTCCCGCAGCGACGACCGTAGCAAGTCCGAAATTCGCGTCCCTCCAGGCGCCACCACCGCCGTCTACGTCCACGGTAGGTACCCGTACCGCGGCACCAGGGCAACCTACGAGCAATATCGCAAGGACAACGCTTCCAAGAACGGCACCCCATACCTTCATACTTCACCTCTCCTCTTCTCCTTGTCTCTCTCTGCTCACGGCTGTTTCGCGTCGGCGGCCAGGCGGAAGCCGTACCCGAAGAACCGCACATCCGGGAAGTTGTTCTCTCGATAGCTGATGCGGATCTCCCGGAAGGTTGAGTAGAAGGCGCCGCCCTTCAGTACGCCCTCTTCCCCTTCGGTCGGTGGATACGCCTCCGTGGAGAAGCTGTCGTGGATACCCGGGACGTAGGCATCTTCCACCCATTCGAAGGCATTCCCGGCGAGATCGTAGATCCCGAGATCGTTGGGCTGGTACCGCCCAACGGGAACCAGCGCCTGTGAATCGAAGTTGGCGAAGACCCGGTCGGGGAAGGAATTGCCCCAGGGATAGAGGTCTCCTTCCGCGCCGGCGCGGGCTACGGCCTCCCATTCGACCTCCGTCGGCAACCGTCGCCCCGCCCAGTCGGCGTAGGCTCGGGCATCCTCCCGAGTGATGTTTACCACCGGATAGTCACCCTGACCATCCGGATATGTTCGTGTCTCCGGATCCCAGTTGTAGTCGCTTCGGGAAGGATCGTCCGACGTGGGAACCGGCTCGTACCCGGTGTCGTCGAGGAAAATCTTGTACTGACGGTTCGTAACCTCGTGCTCCTCGATCCTGAAGGGCGCTACCTCTACCTCTACCCGAGGACGTTCGTTATCCAGAGCGATCTCGTCCGTCGGCACCGCACCGAAGCGAACGGTCCGCGCCGAAACCGGCACCAGCTCGGTAAGCTCCTTCCATCCGGGTTGCTCCGCTTCTTCTGGAGACTCCGGTTCCTGGACAACCTGTTGTGGCTCTTCCTCAGGCTCCGTCGGCTCGTCCGGCGGCGGAACCTCGCGTCGGCGAAAAAGCGAGGTAATGCGGCCTGCGATCTCGTCCTCCCTTGCCTCCGGACCGTTGTCCGGGAGGGCGGGTTCCGCCTGGGCCACCTCCGTCGCCGGTTCCTCTCCAGCTTCGTCCGTGCCACCATCTTCCGTACTGCCGTCCTCGGTGCCGCCGTCCTCGGTACCTTCCGCCACCTCGTCGCCGGGGGCTTCCGGCCCTGTCGCGGAGTCGCCGGCATCCGCCTCGGCAGGGGCTGCATCGGCGTCAGGCGGCTCAGCCTGCGAATCGGCGGGGGCGGCGGGGGCGCGCTCCTCCGGTGTCTCGGCGCGGGCCACTGCGGTGCCGCCGCCTTCAGCGGAACCGTCGCCGGACCCTCCGCCGCCTCCCCCGGCAGCGTCGTCGCCGGTCGCGGTCTCATCGGCACTCGCTACTTCCTCAGGTCCCGCGTCGGCCTGTTCGTCCGCCTCCGGGCTCTCGGGCTCCGGCGCGATCGGTGCGGCGTCCGCGCTCTGCTCCTGCGCGACGGCCTGGCCGGGCTCCCCGGCCTCATCGCCGGCGGCACCCGGACGCAACGTCACGAGATACACGACAACCAGCACGGCAACCACCGCGACGCTGATACCGATGCCTAAGAGAGGCGTCCGCTTCTTCCGGGGAGGCTTGTCCCCGAGAACGTCCGACTTCTCAACCTTGGTGTCCGTCTCAATCAAGCGCTGGATGGCATCCGACGATGATTGATCTCCGTTTTTGTCATTCCTCATGGTGATACCCCCAGAATCGCAGAGACGACGTCCGATACGGCGTTTCGCACCGGTTCCAGGTAGTGCGCTCGCTCTTGCTGTTCGAGGACGTAGTTGCGCACCGCCTTTGAGAACGGGATTGGAGGTTCGGCGACATAGTCGGGCAGGCTCTCCTTCATGGCCGCCAACACGTTTCGATCGCTTCGCCGTGAAGCGTCATAACTGTTGGCGATCACGGATACATCCTCCAAACGGGAGCCTACCTGCTTGATCTGCTGCGGCAGCGTCTCCAGAAAGAGGTTGATTGCCCGGGCGGACCACACCTCCGGCGTGGTTACCAGTATGAGATAGTGAATCGCCGGCAG
>CAZZIE010000168.1:0-8415 GCA_964654185.1 uncultured Spirochaetaceae bacterium | reverse complement strand
AGTGGGCCATTGCGGCCACCGAGGCGGTGCGGGACCGGAAGGTTGTGCGGCTGGATTGACGCGGCGGTGCCGATCGGAGCTCTCATGCGCCCTCGCGCCGCGCTCCGTCGCACCGCGCTCTCTGGCGCCGAGCTCTCTGGCGCCGCGGCTCTTGCCGCGGCGCACCCATCTCCCGCTCTCCTCTACTCACCCAATCTGCACCATTTCCACGCGCTGAGCCGCGCCCCGCCGGACCGGCTGTCCGCAGTGGCGGCGCCCGCGGCCTTTCCCGTTTCCGCCGCTGTCTCCGCCCGCGCCCACTGGTAGTACATGCTTACTAATTGAAATGCTTGTGGCTCAAATGAGTATTAAAATACCGGTTGATTGACAAAATGAAAAAAAACATTGACGGATTGGCGTAATGGTCCCACAATTGGACAACATTGCAATTTCATACTGTTCAGAAGAACCGAAGGGGTGGTTAATATGAAAGCAGTTGTATTTCCTGAACCAGATAAGATGGAAGTCCGGGAGATGCCGGACCCCAGAATCAAGCCGGATGAGGTGCTGCTCAAGTCGAAGCGTGTCGGTATCTGTCGCTCCGACTTCGATCTCATGCAGGGTGAGTACATTCTCCCGCTCCACTGGCCAATCATTCCGGGGCACGAGTATGTGGGCGAGATCGTGGAGATGGGTGACCAGGTAACCGGGTACGAGATCGGAGACCGCGTCGTCGGAGAATGTGCCGTCGGCTGCGGAACCTGTGATCTCTGTACGTCGGGTTTCGTGAACGTGTGTCCGACGGGAGACCACTTCGGCTTCACCATTGACGGCGCCATGGCGGAGTACGTGAAGGTGCGGGCCGACTGGCTCCACAAGCTGCCGGACAACCTCTCGAACACCGAAGGGGCCATGATCGAGCCCTTCACGGTCGGATACTTCACCATCAAGAACATTGGGGGCGTCCATGCCGGTGATACGGTAGCTGTTTTCGGAGCCGGCATGATTGGTCTAACCACGCTGATCACGGCTCACGGCATGGGCGCCCGTACCATCGTGGTGGACAACAAGAAGAAGCGCCTCGATCTGGCGAAGGAGCTCGGCGCCGACGATATCGTCAATACCGCCGAGGTCGATCTGGTCGAGGGGATCATGGATCTGACGAACGGGCAGGGCGTCGACGTTACCTGTGAAGCAGTCGGTGCGGATCCCCTCATGCAGAAGCTCTTTGACGTAACCGCATCGGCGGGGCGGGTTTCGATCACCGGCATCAACTTCAACGACAACCTGCAGGTTCCCCTCCACAAGATCCAGGCGAAGGGTCTCACGGTGAAGGGGAATATCGGTTCTCCCTTCGTGTGGCGTGAATCTCTCCGATTCCTGTCGGAGTTGAAGCCGCCGCTGGAGAAGCTGAACACCCACGAGTATCCCCTGGAGAAGGCGAAGGAAGCATTCGACATGGCGGACAATCCCGCCGAGTCGGTGAAGGTGCAGATCGTTACCGGCTAAGGCGGGGATTATGACGGGGGAGGTGATATTGCAGGAACACGGCGAATTGTCATTGGTCTGACTGTTTCAGTTTGCAATAAGGAGAAGAGGAGAGAGGAATGAAGCGAGTAGTAATCCTTTTGACTGTGTTTTTCGTGTCCCTAGCACTTGCGGCGCCACTGTTCGCCGCGGGCGGACAAGAGGGTGGCGATGATGAAGTCGTGATCGGCATCTCGGTAGGAACCCTGAAGGAAGAGCGCTGGATGCGCGAGGTGGAGATGTGGCGGCAGTACGCCGCGGACAACGGCTTCAGCGTGAACGTCCAGACTGCAGAGGGAGACGCTCTCCGGCAGGTGTCTCAGATCGAGAACCTCATCACCCAGGGCGTGGACGCTCTGATCGTTCAGGCGCAGAACTCCAAGGCGGCGGGACCGGCCGGGGACAAGGCCAGGGAGGCCGGTATTCCCATCGTCTCGTACGAGCGCCTCGTTCAGAACGGCCACATTGACTATCACGTAGGATTCGATGCCAAGAAGGTCGGCATTGTCCAGGCGCAGGTCATTGTGGATCTGGTTCCCGAAGGGAATTACATCTGGCTCAACGGCGGCCCGGAAGAGGCGCTGGCCCACTACTACCTGGAAGGGCAGACCGAGGTCCTGCAGCCCTACATCGACCGCGGGGACATCAACATTGTTCTTCACGAATGGTGCAAGGGCTGGAGCCCGGAAGAGGCGCTGAAGCACGCCGAGAACGGCCTTGCCATTGCCGACAACGACGTGCAGGCGGTCATTGCGTCGAACGACAACACCGCCGGTGGGGCGATCAGCGCGCTTGCATCACAGGGGCTTGCCGGACAGGTACCGATCTCCGGCCAGGACGCGAACCTCGCGGCGGCTCAGCGCATCATGCAGGGCACCCAGGCCATGACGGTCTACAAGGAGCTCATCAAGTTGAACACCGCGTCCATGCAGCTCGCGTACGCTCTGGCTACCGGAGCCGAGGATCCTGCAGCGGAAATCGATTCGTCTCTCGGTCGCTGGACCACCTGGGACAACGGCGCGGTCGTAGCGGACACCTTCCTGGTGGATGTCACGCCGGTCACGGCAGACAACATGTGCGAAACCATCGTTGCAGACGGATTCCACCCGGTGGAGAAGGTATTCGAGGGCATTCCTCAGAGCGAATGGCCCGAAGAGTGCCTCCAGTACGCCAACTAGAGTCCGGGAACTATACTTGTAGTGCGGGTCGGCCGGAGGGACAGCGCGTCTCTCCGGCCGGTTCCGGTAGCGCATGAGGATTTGAAGCAGGTCGCACAATGAGCACGAGCCTACTTGAAATGAAGAACATCTCGAAGAGCTTTCCAGGTGTGCAGGCCCTGAAGGGCGTGAACCTTGTGCTTCGAGAGGGCGAAATCCACGCCATCTGCGGAGAGAACGGCGCGGGCAAATCAACGTTGATCAAGATCCTGGGCGGAGTCCACCACTACGGAACCTATGAGGGGGATGTTCGCATCTACGGCGAGGAGCAGCAGTTCGGCAACGTAAAAGACGCCGAAGCGAAAGGCATTATCTGCATTCAGCAGGAGCTGCAGCTCGTCCCGGAGATGAGCGTTACCGAGAACATCTTCCTCGGCAGTCAGATCACTGCGTTCGGGGTGGTTCGCTGGAACGAGATGTTCCGCAGGACCCAGGAGGTGCTGCAGAAGGTCGGGCTGGGGTCCGTTTCCGCGGACGGCACCTATGAGGGGATCAGCCCGGATGAGAAGGTGAAGAACCTCGGCGTCGGCCGGCAGCAGCTCGTCGAGATCGGCAAGGCGCTCTGGAAGAAGGCAAAGATCCTCATCCTGGACGAACCGACCTCCGCCCTCACCGACAGCGAGATTGCAATCCTGTTCAGGATCCTGCGGCAGCTCAAGGCGGAGGGCGTCGGCATCATCTATATCTCTCATAAGATCGATGAGGTCAAAGAGCTCGCCGATACGGTGAGCGTCATTCGCGACGGTGAGTACATCGGCACCAGGGATATGGCCGGCGTCACGAAGGACGACATCATCCAGATGATGGTTGGCCGGGAGCTGCAGAACCTGTTCCCGCGAAGCGAGCACGAGCTGAAAGACGTCGGCTTTGCAGTCAGGGACTACACCGTCATGAGCCCCTCCGTGGCCGGGAAGAAGGTCGTGGCCAACGTCTCTTTTGAGGCGCGCCGGGGCGAGCTCCTGGGTATTGCGGGTCTCATGGGAGCGGGGCGCACTGAGTTGGTGTCGAGCATTTTCGGCGCCTATGCGGGGCAGGCAAGCGGCGAGATCTTCGTTGACGGCGAGAAGGTCACCATTCGCAGCCCGGGAGATGCCATTGAGCACGGCATTGTGCTCGTTCCCGAGGACCGCGGCACAGCGGGTCTGGTTGCGGGAATGGACGTGAAGCAGAACATAACTCTTTCCAGTCTCGAGAAGATGCTCAAGAGCAAGGTGGTGTTGGACGGAGAGAAAGAGATACACGACTCCAATCGATACGTCTCCTATCTTCAGATCAAGACGCCGGGCCTGGAACAGATCGTCAACAACCTCAGCGGCGGCAACAAACAGAAGGTCGTCATTGCCAAGGCGCTCCTGACGGAGCCGAAGGTGCTCTTTCTTGACGAGCCGACGCGCGGCATTGACGTGGGTACAAAGGCGGAGATCTTCAAGATCATGCACAGCCTGGTGGATTCCGGTGTGGTGGTCATCATGGTCTCGTCCGAGCTGCAGGAGATCCTTGGTGTGTGCGATCGGACCCTCGTCATGAGCGAAGGCCGCCTTGTCGGTGACTTCATGGTGAACGAGGTCGATCAGGAAGAAATGATGAACGCCATGCAGCGATTCAAACCAGGTGTGGAGTGAACCGGTGGAACACAAGGCGAACAACGAACAAGAGTCAACGACAGTGATTGGCGAGGCGCCGGCCGGTCAGAGGGCGGAGGCGCTGCGCCGCGCCATTCGCACAAACATCCGCACCTACGCAATGGTTCTCGGTCTTGTTGTCCTGGCCGTTCTCTTCACGATCACGACGGACGGGCTTTTTCTCTACATCCGGAATCTCTCGAATCTCGTCCGGCAGATGGCCATCTTCGGGATTCTCGGTACCGGCATGATCCTGGTCATCATTTCCGGAAACGGAAACATCGATCTGGCCGCCGGCTCGGTTCTGGGCTTTGTCGGGGGCGTTGCAGCCTTCCTGATCATCATTAACGGCTGGCCCATTGTGCCGGCTATTGCGGTGGCCCTGATCGCCGGCGGCGTCATCGGGCTGATTCAGGGACTCATCATTACGCGCCTCCAGGTGCCGGCATTCATCGTCACGCTGGGCGGCATGATGCTCTACCGTGGAGCCAACTTCATTGTGGTGGAAGGCATTACGGTTGCGCCCTTTCCGCCGGCGTACCGGGCAATCAGTGAGGGACACATCAGTGGCATTGCCGGACTTGTTCTGGCGGCGATCGCGCTCGTGGTATTCGCCGCCGTCCTCGTGAACCAGCGACAATCCCACATCCGCTACGATCTGCGGCACGACTCGATTGGCCGGGTAGTCTTCAAGGTGGGTGTCTTCGGAGCCGGCGTCTTCGGTTTTGTGCTTCTCATGAATGCCCACCGGGGTGTGCACATTCCGGTCCTGGTTCTGATCGGCCTGGTTCTGATCATGAACTTCGTCGCCACCGGCACGAAGTTCGGCCGGGACGTGTACGCCATCGGCGGCAACGTGGAGGCATCCGAGTATGCCGGTGTGAAGACCCGACGCGTCGTAACCATGGTGTTCATGCTGAACGGGTTGATCGCGGCGCTTGCCGGAATCATCTACTCCGCCCGGCTCAATGCGGCGACACCAGTTGCCGGTGAGACCATGGAGTTGGACGCCATTGCCGCGGCGATAATCGGAGGTGCGAGCCTCTCAGGCGGTGCCGGTGCGGTCCCCGGGGCCATTCTCGGCGCCGCGGTCCTCGCCACACTGGACAACGGGCTGAGCCTGCTGAACGCCAACGTGTTCTGGCAGCTCATTGTAAAGGGTCTTGTCGTGATCGGCGCAGTCTGGTTCGACAGCTATACCTCACGAAAGCTGAAGTAACGGGTAGTACGCATGGCCAACGAAACGAAGAGTGCGCGAGTAGACATAATGGACTGGCTCCGGGGCAACATCCGGACAGGCTCAATGGTGATCGCCCTGGTGCTGCTCTGGGTGGTGTTCGGGATCGTCACCGACGGCAACTTCACCACCATTCGGAACCTGTCCAACGTGCTCCGGCAGATGACCATTCTCGGCATCATGGGATGTGGCATGGTGCTGGTCATTGCCTCGGAGAACATCGACCTCTCGGTGGGATCGGCAATGGGCTTCATAAGCGTCCTTGCCGCTCACCTCATGCGGGCGCAGGAGTTCGGCGTCGTCCCGACGATCATCACGGCTCTGGCGGTAGGCACGGCAATCGGCATTCTGAACGGGCTGATCATTGCGTATCTGCAGGTCCCGTCGTTCATCGTGACCCTTGGCGGGCTCTTCATCTACCGGGGCGCCCTCTACGGAGTCGGCCGGGGTGAGTCGATCTCGCCCCTTCCTCCGAGCTTTCAGGTTATCGGGCAGGGCTCGGTGAGTCCCCAGTGGGGCATGATCCTGGCGGCGGTTGCCGTTCTGGCGCTCATTCTGGCGACGTTGAACACGCGACGCTCCCGGGGGCGCTACGGGCTGGAAACCGAGTCGGTTGGGACCATGCTCGTCAAGCTCCTGGTTTATGCCGCGATCGTGTTCGGACTCGTCTTCACGATCAACCAGTGGAAGGGCATTCCAATCCCGCTCCTCATTGCCATTGGTGTCGTGATCGTCCTGACCTTCGTAGCGGAACGGACCGCACTGGGACGGCGGATCTACGCGATCGGCTTCAACAAGACCGCCGCGCGGTACTCCGGTCTGCCGGTGCGGAAGACCATCGCCGTTGCCTTCACAATCAACGGCCTTCTCGCCGGCGTGGCGGCGATCGTCTACGGCGCACGTCTGAACGCCGGTATTCCCACGGCGGGACAGTACATGGAGCTCGATGTCATTGCCGCTGCCATCATCGGCGGGGCCAGCCTCACCGGCGGTGTCGGAAAGGTGTGGGGCGCCCTTCTCGGCGCCCTCATCATGGCGACCGTCACGAACGGGATGAGCATTCTCGATGTGAAGTACTACTACCTCTTCGTCGTGAAGGGCCTCGTCATCATTCTGGCGGTCTGGTTCGACGTGTACATGAAGCGCAAGACGGCGTGAGCCGCGCAGATGTGGGGGCGTACGGCGGCCCCCTCCAACAGCGCCGCCCGAGCCACGCAGCACTGAACGAGGAGACGACATGACCGACCTGTTCGACCTGACCAATCAGAAAGCGATTGTGACCGGCGGCGCCAACGGCATCGGGAAGGCCCTTGCCGAGGGGCTCCACGATCACGGCGCCGAAGTTGCCGTCATGGATATCTCGCCGCAGCTTCAGGAAACCGCCGACGAGATTGGTGCCACCGGGCCTGCGGTTCACGCGGTGAAGGTCGATCTCAGTGATCGTACCGCCATACCGGAAGCCTTCAATGAGGCTTTCGGGAAGCTCGGGACGGTGGACATCCTCGTGAACGCCGCGGGCATTCTGATCAGGCACGCCTCGGTTGATTATCCCCTGGACGCCTGGGACAAGACCCTGGAGATCAACCTCACCGCAGTCTTCGAAATGTGCCAGCTCGCCGGGGCGGTGATGCTGGAGAAGGGACGCGGGAAGATCGTCAACATTGGCTCGTATAACAGCATTGCCGGTACTGAGGATCTGCCTTCCTACTGTGCAAGCAAGGGCGGAGTCAAACTGCTGACCATGACCCTCGCCGCCGAGTGGGGTCCCCGCGGAGTCTACGTCAACGCCGTAGCGCCCGGGTACGTGGAAACCGACCTGAGCAGCGGGCTTCGGAACGACCCGGAAGGTTACACGGAGAGTCTCAAGACGATTCCCCTTCAGCGGTGGGGAGTTGTCGACGACATCAAGGGTCCGACGCTCTTTCTGGCTTCCCGAGCTTCCGATTACGTGACCGGCACCGCGTTGATCGTGGATGGAGGACGGCTCGCCAAGTGACGCCGCACCCCGAAGCGAAAGGACCCTCGGCGGCTGTTGCCGCCGAAGTCGTTACCAAACTGTGTGCGCATGCTTGGCCCCGTGCGGCTTCGGCCGCCGGGGCCGCTTTGCTTGACACCCAATTAGGAGGATTTATACTTCATGTCTATGTTGCGGGACGATGAGCAGGTCCGTCAGTTCTGGGAAGAGACCGAGGAGGAACTGGGTGAGATGGTCATCGTCTACGCCATGGGGCGCTGCCTTTCCGGGTGCTCCGAGATCGCCGCACCTTTGTGGGGGCTCGTCTTCATAACGGAGCGGGCGTTCTACTTTCGCCACTTTGCCAAGCCGCAATGGCTGACGGCATTCCCGGCGGGCGCACCGGGCCACCGGAACATTGATGAGGAAGTATACTTCTCGATCGATCGCGATCGCATAACAAACTGTCTGGTGGAGCGGGAACCATCCCTGTTGAGAAGAATGTTCACCGAAGCCACCCCGGTCATGGCCCTCACCTACGACGTTCCCGGAGATCTGCCCCAGACTATCCACATTGCCGTTGAGACGAAGTTTGACGAGTTCGTGAAGTTTCTCTCCCACGGCGAGATTCAGTAGAGCGCTCCAGACATCATGACGGCAAGCATGACAAGGCAAGGTCTGCATGGGCACGGCAGAGTATTGGGCGAGGGCATTCGTCGACCGGATCGCTTCGAGTGGGTGAGGTAGTTGTGGCCGAAGAGAAGAAGGATCCGGTACTGCGCCGAATAGATGACCTCCTGGAGGAGCGGCAGCGTAAGCGGCCGTGGCTCGCTGAACGGGCAGAGATACCTCTCAATACCCTCAACACCATCTTCTATC
>CAZZIE010000167.1:0-8481 GCA_964654185.1 uncultured Spirochaetaceae bacterium | reverse complement strand
ACCTGCGTGTCAATCCGCCCATCAGCCATGGCCCCAACGCGCTGCAAGCGCCGCGCGCATGTCGCCATGCGCGTACACGAGCCGGCTCTCAGCCGGCCTTCTCATATATCGTCTGTTATCATGTGTCCCTTGCCGACACAGGCTTCGCTCTCACGCCCGCTCATCCAGTTCTGAAAGGTCTACGCTGTTTTCGAGAGGGCGCCCGGCGAGCCAGTTCTCAACCTCGCGCAGGCAGTAGTCGCCGAGCCGGCAGGCTTCCCGGCCCAGAGAGCCGGCGACATGGGGCGTCAGAATGCAGTTCGGCAGCTCGTAAAAGGGATGGCCCGGACGGGGAGGCTCGGGATCGGTAACATCCAGATAGGCGGTGAGCTCGCCGGTGCGCAGGCGCTCCGCCAGGGCGTCTTCATGGATCAATGATCCACGCGCAGTATTAATGAGACGGGCACCAGGCTTCATGAGACTCAGGTTCCTCTCGTTGATCAGGTGTCGGTTCTCCTCAGTGGCGGCGTGATGCAGGGAGACAACGTCGCATTGCGACATGATCTCATCGACACCGGCAAGCCGGACTCCGAGCCGCCGGGCGTCGGCCCGGGAGAGATGTCTGTCCTGGAGAAACACATTGAAATCGAATGGAGCGAGGAGTCGAATGAGATACTCAGTCACCCGGCCATATCCGAGTAGCCCCACATTCGTACCGTAGTAGCCCCCGGTAAAGGTCTCTTCCTCCCGCCGCCACGCCGCCGGCCCCGCGCGTTTCAGCCGCTCGTCCCACGTGAAAACATCCTTGAGGGAGGCGAGAATGATCCCAAGAGTGAACTCTGCGACGGGACGTGCGTTCATGTGGACTGCTGTGCACACCGTCGGGTCGTGCTCTCGCAGGTGGTTAGTAATGAGGTGCCGGATCGAGCCACCGGCGTACACGATCAGCTTCAGATCGGGGCAGCCGGAGAGTACCGCAGGGGTGAATGGATGTGCGCCCCAGGCCGATATGATTGCTTCCGCGCCGCGAACGCTCTCGGCGACCGCGTTTTCGTCGTTGCTGTCACGGGGAATGAGATCCTCGTTGATTGCCAGAAGATCGTGCAGGGCGGCTCGGGTGTTCGGGGAGAAGAGGTACTCCCAGTGACGCCGGTCGGTGTTGATCCCGGCTCTTGGTCGGCCACCCTCCCGGTCTTTTCCCACCTGCTCGTTCACATTGCTCACTCGCCGGCAACGGACTCGGAGCTCGCCCCCATGAGGCGCTCCGCTATCTCCATTGCCGAGGCCGCGGACTCTAGAGTACTGCGAGCCTCTGCGGTGCCGCGCACGACCCGCGCAAACTCCCGATACAGATCCAGATACCCCGACGTCGAAAGCCTGTCGGCATCATGTTCAGCAATAGAGTGTCTGACGGTCCCGGACGAGGAGCTCTCCCGTACAACATCAATGGTACTGTGCTCGGTATGGGTATAGGCCTGCGCCGACGACAGCGATACCGACCATCCGGTGCCGCGTGCCTCGTAGCGTTCCTCCCCGACGGGACTGTGGGGGAAGAAGCGGAGAACACCCGTCGCCCCGCACTCGAAACGGCAGAGAGCCACGCTGTCGGGCGCGTCTGCATCACCTGCGGAGTGGTAGACGGCATTCAACTCGCTCATAGGACCGCACACATACTGCGCAAAGTCGATGGCGTGAATGCCGGTTTCCAGCACAAAGACGGGGTCGTTCCGGCGACGTCGAAACAGGTCCGCCTGAAAATGGCTGATTTCCTTTTCCGCAGGAAGCTGGGAGCGAAACGTCTGGTGGAATGGAGCGTATCGTCGATTGAAGGCGACTAGATTGGGGACCGTGACGGTTCGCGCAAGCTCTGCAGCTTTGCGCGCAGTGTCGGCAGGCGGCTTCTCCGTGAGAAGCGGGACGCCCTTGGTCGCCGCACGCAGGATGATGTCAAATGCAGCATGTCGATCAACCACACAGACGAGAGCATCGATCTCAGGATCCGCCAGCAGATCGTCCAGCGAGGTGTACACTCGCGCCAGGGAGTACTCGTCTGCGAGACGCTCCGCCTTTTCGCGGGTGCGGTTCCAGATCCCGGAGACGGTGAGTCCCGTTTCCGCACCTAAGTGTTGAATCGCCGGGAGATGATACCGGCGCAGCCAGTCCGCCGCGCCGACAATTCCAACGCGCACCGGTGAACCGTCCGGCCCTGTCCTGCTCACGGTTGCCCTCCTCTTCATGCCCTATCACTCGTGAGAGACAGCGCTCGTCCGAAGTGGTTCGGCCAACTTCCCGTCACGAACCCAGTCCGTCGCCACCTCCGCCTCGAGTATCCGGTAGCGGTCCTCAGTGTACGTTATGTGGAGTACCCCGAAGGCATCTTCCGTGACCGACGGATAGGAGTATTCGCCGTCGCCTCTCACAACGTCCCGGAGACAGTACCAGCTCTCACCATCGTCGGAGGAAAGGGAGACCGAAAGCGAAGTACGCTCAACCGCGGAGTTGTTCCACACCAGACAAAGATCCCCGTCGGAGAGACGGATGAGGTCGATACCGGCGTCCGGATTCGGAAGCGCCGTGGCGCGGCAGATGCTCCAGCTGTACCCGTCATTGGGCGAGTGGCTGCGCCAGATGGTGCCCTGATTGGAGCGTCCGAGCATGAGCAGGTGCCCGTTCGAGAGGGCGGCGATCGCCGGCTGTATGACCTTCCCGCGTGCCATTGTTTCGGCGACGACGCGGGTCTTCTCCGGCTGGGTGACTGAAGGGGTGATTGCCACGAAGGGTGCGTACATGTTCTCGTCGTAAATCGGCAGGACCAGCTCCCCGTCTCGGTTGTGAACTGGTCGCGTCTTGCCCATGAAGCCGCGTCGCGCAAGGAAGATCGTCGGCGCTCCCCAGGTCTCCCCGCCGTCTGCGCTGAAAGAGGTAGCGAGAGTGCTCTCGGTCCAGGCTTCTCCCATAAGCACGGAGAAGAGCATGCGCAGGCCGCGCTCACCCTCAGTCCAGATTACGGGATTTCCCAGTGGGACCTCGGGGAGCGCAAGCACCGTGTGCGGAGCGGCCCATTCGCCGTTTGCCGACTCAGCCCTCCCCGACGCAGTGGGTCCCGACGCGGCGCGGCCCTCTGAAGTGTCAACACCGAGGGGGCGCGAAGACATTCTGATGCTCGTATTGCGGGCGGTCTCGTAGGGGCCTTCGTACCAGACGGTAACAATGCGGTCATTGAGGCACGCCACAGATGAACAATGGACAATGGCGGGTTCGCGGGTGATCTCTCTCACGACACGAGTCGGAACGTTGGCGCTTGACTCAAACATCACTACTCCGGACCGTTCGCCGCTGTGGAAACCGGTACTGCTGATTCCATTATAGAGGTCAACCGGCGCAACTCGTCGAGCTCCGCCATCCAGTCGTCTCGAAGCTCATGAGACCGCACCCTGGTCATGCGATGCAAGGAGAGTCCTTCCCGCTCCAGGTACTGCTTGGCGTTTGCGGGATATCCGTGGCTCTCGATCACCGAGGCAATACCCAGGAACGCCTGAAGCTTCTCCGCCTCTTCCGGCGCTTCCTCGAAGCGTCGGCAGAGCCACACGTAGAGGTGGGGATGGAAGTTCGCCATGACACCTGAATAGCCGGCGTATCCGATCCTCAGCGAGTACAGCAGCGTTGCGGAATTGGCATTGTAGAGACGGAGGGGGCTGCCTTCCACCGTCTGCGCACGCTCGCGCTGTATGGAGCGGTCACAACTGGTGTCCTTCAGAAAGAAGAAGCGTCCGGTCTCCGCCAGCCAGCCGAGGAGCTCGTTACTGAGCACTCTCTTGTACGGATACGGGCACTCGTACATTCCCAGAGGCACCGACGCCGGCAGCGTGCTGAGGAGTGTCTCCGTGTTGTCGCGCCACACAGCGTCCGATTCCGCCTCCAGAGCGGGGCGGTTGGCCACAAGGACGAGTGCGTCGATGCCGGTCTCCGCAACTGCGTTCAGCTCCTCGGACTGCCGGTCGGGTTCCGCCGAAATGTGACCCGACGCTATCACGCCGCAGCGCCCCCGCGCACGCTCCATTACGGCGCGAGCAATACCGACCCGTTCCTCGAGAGTGAGCTCGAACATCTCGCTGGACTGGCAGACCGCAAAGAGTCCGGCGACTCCCTTCGAGATGTACCAATCGGTCAGTTCGTCCAGAGCGCGATAGTCTACCCGGCCGCGGTCGTCGAAGGGAGTCAGCATGGTGGGCCACACGCCGGGAGTAAGCGAAAAACTCATCGATCATCCTTCATTTGATTGCACCCGACAGCGAAATGCCCTTGATGATCTGACGCCTCAAGGTGACGAACACCAGGAGAGATGGAATCAGCGCCAACAGCGACGCGCCGAAGAGATTCCCGTACTCAATGTTCTGCGCTCCCATGATGGTCTTGAGGCCAATCGGCACGGTGAGCATGTAGGAGCGCTGCAGTGCAATGAGGGACCAGAAGAACTCGTTCCAGGCAAAGATGAAAACCCAGATGGTCAAGGCACCGATTGCTGGAATCGACATGGGAATGAAGACCCGGACGAGAACCCCCAGACTGCTCGCGCCGTCGATTCTGGCGGCATCCTCCAGGTCCTGCGGTATGTTTATGAAGAACTGCCGCAAAAGGAACATGCCGACGGGCATGGCCGCTATCGGCAGGAATATTCCCGGTCGTGTGTTCAACAGGTTCAACGCATTCGCGACGAAGTAGAGCGGCACTGCGTTGATTTCCCACGGGATGAACATGGATGCCAGGAACACAATGAAGACCACATTGCGCCCCTTCCATGGCAGACGCGCGAAGGAGTACGCCGCCATGAGCGACACCACGATCGTGACGGCAAGGGCGCCCAGGGTCACAAGCAACGAGTTGAGTACCCACCGGAGAAAGGGCCACTCCACGAGCACTGCCACAAGATTCGCCAGTGTCCACGTCTCCGGTATCAGCCGCTCCGAGTGTCTGAGAATCTCGCCGGTGGGAGTGAACGCCTTTCCCACGAGCCACAGCACGGGAAAGAACCACAGCAGGGCAATGAGGAACCACCCGAGCGTCTTGGCGATTGTGCCGGCGCTCCAACGGCGATAGCTGAGGGCGGTGTGGGTGCTCATCGGAGCTCACCTCCCAACCGCAATACGCGGACGAAGACCATACTTATGGCGAAGATGATGAGGAAGATTATGAACCCCACGGCGGCCGCTCTGCCGAACTCCAGGAAATCAAATCCGACGCGGTACATGTAGAATGCAAGAACCTCCGTAGAGGTGCCTGGACCTCCGGACGTCATCAGGATGATCTGGCCGAAGGTGCGCATACCGCCCACCGTTGTGAGTATCAGAGTGAACAAAAGCGTCGGACGCAGCAGCGGCAGAGTGATCGAGAAGAAGGTTCGAAAGGGACCGGCGCCGTCGAGCTTCGCCACTTCGTAGAGCTCCCGGGGGATCGAGGCGAGAGCCGCACGAAACACGATCATCCGATAGCCGGCGAGCCACCAGGTCGTGGCAACCGCAATCATCGGGAGCGCCCACACTTTCGAGTTCAGAAGCGGCGGCAGGTCGACACCGAAGAGATCGAAGAAGTGACCGAATACCCCTATGTCCGGGTCGTTCATCAACGCCCAGATGATGCTGATGATGGAAACGTTCAGGAGATAGGGAAAGAAGAACACCGACTCGAAGAGCTCCTGTCCGCGAAAGCGGGCGAACTGCAGGACCAGCGACGCCGCGAGAGCAATGACAATGATCCCGGGAATCACCATCAAGATGAACTTCCAGGTTACGAAGAAGGAGTTCCAGAACCGGGGCGTCTTGAAGAGATCGAGATAGTTGCCGAAGCCGATGAAGGTGCTGCCTCGGAGCGGATCCCACTCGTGCAGGCTGATGAAAAGGCCGAATACGAGCGGCCCGAATAGAAAGAGCAGCCACAGTGCGGCGTACGGCAGGATGAAGAGAATGCCTTCACGCGTTGTTCGAGCCTGGATCCCAAGATTTCTCATGTGTGCACGTGCTCCCCGGAACAACAGATGGTGAAATCCAGCAACGAAGGGAAAGCCCGGTGCAGCGCCTTCGGGCCCTGCACCGGGGGAACGTCTGGGAACGCTCGGGCGTTGTGCTAATCGCTCAGCACGTTGTTGACCGCCTCTTCAGCCTCATCCAGTGCCTCTTGCGGGCTCATGGTCCCGTTGTAGGCTTCATCAATGAAGGGCTGAATTGCATCGTTGATCTGGTTGATCTTCGGATGCAGCGGCAGGCTGTGGTAGACCCCGCCGAAGGACATGTCCGTAAAGGTCTCCAGAGTCTTGTCCCACGTCTCGGAGTCTCGCATCTCCTGCGAATCCAGCGCACTTCTGCGCATGGGTACGTGACCGCCGTAGATGCCCCAGGTGTGAGAGTTTTCACTTATCCACCTGATCGCCTGGGCGGCAGCCTCGATTTCCCGCTCACTGCCGGAGGGCTGCTTGGGGATTACGAGGAAGTGGTTACTTCCCCAGGTTGCCGGCTCGTCGAAGAAGGTCGGCATACCCATCATCCCCCAGTCGAAGGGCACCTCCGAAAGCCCCAGGTAGTGCCACGTCCCGTTCAGCAGCATCCCGAGCTCTTCCGCCTCGAACTGAGCGGCGCCGTTGGTACCGGGGTCGTTCCAGCCGCGCTCTCGAATCGAAACCAGCGTCTCGAGGGCCGTCACACCCCTCTCATTGTTGAATGCCGCCTGCTCGTTCTGAATCAATTGCCCGCCCTGCTGCCAGAGGAGGATGTACCACATGCGGCGGTACCACCGGGGCTGGCCGTAGGCGCCGGGATGGAAGGCGTAGTAGCCGGCGTCCTGAATGGCATTCGCCGCTTCGACGAATTCCTCCATGTTCTCGGGCGGATTCTCCGGGTCGAGCCCGGCTTCACGGAAGATGTCCTTGTTGTAGTAGATACCGAGGAGCGTGTTGTCGAGGGGAATTCCGTACTGATTGCCCTCGAAATTCGCAATATCCCACACATAGTCGACATAGTCGTCTCTGGCGAACCCGTACTCCTCCAGCAAGTCGCCCGCCGCCGAGTCGTCCAGCGGTGTAAGCGCCGGGTACATGTCGACCATGCGGAAGTTCAACACCGTACCGATGTGCGGCGCCTCACCGGCGACAACGGCATTGTTGAGCTGGGCGTTGTATTCCGTCCAACTTCCCTGTGTCAGATCAATGATGATGTCGTCGTGAGTGTTGTTGAACTCCTCGACGATCATCTCCATTGCCTGGGCATCACCTCCGTGGAAGAGGGTATTCATCCAGATCTCTACAGGTTCCCCTTCCTCCTGAGCACCTGTAGACCAGGCAAAGGGAGCCAGACCCAGAAGCAACAGAAACACCACTGCTACCGTCGCGGCTGTGTGTCTTCTTCCTGACATACGCGAACCTCCTTACGGGTTGCATCTTGTGTCATGAGAGCTGTTCATATGTAAGAACAGGCTTCTCATGCACGAACCATGGTTCAACTATAGCCGCGCTCACCGGCGGGGTCAATAAGTCTCTCCCAGCGACTACGCATTTGACGAAGCTCATGATCAACTGGTACGCTGTTCGTATATCTGAACACAGGGTGAAGGAGTATTTCGGTGGTGAACTCCGTCCAGAAGGCCATTCTCGTCCTGCAGCGACTCGGGACCCACGAGAATCTCAGCCTGTCGGAAATCAGTCGCGACCTCGACATCCCGAAGAGCAGCACACACTCCATCCTCCGCACGTTGGAAGTGGCCGGATTGATCGAGCGCGACTCGTCAACACAGAAATACCATCTTGGTACGGCCCTCATTGAGCTGGGCCACCAGGCGCAACACGAGCTCACAATCTACCGCGTGGCACACCCGCACCTGGAGCAGCTCAACCGGCAGGTGGACGAGACGGTCCATCTGACGATTCTGGATGCCGACGAGATCCTCTACATCGATTGTGTGGAGTCAAAGAAGCGACTGCGGACCTACTCGGTGATCGGGGTCCGGGCACCGCTGCACTGCACGAGCG
Source organism: uncultured Spirochaetaceae bacterium (assembly GCA_964654185.1). Classification (GTDB taxonomy): domain Bacteria; phylum Spirochaetota; class Spirochaetia; order DSM-27196; family PWMO01; genus CAYFQV01. The sequence goes on along the minus strand of CAZZIE010000167.1, from coordinate 488 downwards.
TCGGGAAGGCGATCATGGCGTACCTTCCCGAAGAGGAGCAGGACCGCATCATTGCAGAGAAGGGCCTGCCGCGATTCACGAAGAACACCATTACGAACAAGAAAGCGCTGAAGGAAGAGCTCAGCCGAGTTCGCGAAACCGGCTACGCCGTGGACAACGCCGAACATGAGGAGCATCTCCGCTGCATTGGAGCTCCGATTTCCAGCCACGGCGGCGACGTCTTCGCATCATTGAGTCTCTCCGGGCCGTCCCAACGCATTACTCCGAACCGAATCCCGGAACTGGCTGCACACGTCACCGAGGCGGCACAAGCCATCTCCTCCCGCCTCGGGTATCGTGCTGCCCGCGGCGCGTGACAAGGAAGCGCCCCGGCCGGCGTCACCCCCCGCCCCCACCCGAGAAATTCAATTTGGATCGATGCTTACGACCATCCCCAATGGCCCGGGTCGCCTCGCGAGAGTGGTTTGGTAAGGTAACCCCGCGGAGTT
>CAZZIE010000166.1:611-8483 GCA_964654185.1 uncultured Spirochaetaceae bacterium | reverse complement strand
GGCGCAGCCGCACCGCCGGGCGCAGCCGCACCGCCGGGCGCAGCCGCATCGCAGGGCGCAGCCGGGGCCATTGCGCATGCCGCCGGCGACCTGGCCGACCTGCAGGCCTTCTGCGATGAGCGGGGAATCATCCTCCAGAAGATAGGTCTCTACCATCTCGACCGGAACAAGGTGGATTACGAGGCCTTCGACCGGCCGCCCAAGTGCGACAACTGCAACCGACTCCGCCTCACCTCCGACGGAAAGTTCAAGCCCTGCCTCCACAGCAACCACGAGTTTCCGGTAGACTTTGCCGATATCGAGGAGGCCATCCTGGCGGCGGTTACGGCAAAGCCCTTCCGCGGTACCGCCTGCACGAACCGCTCCATGGTCTCCATTGGAGGCTGACGCCATGGCTCGCGAATCAACCGGCCCTCACGGAAGCCCCGCCGGCGGTCGCGCCGGCGGCAGGGAACAACCGCCCCGCGCCGCCGCCGACTCCGCAGGCGACTCCGCCACCCCCGACCTCACCCACGTGGATGCCCGGGGCAGGGCGCGCATGGTGGACGTCTCGACGAAGCGCCCGGTGCGCCGCACCGCCAGGGCGCGCGGAAAGATCTATCTGGGCGCAGGGACGGTCGAGCGCATCCGGGACAACCAGATCGAGAAGGGCGATGTCCTCACCGTCGCGCGCATCGCCGGCATCACCGGCGCCAAGCAGACGCCGCAGCTGATCCCGCTCTGCCACTCCCTCGCCCTCGACCACGCCGACGTGCAAGTCACCCTCCAGGACGACGGCGTCGCCATTGAAGGCACCGCCACCTGCACCGGCCCGACCGGCGTCGAAATGGAAGCCCTCACGGCGGTCTCGATCGCCGCCCTCACCGTCTACGACATGTGCAAAGCCGTCGACAAGAACATGCGCATCGGTGACATTGAGCTCGTAGAGAAGACCAAGACTGAGATCGATGCCGACGGACCGCGCCCCGCGGCCGACCCTCGGCAATCCGATCAGGCGAGCCCCGTCTCGGGCGCCACGCCGGCCGACGGCCCCGCGGCCGACGCCGCGCAGTCCGAGGGGGACTCGTGAGCGCCGCGGCCGCACCGCCTCTCGCTTTCACCGTGATCACCGTTTCCGACCGCGCCTCCCGGGGGGAGTATCCCGACCGGTCCGGCCCGGCGGTGGTCGAGACGCTCCGGGAGGCCTTCCCGGAAAGCCGGGTGGAGGCGCGCATCGTCCCGGACGATGAACAGGCACTTGCAGGGGCGCTCGCCGCCGCCGGCGAAACCAGCGACGTCGTACTCACCACCGGCGGCACCGGGCTCGGCCCCCGGGACATCACCCCGGAGGTGACGCGGAGCCACTGTGACCGGGAGCTTCCGGGCGTCGCTGAGACGCTGCGTCGCGAGAGCTACGCCGCCACACCCACGGCCATGCTCTCGAGGGGATACGCGGGCATCCGGGAGTCCACGATCTTCGTGAACCTTCCCGGCTCGGTTGCAGGCGCCCGGGAGTGTACGGCCCTTCTCATTCCGGTGCTGCCCCACGCCGTAGATACCCTGCGGGGAGGCGGCCATGAGTGAACGCAGATCTGAGGCAACCACGGCAGGTGCCCGGGATCGCTACGTCCGGCACCGGCCGCTCCTCTCCGACGGTGCCTGGGAGCGCCTCACGAATACCCGCATCGTCCTTGCCGGGGTCGGCGGGCTGGGGACGAACGTTGCGCAGATCGTGGCGCGATTGGCGCCGGTCACCCTTGAGCTCTGGGACCCGGGCATCCTGGATGAGCCGGACCTGAATCGGCAGATTCTGTACCGGCCGGAACACCTCGGTATGGCAAAGGTGGAGGTCGCCGCCCGGGAGCTCCAGGCGATCAATCCGCAGATCCGGGTGGATGCGCATCAGGAGCGGATCAGCGCGGAGAGCTTTGCCCGGGTGCACGACGGTTCGCCTCGCGACGGCGGCCCGGAGCGCGACGACGCCCCGGGGCGCGGCGGGGTGTCGCCCGCCCGTGACCAGGACCGGATCATCATGGACTGCCTGGACAGCTTCGAGGCGCGGGCGGGTCTGGAGGACATCCGCCGAGCTCACGGCATTCCCGTGGTCCACGGCGGCATTGAAGGGTGGTACGGCCAGGTCGTGCTCTTCCCCGGCCAGGGTCCCGGGTACGAGGCGGTGTACGGACCCGACTTCCGGTCCATGCCGCCCGCGGGAAAGCCCATGATGCCGCATGTGGTCACGAGCATTGCGTGCATGCAGGTCGGTCTCCTGCTCGAGTGGCTCGAACGCGGTACGGAGATCACTGTGCCGGAGGCCCTCTACGTCTACGACGGAAGAGCGCTCACGCTGGACCGTATTGATCTGGACGTCGGTGATGCCGGCGCCCGCACCGACGCAACGAATGGTGCCGACGGATCGGGAGGAACGCGTGGCTGACACGGAGATCCGCTTTTTCGGCCCCCTGGTCGAGCTGGTCGACGCCGAGCGAGCCGTTGTCGACCTTGGTGACCCCGTTACCGCGTCCGAGCTGCGGGCGCGGCTGTTCGAGCTCTACCCCGATCTCGAGGGGGCGTTCTTCTCAATCGCCGTAGACGCCCGGCTTCTTCAGGACGGAGATGTCGTGAACAGTGCAGGGGAGATTGCATTGCTGCCGGCATTTGCCGGCGGCTGACGGGTCATCAAGCCGAGAGGTCATCCACAGGAGCTGCCATCATGCAGAACCGCCACATTGACGTTGAACTATTGTTTTCGCATGAGCCCTTGTCGCCGGAGCTTGCCTTGCAGGTGTACCGCACCTGGCAGGAGGTGCCCGGTCTCGGTGGAATCGTGACCTTCTTCGGACAGGTGCGTGCCGACGAACACGAGAACGGGACGGTTACCGCGATCGACTTCACTGCACACGAGGAGATGGCGGTGCGGGCAGTGCGGGAGCTGGCCGAGGAGGTCGCGGAGGAGGCAGCCGATCCGCTCTTCTACGCCTTCATCCGGCATCGCCTGGGACACGTGCCGGTGGGTGAGTACCCGGTCATGATTGTCGTCGGAACCGGCCACCGCGACCGCGCCTACGCGGCGTCGCGGCGACTCATCGACGGACTGAAGGAGCGCGCCCCCATCTTCGGGCGGGAGATCCTGGACGCCGGGGGGCACGTCTGGAAGCAGGCGTGATTCCATTGCGGCCCCTGTGTGAAGTAACGCGAGGCAGTGCGCGGCCGCGGCCTCTACCTGCACCTCACCTCTTGTCCATCACGAAAATCCCCCACACCAGAGAGCCTGTCGAGCCCGCGCTGATCCAGTGATTCAGACCGGTCTTCATGCGGTCGACGTACTCGTCGCCGGAGATCTCGCGCGCCTGGGATTCGTTCCGTTCCAGCTCCTCCAGGACCCGGGTGTAATGGCGGACCAGGTGGGGCGTGAGATCGGTGAAGCTTCGTTCCGTGAGGCCGCAGCGTGCCGCCTCGCTTCGGTAGAAGCTCGGACTGCCCAGTGAGGAGAGGTTGATCCGGTCGAGGACGGGCTGGAGGTCCTCAGGAGCGGCAGCATCGGCCTGCATTGGATCTGTGAAGATGAAGACGCTGCCCGGCTTCATGACCCGCGCCGCCTCGGCGACGACCCGGGCCCGGTCACCGCTGTGGAGCATGGCGTCCTGGGACCAGAGAATGTCGAAAGACTCGTCCGGGAAGGGGAGCTCCTCGAAGTTGCCCTCGACCACGTCGATGATACCGTCCAGGCCCTGCGCCGTGGTGAGCTCGCGGTTGCGGTCGTTCTGCACGGTGCTGACGTTCAGACAGGTCACGCTGCATCCGAAGGTGCGGGCCAGGTACCGCGCCGAGCCGCCGTACCCTGCCCCCAGGTCCAGGACGTGGTTGTCGGCGTTCACATCGACCTGAGATGCCATGGTCGCCACCGTCCGGCGGCTCGCCTCGCGGATCGACTCGTTCTCGTCCTGATAGATGCCGATGTGGATATCCTCGCCGCCCCAGATGGTGGCGTAGAACCCGTCGGCGTCCTTCCCGTCGTAGTAGCTCCGTGCATTCGTAACTGCGTCGTTGTTCGGCATTCGTACAGGGTACTGGTCAGCCGAGAAGCTGCAAGGGGCGCCGGGGTTCCCCTGCCGTGGATCCCGGGACACAATGACAAGGAGATCGATGGTGACGGGACCTATGCGAGCTGACGCTCAACGACGCGAAGAAAGGCGCAGATTGCGCGCGGTCTGCGCAGCGCTCCTCCTCTGCGCGCTCCTTCCCGTGCTTGCGGGATGTACCCATTCCCGTGCGTATCGACGCGCTGTCGCCCGGGAGGATCCGGCGACGCGCATCCACACCTACCTGACGTTTCTCGCCGAGCGCGACGAGTTCAGCGGATACGTGTTGATTGACCGCTCGAGCCAGGCGCTCTTCTCCGGGGGATACGGCTGGGCGAACGTCGAGAAGGGCGTCGCCTTTACCGAACGTTCGCAGTTCCGTGTCGCCTCCATCACGAAGCAATTCACCGGTGCCGCGGTGCTGCTCTGCCGCGATGCCGGTCTGTTGTCTCTGGATGACTCCGCGGCGGCCTATCTGCCGGGGACGTATCTGCCGGGGACGGAGCTCGATTCGGCGGTCACGCTGCGCCACCTGCTGACGCACACCTCCGGTCTCGGCAGCGACAAGGAGCCGGGGGAGGAGTTTGCCTACTCGAATCGGGGTTACAATCTCCTGGCGCGCGTGGTGGAGGAGGTGACCAGCCTCTTCTTCCGGGAGTTCATCCGGGAGGAGCTCTGCGTCCCCCTGGGGATGATTGACACCGAGATCGACCGAGGCGACATGCCGGGCTACGTGGTCGGCTACGCCACGACGGATCCGCCGGTGCGGGCGCGCGGGCCGGATTACTCCGGCGGCTACGGCGCCGGCGGCCTTGTCTCCACGCCGCGGGATCTGCAGAAGTGGATGCGCCACCTCGCCGATTCCCCCGCCGACGCGCCCCTCAGCTTTACCTCCCTGACGGAGCGCACCGTTCCGGCCCTCCCGCAGGTCCGGTACGGCTACGGTCTCTCGATCCGGGAGATCGAAGTCGCCGGCCGCTCTCTTTCCATGTACTGGCACGCAGGCTCCTGCCATGGCTACGGCGCCGAGGTCTGCTACATTCCCGACCTGGATGCCACACTCATTGTCCTTTCCAACTACGGGAACGTGGACTTGTATCGCGTGACCACCTCACTGTGCCAGCTCCTCGTGTCCGACCTCGCAGCGGAGCCTACCGCCCGATAACTCGCGCCGGGCCGCCCGCATGGTGTCCTACACGGGGAAACTTGAGTTTTACGCTAAGGTTAGTGTTATACTCTTCTATGTGCTGCTGTGTTCAACCCGCCAATCTGTATCACCGCCTTCCATGGAGCAGCGCGACACAAATTCATTGCTTCTTGGAGGAGATGGATGAAAACACGCTTGCTTTGGTTGCCCCTGCTTGCAGGAATCGTGGTGATACTCGCCGGATGTCCCGGACTCCTCGGCGGTCCCGGTGACGGTGGTGGCGACGAGGATCCGGGGGATACGACATCCCCGACGGAAGTCACCGAGCTCGCTGCAGCCCGGTCCAGCGGCACGGCAGCCCTGGTCTGGACCGACCCGACTGATGAGGACCTGGCGGGCATTCAGGTGACCTGGGAACCCGGCGGCACCGAAGCACAGGAGGTGGGCCTGGGTGTGGGTGAGTACGTCGCCACCGGCCTGACCAACGGCACCGAGTACACCTTCACCGTCGCTGCCGTGGACGAGGCCGGCAACGTCTCTGCAGGAGAGACGATCGCGGTGACGCCGGAGGATTTTTCGGCTATCTCGGGCGACCTCACGGGTACTTACAACAGCGAGACGGATTCGACGGGGTCACTGCCGAATAAGGATGTTAACGGGTTTGATCTTGGCGTGAGCATTGTCGCGTATGATCCGTTCGGCGCTGTCGAAGTGACGGACGATCCCGATCCGGGTAACACCCTTGTTGAGCTCTCCCTCCCCGAACCGGCCGCCGGCGAGCTTGTGGGCCAGACCGACTTCGACAGCCCGGACGTACCGGGCGACCTGACTCTGAGCAACTCCAGCGCGGGTGTCCGCTTCCTGGAGCTCTATGCCAGTTTCGAGGACGTCTGGATCTACGGAGCCGACGAAGTTCTATTCGGCACGTTCACCGCCAGCGAGTGGACGCACGCGTGGTACATCTACTCTGATGGCGTGACCCGACTGACCGGCGACTCCGCTCAATCCGACGGTGCCCCCGTGACAGTTGATGTCCTGCTTGCCCCCGGGTGGAATCAGCTCGTGGCTACGTATGACGTTGCCAACGACTCCTACTCGATTGCCAACGGAGATCTTCCGAGCGGCAGCGAGTGGATTGCGCTGGAGAATCTCGCTCGGGCTGAGATCGAGCAGGAAATCGCCAACGGCGACGGCGCCTTCGTACTGGCTGATGTGCCCTGGAGTTTCGCCGACTCCTGGGACGGTGCGGACAGTACCGTCGGATACCTCGGTGGAACGGTCTCTCCGGATGGAAACATCACCTCCCTTACTGCCTTCGACGGAGAGAGCTTCGAAGACCGCAAGATTGCCATCCGCGTTGACTACGAGAACCCGGCATCGTTTCCCGAGGACGGCCTTGCCGAAGCAATCTATGATTTTGACGACGCGAACGGCGACGGCTACCGTATCGAGTCGGCTCGAGCCTATGTCTACATCGACTTGGCTCTGGAACAGAGCGACCAGCAGAAGTATCCAAGCGGCGGTTCAAGCCAGGTTGTCATGCTCAGTGACGATCTCGGCGGTACCGACGGCTTACCTGGCCGGGTGGTCGAGATCACCGGCGGTTCCTTCACCGTGAACGCCGACGGGTCCATCGACTGGAGCTACACCACCGATCCAGCTGCCGACGGCCCCATAACGGGGGGCTGGGCTCCACCTGCGCCACCTCTCGATTCCGCCACCTTCTACAGCGGTACCGGCACCATAACGCTTCCCGATAACACCACGGTGTCGCTTACCGGCGCCGCCTTCTAGGGAGACCTGGACACCGACGGCGACGTGTACGTTTATGGAATCGTACTGTACGGTGGGGACATCACGGCGAGTGCCGACGGCTTGACCGGCACCGGGCCACTGGTGTGGATCGACATTGATGAGTTCTCCGGACACGCCGACGAACCGCGGAGTGCGAGCTACGAGTTCGGTGGTGCATCCGCGGTGACTGAAACCCGGGGTTCCTTCGTCGAGTTCGGCGTGATTGATGAGACGACCCTCAGCAATTACGCGGGCGGAGACGGACCCTTTGCCGGTGCCGGCTCGGGCGCGGCGTACGCCTACCACATCTTCGACGCCGCACCGACCTACGACAACATTGATCCCCAGACGCTGACCGCCGGGTTCTCGGACGAAGGGGGACAGCGCGGGCCTTCCGTCGAGAGCACTCTGAACATTGGTGTGTCCCAGAACGGCGGTGACGCCTGGGACATCTCCTTCACCTTTGGCACTCAGGCGGGCAATTAGCCCATCCGTGAGTTTCGCGCGGCCGCCTGGCACGGCGCCGGATCGCCGGTGGGACTCACGAGCGTAATGCAACACACCTCACGGGACCGGCTCCGGCCGGTCCCGCTCCATTTCCGGCCTGCACCTGGAGCCTCCTCCCGGCTTTCTTCCCAGCCCTCCCCATCCGTACCTTTGACCGTGATCGGCTCTGCCGGCGCGGAAGCGCGCAACGCGCCCGCGGGGAAACGCGCGCCGCTTCGTGCCGACGAGCCGACGCACAGTGTACTGCCAGGAGGAAGGACATGAAGACAGTTTGCGTGACCGGGGCATCCCGGGGGATCGGCCTTGGACTTGTCGGGGGATATCTCGGTGCGGAGGACCGGGTGTTCGGGACCGTTCGGAACC
>CAZZIE010000166.1:0-601 GCA_964654185.1 uncultured Spirochaetaceae bacterium | reverse complement strand
CATGGACGTGTCGGATCGCGAGTCCGTGCAGGCAGGAGCCGGGGAGATCGCATCGCAGAGCGATCGCATCGACATCCTGATCAATAATGCCGGCGCGAATACCAGGGACAACGAGAAGCGCGTGGAGGACATCAGCGAGGAGAACATCCAGAGCGTCTTCAACGTGAACGTCCTCGGGCCGTTGAGAGTGCTGCAGGAGCTCATGCCGCTGCTGCGCAAGAGCGAGAACGGGAAGGCGGTCATGATCAGTTCCACTGCCGGAAGCATTGCGAGTCAGGGCGGCGGCCGCGTCGTACCCTACTGCGTCTCCAAGGCGAGCCTGAACATGCTCACGAAGTTGCTCTACTTCCACTGCAAGGAGGACGGCGTCGCGACGGTGGCCCTCCACCCCGGCTGGGTCCGCACCGACATGGGCGGTCCCGGCGGTGCCCTCTCGGTTGAGGAGTCGGTCCACGGCATGATGCAGGTCATCGACGGGCTGACCACGGAAAGCCCGATCTTCGTCGACTACCAGGGCCGGGAGCTGCCGTGGTAGTCCAGCGGAAGCGGGAGGCCGACCGGCGTCATGGCTAAGACCGTCCTCGGCGGCTACTGGGAGTCC
>CAZZIE010000165.1:0-8505 GCA_964654185.1 uncultured Spirochaetaceae bacterium | reverse complement strand
GCGCGTCGTGACAAGCGGTCCAGCGTCGCTACCGGCGGAGGTGCTACTGAAACAGCGCCGCGTACCCCGCCATGTACCATTGCGCGTAGAGGACGCCGCCCTGGACGCCCACGAAGAGCAGCAGTCCGACCAGACCGATCACAACTGCGACCACCGGGCCCGCGACGCCGCGACGACCGGGGCGACCGCCGGCATCCGTGGGCACTGCTCCGGATCGCGTCGCCGCCGACCCCGTCGCCCCCGAACTCGCGCGGAGTCGGCGGATGAGCTCCGTCCCTCCCAGGAGTACGGCAATCCACGCCCACACCGCAAGGTAGACCTGGTGGAGGGCGCCGTAGGCCAGGAGGCCGCCGGAGAGGTACTCGCTCATCCGGACGATCTCCTTCAGGTACCACGCCGCAGGCGCCACGATCGCCGCGCCGACCGCCGCGCCTGCCCGCCACCCTCCCGCCCGGGCGATCAGGTAGATTGCCGCCGGAGCCAGTCCTGCGCCGAGGACGCTCAGGAGGGCGCCGACGGTGACCACGCCCACCCGCGTTCCGTAGGGATTGATTCCGGCGCCGAAGTTGAAGCCAAGAGCTCCTATGAGGCCGATGCCGACGGCCCCGCTCACGGCCGCCCATACGCGCCGGCGGGTCCCGCGGTTCTCAGAGGTGCTCATTCCCCGCCTCCCGGCTGGAGCTCGTCCAGCCTATCCCGGAGACGTTCCTCCAGCCCCGGCGGTGACTCATGCCGGAGGAGGTTGCGCTCCTCTGCGGGGTCCGCCTCCAGGTCGAAGAGCTGATCCCGCCGCCGGGAGTCGTAGTCGATCAGCTTGTACCGCGGGGTCCGCACCGCCCGTATGGGCGGCACCGGAAAGGGGAAGTCCAGGTAGTACTCGTAGAGAAAGGCCTCCCGCCCCGGCCGGTCCGGCTCGCGGAGGTAGCCGAGCCAGCTCTCGCCGTGCATCTCACGGGAGGGTGCGACCCCGGCGAGCTCCAGGAGCGTCGGGGCCAGATCAATGTTGAGCACCGCCTGGGGCAGCTCCCGCGGCAGCGCACCTTCCCCCGCACCGTCCGCACCATTGCCGGCGGCACCGCCGCTGTCCGGCACGTCGCCCGTCAACGGCGGGTAGCGGACCAGGAAGGGAATTCGGATCGATGTCTCGTAGGCCCACCGCTTGTCCACCAGGCCGTGCTCGCCCCACATGTAGCCGTTGTCGGAGGTGTAGACGACCATGGTGTCATCCGTGAGGTCCAGGTCATCCAGGGTGTCCAGGAGGCGGCCGATCTCGGCGTCCATTGCCGTAATGGTCTCCGCGTAGCTCCGCACGATGTCCGGGATGGGCTGGAGAATGCCGTGGACCATCTGGCCCTTGCTCGCCTGGATGAAGGGGTGGGCGTCGTCGGGGAGATGGACGTCGGCATCGTCATATAAGTCTTCAAGCTCGGGCGGCGGCAGGAAGTTGGCGTGCGCCGCCTTGTGGGAGAGGTAGATCACGAAGGGCTCGTCCCGGCGCGCCTCGACGAACTCAATGGCGCGGTTGGTCAGCTCCGTGGTGAGGTAGGGGACGCGGCTCGGCTGTTCCTCGCCGTTGACGATGAGGGGGCAGTTGAAGTAGCGGCCCTGGCCGTCCTGGACGGTGAAGGTGACGAACTCGTCCAGGTTGTCGAGGTTCGGGAGGCCGCCGGGCATGTGCCACTTGCCGATGAATGCGCCGGCGTACCCGGCGTCGGCGAGGTCCTCCATGAAGGTGCGGTTCTCCGGGTTCCAGGGGGTGAAGTTGTTCTGCACGCCGTGAGTGTGGGCGTACTGTCCGGTGAGGAAGCTCGCCCGGGAGGGACTGCAGAGGCTTGTCGTGACGAAGGCGTTGGTGAAGCGCACCCCCTCGTCGGCCAGGCGATCGAGGTGCGGCGTCTGAATGAAGGAGTGGCCCATGGATCCGAAGAAGTCGTACCGGTGATCATCCGACAGGATGACGATGATGTTGGGCCGCCGCCGTATGCGCGTGGCGGCATTCCGGGGATCCTGCGGTCCCCCGGGACGGGACGGGTCGGCCGCGTCGGAACTCGACTCCTGGGCGCCTGCAAGCGTTGACGCCGCGGCCACCCAGAGCGCAACGACCAGGGCGCAGAGGAGGCGCCGGATGGATGCAAGGCTCAGATGCAGGTGATTCATAGCTGTATGCGAAGAGGGTACCATGACCCCGGCGAGCCCGCAACGAAGCGCCGGCGGCGTCCGGTCGGGCGGCCGGTTGACAGGGCGGCGGCGGCGGAATATAACGCGGCGAGAACCATGAAATCGACACAACTGAGCTTTGCACGAACCATCGGATACGGAGTCGGCAATACCGGCCTGGCCCTGGTGAACATTGTCGTTCAGACCTGGCTCCTCTACTTCCTGGCGCCGCCGGTCGGACGGACCCTGATTCCCGCATCGATCGTCGGTACCGTCTGGCTGGTCGGGCGACTCGTCGACGCCGCGGCGGACCCCCTTGTCAGCGCCTGGACCGACCGCGCCCGCGGCCCTGCGGGGCGGCGCATGCCCTTCCTGCTGGCAACGAGCATTCCCCTGGCCGCAGTGTGTCTGCTCCTCTTCGTGGATGCGGTCTATGTCGGACCGTTGCCCCTGCGGGTGGTGATCCTGGGTGTGCTTCTGGGGCTCTTCTACATTCTCTTCACTGCATATGCGGTGCCCTTCAACAGTCTGATTGCGGATCTCGGGCGGGACGGACCCGGCCGGGTGCGCCTGGCCACCTCATCTGCGCTCTTCAACCTGGTTGGAACGGCGGGCGCCGCGGTTGCGGCGGGGCTCCTGATCCAGGCCTTCGCATCCCGGCCCATGCCGGAGGGCGTCGCCGCGGGAGCGGGTGGTGGCGCCGGGGGTGACGCTGCCGCGGGCGCCGCCACCGGTTCCGGTGCCGCCGTCGACGGTGCCGCCGGGGCGGCCGCGGATGCTCTTCCGGGCGTCTTCGACTCCGGGGCCTTCCCGCCCGCCGTCGCGGTGCTCATGGTGGTGGCGGCCGTGACCTTCCTGGTGACGCCGCTGGCGCTCTGGAAGTTCAGACGCGCCGGTGACGCTCCGACATCGCTCAAGTTCATCTCTTCCATGAAGGCCGCTCTGACCAACCGCGCCTTCCGCATCTATCTCATCGGGATCAACACCTTCTGGGGCGGCTTCATCATGATCAACGTGAGCATTCCCTACTACGTGACGGTGCTCATGGGACAGGACGAGGGATTCACCTCGGTGGCGCTGGGGGCGAGCCTGGGCACGGCCCTCGTCGTCTTTCCCCTCGTGAACCTGGCGACGCGGCGCTTCGGCAACAAACGCACGGTCATTGCGAGCGCCGCCATCATGGCGGTCGCCCTTGTCCTCATCTGGTTCATTCCGAGCGTCGAAGGGGGCGAGGCGATCTTCGGCACCGCCGTCATGGTCTTTGCGGGGATCGGTCTTTCAGGCCTGCTGGTTCTGCCGAACGCCATGATCGGTGACCTGGCGGAGTTCCGCCTCCCCGACGGCAGCAATCCCGGCGAGGCGATCTACTACGGCCTCCAGGGCCTGTTGCAGAAGGGCGTCATCGGCGTCGTTACCCTGGCAAGCGGCCTCCTGTTCGATCTCTTCGGCAACACGCCCACGGATCCGCTGGGCATCCGTCTCACCGGTCCCATCGGCGCCGCATTTGCGGTGGCATCCGTGATCATTATGCTGCGGTACCCGGATGACCGGGGCGGCCTGGACCCGACGGTACTCGGCCGGGCGGCGGCGCCCGGAAGTGACGCCGGAGGCGCCGCTGATGCCGCGGGCTCCGGCACCGAAAGGGGAACCGCCGGCGGGGCGCGCCATGGCGAGTGACCGCGTGGGCGCCGGCGAGGACCGCATCGGCGAGCTTGTCCGCGATCTCGCCGCCGGGCTGGAAACGGAGACCCCCTACGGCCCGGTGCTGGTGCCTTCGGCGGGCTTCTACACCGGCATCTTCGCCTGGGACAGCGCCTGGCACTACTTCTTCCTGAAAGAGATCGATGCCTCCCGGGCTGCAGCCGAGGTGCAGACGCTCCTTGCCACGGCAGACTCGGACGGCCGGGTGCCCCACGAGACGCGCTTCGATCCGGAGGAGAGCCACGGCCCGGGCCGCAGGTTGCAGCTCGCGCTTCTGGGCAATACCTACGCCCCCGGCGGCCGGTCGCACTTCATTGACCCGCCGGTTCACGCCTGGGCTGCGGCGGATGCCGTTACCTCAGGTTCGGTAAAGGGCCGTGAGGCGGCGGACCTGCTGATCGCCGCGGCTCGCTCACTCGCCGCCCTGGCACAACGACGAACCCTGGCGGATCTCCCGTATCCGTACTCGCACGTACCGGTCATTCTGCATCCCCTGGAGTCGGGCACCGACGGGTCGCCGCAGTTCGATGAGATCTACGGCGGCACGGTTGGCACGGTGCGCGCCATGGTGCGTCTCGGACGCCGCCTGACCAGGCTCGGCTGGGACCCCGCCGCGGTCCGGGCAGCCGGGATCCCGGTGGTCTTCGACATCACTGTGGTGGCGTTCTATCTCGTGGGTCTGGTTGCCGTTCGTGCGGCCGCGGCGTCGCTCCCGAGGGAGGATGCCGCAACGGTGCGGGAGGCCCTGCCCGATATTGACCGCATTGACGAGCTCGTGGCCTCGACCCTGGAGGCGTTCCTGGAGGAAGAGCGCGGCTTTTTCACGACGCGGTGGATCGGCACAAGCAGATGGATCGGCACAAGACGGTGGATCGGCACAAAACGGTGGATCGGCGGCGCCGGGGATGCAGCCGCCATCCGGACGTGCCGGACCGCGACGCTGAGCGGGGTGCTGCCCCTGCTGGTGGGACTGGTCGGGGACGGAGGCGCTGCGAGCAACCGGGTGCCGCCGGGGGCCCGGGGTGACGCCGAGCGGTGGCCCGCCGGGGTGCCCGAGCCGGGCGATCTGGTTGAGCGGCACCTTGCCCCCGGCGGCACCTTCCGGAAGGACCACCTGCCGCGGTACACCATGTCCCCCGTGGCGGACGGCGGTCGCGGCGAAAGCGGTGCCACGGAGGGCGGCCGCGTCGACTCCTCGGCGGAGCGACGCGAGGGGCTGGCCCGGCTCCTGTGGCGCGGGCCCTGCTCATGGATGAACATGAACTACTGCGTATGGCGCCTGCTGCGCCGCTACGGTCGGGAAGAGGACGCCGCGGAGCTGGCCCGTCGCGCCGCCGCAACGGTTGTGCGAGTAGGGCCGTACGAGTACTTCCATGCGGACGGAAGTGAAGGCGGCGGCGCTCACCCCTTCTCGTGGAACGGCCTCGTCCTGCCGATGGTCCGCGCCGCGGATTTGGCGGTGTAACGCATCGGCGGCGTGTGCCATAATCATCGTCATGAAGACATATTTCCCCGGCGACAGCTACCAGACGCCGCCCGATGTTCCGAAGCCCCTGTTGCGGGCGCTCTCGGGGGCGTGGCGGTGGTTCTTCTATCCACAGTACTTCGTGGAGGGGGTGCGCACCTCCATGGCGGCGCGCTTCGGTACCTACACGGATGAGGACTGGGCGGAGAGCTCCTTCAACGTAATGCGCATCATTGAGCGCAACGGCGGGCGCTTCGACATTAAGGGTTTCCAGCACGTCCGGGAGAACGCGGCGGATGGGCCCTTCGTCTTCGTGAGCAATCACATGAGCACTCTGGAGACGCAGGTCTATCCCGTGCTCATTGTGCCGTTCATGCCGGTTACATTCGTTGTGAAGGCGGAGCTGATGAGGCACCCCTTTCTGGGACCGGTGCTGGAAAGCCGGGATCCCATTCCGGTTGCCCGGCAGAATGCCCGGGATGATCTCAAGGTCGTCCTGGAAGAGGGGCCGAAGCGCCTGGAGCGCGGCATGTCCCTCATCATCTTTCCTCAGGCGACCCGGACCCCGCAGTTTCGGCGCGCCTCCTTCAACTCGCTGGGCACCAAGCTCGCGGCATCGGCAGGGGTGAAGGCCATTCCCATGGCCATCAAGAGCGACTTCTGGGGGGAGCGCGGTCTCATCCGCGGCTTCGGACCCATTCGTCCGGAGTGCGCCATCCACGTCGAGTTCGGCGAGCCGGTGGAGGTTTCCGGACGCGGCCGCCACGCCCACGAGTACATTGTCGACTTCATTGAGAGGCGCCTCACCGCGTGGGGCGCGGACGTAGGGTAGCACCCTGAACGTAGCGGCGGGCGCCGGCGCGACCACTCCTCCAGCACCCCGAACCTACCCGCAACCCTGTTGATGGAAGTCGGCGGAAACCACGACAGCATCGTGACTTGGTGCGCTTCGGGACCGCGAACGTCGCTTTTCGCTGATGAAACGCGTTAAGCTCCGTTCACAACGGGACTTGCCGGTTCACCGTCAACAAGGTTCTGAGTAGGTTCCAGCGCCCCGATGATTCCCTGATACGCCGTGAAGAAGGCGGTCTGGTCCAGGGCGCTGTCGCTTCTATTCCAGGTGGCCGAGACGCAGTAGACCGTGCCGTCCTCGGCGACAAGGCGAGTGGTCAGATTGAGGATCCCCGGTTCGGAGCCGCCCTTGTAGGAGACGCGGCGCCACTGATCGTCGCTCACGACTCCAGGGTTCACTGTCGTCAGATCCAGCTCCGCGACCCGCTCCATGAGCCCGCAGAGCTCCTCGACCGAGAAGAACCACTCGATCTCCGGAGAAATGGGATCACCGGCAAAGAGGCCCGGTTCCGGGAGCTGCTTGTCGCGAGTCTCGCGAAGGACCCGGCGCGCGGCGCTCTCGGATGCCGAGAGAAACTCCTCCTTGAGATCGGCGTTGTCGGGATCTTTCAGGACGAAGGCCTCCCGCGTGGTCAGGAAGGGCCGGCTGTTGGGAGCGTACTCCTCGACCGTGCGGCGCCGCACAATGTCAATGAGCGCGTCCGTCGCGGTGTTGTCGCTCTGGGAGATCATGAGCGTTGCCAGGGTCTCGATCGTCAGTGCGGCGCCGGTGGGCCAATCCTGGAGGATGCCGGTGGGCAGGCTGCGCCACCCGTCCTGGAGGGTGACGACTTCATCCCAGGCCAGATCACCCGCGGCAACCTGATCCTGAACCGCCGCCAGGACCGCCAGCTTGAAGGTCGAGCCGACCGCCAACGCCTCGCCGGCGTTATGCTGTGCTACAGACTCGCCGTTCCTGGTCACCAGAGCCGCCGTCTCCCCGGGCAGATCCCGGAGCTTCGAAACCGCCTCGTCCAGATCACCGGTCGCGGGTACGAGCTGGGTGAAGCGCAATCCCGCAAGGCGCCCCTGGTTGTCCAGCTGGATGTACGTCGTCGCGGTCCCCCCGGAGAAGACCACCGTGTAGGGATTCGAGTCTCCGCGAACCTCCCGATACTCCCCGAGCTGTCCCGAGATCTGATCGAGGACCTGCTGCAACTGCGGCGCCGGTAACGCCGACGTGAACTGCTCCGTGTACTGAACCGCATCGGCCCCCGCCGTGAAGAGCCGATCCAATACGTCCGTCGGGCCCATCTGCTGCGCCCAGAGCGGGCCCGTTGCCATCATCAGCATAACTGCTGCGCCGATCAATCTCCTCATGTCCCAATCTCCTTTCCTTGGGTCGATGTTTACGTGCCTTTGTCCCTGTGTCGCTTTGTCGCCTGGTTGTCAAGGCGATTCCGGACGAAGTCGGTGAGGTCCGTCGGAATGTGGGGCACCTCGCCGACGGGCGTTTCCTGCATGGCCTGCACCGCCTCGGAGGGGAGGTCAAAGAACTCCGCCACGACCGCACGGGCGTGCGACGGATCCCGGGCCTCGATCGCCTCCACCGCACGGTGCAGCGCGCCCGACTCCACCGAGATGAGCTCGTCCGCGCTCGCGGTGCTGGACTCCCACTCCCGGATCGATTGTACCGCCTGAAACGGCGAAGAGAGAAGGGCGAGCACCTTGTTGTGCGAGGCGGCGAGAGTGGCATTGAGGAAGACCGCGTAACTCCGGTGCATCTCCTCGCGTTCGGCCGTTGTCGCGGAGCGCTGTTCCTCCACGGTGGCCCGGGTTATCTCCGCGAAGACGCGCAGGTACTCCTCGGCTGCCAGGCGGACTGCGTGGATGTCCTCATCCGTCGCGCGCTCCGCCGCCAGGGCAAAAACCTCGGGCCAGACGATCTTGAAGAACTCCTCCACGTCCCAGACGGAGGCTCCTTCTCGTCGGAGCGCGAGGAGGAGGGCGTCTCCGAAGGCCTCCAGTTGCGACTTCGTCACAAAGGCGCCCTTGCCGTGCTGTACGTCCACCAGACCGCGCGCGGCCAGGATGCGCGTCGCATCCCGGACGACGCTGCGGCTGACTTGAAACTCCGCGGCGAGTTCCGGCTCCGTCGGCAGGGCGTCGCCGGGTTGCCGCTGCCCGGCAACGATCTCCTCAGTCAGGGTGTCGGCCATCTCCTGCGCCATGGTCTTGCGGTGAAGGGATCGTCGCGCCGGGGCGCCGGGGGACTGGTTCTGCTGCTGTTCCTGTGCCATTGAAGGGGAGTATAGCACAAACCTCAGATTGTTGTTGACAGACCGTATCAT
>CAZZIE010000164.1:0-8569 GCA_964654185.1 uncultured Spirochaetaceae bacterium | reverse complement strand
CCCGGGTACCCATACTCGTGGTCGCCCCGTACCGAAGCGGAGCGCTGGCGGCGCGGGTGCTCCAGGCCGGCGCAACCGGCTACGTTACCCAGCACGACACTTCCGAAGACGTGGGACGGGCAATCGAGTCGGTCCTGAATGGCGATCGCTTCGTTCCCGACGAGCTGAAAAGCACCATGGTGGACCATCTCCTCCAGGGGCGCGCAGGCGCGGATCCCGCATCGGATCTGTCGGACCGCGAGCTCGAGGTCTTTCACCTGCTCGGGCGTGGGCGATCCTCCGCCCGGATCGCCGAGTCCCTCGGGATCAGCGAGAAGACCGTGCACACTCACCGAGAGTCCATCAAGCGCAAGCTCGGCCTCGATAGCGCCTCCGAGCTCGTCCACGCCGCAACGTTGTGGCTTTCCGAGCTGTCCGGCGGCCTCTAGGTTTCACTCTCAGGTGCTGTAAGAACAAACCTCGCCACACTTTGCCTGCACTACCTATTATCACCCGGCCTGATCTTTATTACCTCTAATAAACTTATAAAGGCTACTAAACCTAATACAGCAGTGATCCCGTACAGCGGCACGGGCGCGCTGCGCAGGCCCGGCGGAGCCGCCGCCCTGCGGGGCACCCGGCGGAGCCGCCGCCCCGCGGGGCGCTCTGCCCGGCGGTGTCGCCAGACGGTGTTGCGCGGGGCGCGGCACGAAGAACAGCCGCCGTATCGAGATCAAGGAGGACAACATGCAGATTTCCATAAAAGCCCGGCTCATTGGCGGGTTCACCCTGGTGGTGCTGCTGATCGCCGCGTCGAGCATTCTGGCAATCGTGCGACTCAACGGAATGAACGACCGGATCGACGGCATCGTCAACAGCTCCGCCGAGAGCATCAAACTCGGAGCCCGAATCAACCAGGACATCCTGTCGATCTCCCGGGCGGAGCGGAACTACATCCTGGCGACCAGCGAGATGGAGCGGACGGAGTACCGTCGGGCGATCGCCGAGGAGCGGGAGAACCTCGAGTCCAGGCGCCAGGCCCTTCGGGAGCTCTCAACCGCGGAAGAGATAGCCGTCCTGGACGACTTCGCCGACCGCTGGAACGCCTACCTGGACAGCCAGGAGCGCGTCATGGAGCTCGCGGATGCCGGCGAGAGCGCGGAGGCCTTCGACCTTGCCAACGGCGAAGGACGGGAGCTCCTCGACCGGGCGGAGAGCCTGGTAGCGGAGATCGTCGCGGACACTGAAGCGAACCTGGAGAGGGACAAGGCTGCCAGCGATGAGAACTTCCTCGCGGCACGAAACACCCTCCTGATTATTGCGCTGGTCAGCCTGGTCTTCTCGATTGCCGTAGCGGCGTGGATCGTACTGTCCGTAAACGGCGGCATTCGCCGCGCCCTCGCCGTGACGAGCGCCCTCGAGCAGGGAGACCTCACCGTCACACCGGACATTCGCAATCGTGACGAGATCGGCACCCTCCTAGAGCAGATGGGGCGTACCATCGAGCGACTCCGCTCCGTCGTCGCCGAGGTGAAGAGCGGCAGTACCGCGGTTTCCTCCGGGAGCCAGCAGTTGAGCTCAACCGCCGAACAGCTCTCCCAGGGTTCCACCGAGCAGGCATCGTCAACTGAAGAGGTCTCTTCTTCCATGGAGGAGATGACCGCGACGGTGCGCCAGACGGCAGACAACTCCGGGGAGACCGAGTCCGTCGCGCAGCAGGCCGCGCAGGATGCCGAGGCAAGCGGCAAGGCAGTGGGCGAAGCCATGGAGGCGCTCCGCAACATTGCCGAGCGAATTGCCGTCATTGAGGAGATCGCCCGGCAGACCGACCTGCTCGCCCTTAATGCCGCCATTGAGGCTGCCCGTGCAGGGGAGCAGGGAAAGGGCTTCGCCGTCGTGGCGTCGGAGGTCCGCAAGCTCGCCGAGCGCAGCAAGACCGCTGCGGCGGAGATCAACGATCTCTCCAGCAGCACCGTCGGTGTTGCCGAGGACTCGAGCGCGAAGCTCCAGGAACTGGTGCCCAAGATCCACCGGACCGCCGAGCTCGTCCAGGAGATCAACGCATCCGCCCGGGAGCAGGACTCCGGCATCAACCAGATCACCCAGTCCATCACCCAGCTCGACCAGGTGATTCAGCAGAACGCCTCCGCGTCGGAAGAGATGGCCTCCACCTCGGAGGAGCTCGCCGGCCAGGCGGAAATGCTGGAGTCTGCCGTCGCCTTCTTCCGGACCAACGGCGGCAACGGCGGCGCCTCAACCTCCGAATCCGCCGAAGCCCCGAGCGCCGAGGCACCTCGCATCTCCTATCATCGGGACGATGCCGACGGGCAGGGCGCCGCGCCCAACGCCAACGGCGGGCACGGACAGCCGGAGCAGGAGCAGCAGGCGATCGAGTACGCCGGGAGCGCGCAGGGGTCTTCCTAGACCCCTGCCGCCGCCCGGCGGCCGACCGGCTCCGGGCGGCGGAGGCTCTGGAGGACGCGCTAGAGCGCGGCCATGCGTTCCCGGAATGCGCTGGGCACGTCCCGGACCGCTCCGGCATGGTAGTCAAAGAAGACCAGGCCGGTCTTCACTTCGGCGACCTCCTTGTATGACATGACGTCCCGGAGCCGATAGTAGAGGTCGAAGCCTTTCCGGCCGATCTCGCCGGGACCGACGTCGACCCGGAGTGTCTGGCCGTAGCGCCCCTCGTTCTTGTACACCACCGCGGCGTCCGCCATGATGACGGCGGACCCTTCAATGTCACCCTCCGTGTATCCCAGGTGCGAGAGAAATCGCACCCGCGCCTCGTGCGTCAGCGAGAGCACCGCGTCGTGGGCGAGGTGGCCACCGTAGTTGATGTCGGTGATTCGAACCGGGATGTCCGTGGAGAAGGGAAACTCGTCGGGGAGGTGCAGTCTGATACGCGCCATGTCGATCTCGCCGTGCTCGCTATCCTACCACATCTGCGGCGCGGTGTGGCCCGTGACACCGGCGGATCGTCGTCCCGGCGCAACCAACCTGGTTAGTCCGGGCAGAGTATTGATTTTCTCGCGTGAGCCGTGCTCTCCTCTATCAAGCTATGGCCGCAACCTCTGAGAACGAGTCATCCTTCGATACGCGCGCCGTTGTTCGCCGCATCCTCTGGGTACTCCCCATATCCGTTGCCGTCAGCGTAGTCATTGCGCTGGTAACGACGGATGCGCGCGACCTCCTCCGGCTCGAGGAGTTCACTCTCGGCTTCCTCCTCCTTGCCGCCGCGCTGCGACTCACCCCGTGGATTACGAAGACCCTGCGCCTGATGAACTGGATGCACTTCCTGAAGCATCCCTTCTCGTTCCGTCAGGGGCTCCGCATAACCATCATGTCCGAGCTCGGTGCCGCCGTCAGCCCGACCATCATCGGCGGAGAGCCGGTCAAGGCGGGCATGCTCTACGGCAAGGGCGTCTCCTTCGGCGAGTCCACCTCATTGACCACGATCGCCGCGGTGGAGGACCTCACCTTCTACCTGGTGGGAATGCCCATCGCCTTCGTGTTCGCATCCGCCTTCAACATCAGTCGTCTCGGACGGATCGTCACGACCGATGTCTTCTCTCAGTGGTGGGTCTACGCCATCATCGGGGCGATCGCAGTGGCGCTGATCGTCGTGGTGATCCTGATTCGCCGCACCACCGCCATGCCGAAGTTCCGTCGTCGCATCCGCACCTTCTGGAAGGAGTTCAAGCGGCTCTACGAGGAGATGATCAAGCGCGGCAAGAACCGCTTTGCCCTGAACGTGGTGCTTTCGGCGATCCACTGGATTGCCAGATACTCCGTCGTCTCCGCGCTGGCCATGAGCCTGGGGTACGAGGTGGATGTGGTCAGAGTGGTCATTCTGCAGTGGCTCGTATTTGCCGTCATGTCCTTCGTTCCGACTCCCGGAGCGACCGGCGGTGCCGAAGGCATCTTCCTGCTCCTCTTCTCGACTATCCTGCCGCGCGAGGCCATCGGGACCATTCTGATCGGCTGGCGCTTTCTCGATTACTACCTCATGGCGGTGCTGGCGCTCATTGTTCTTACGGCGGAGCGGCTGTTGCATCGGGTATTGCCGGCCACCGAGGAGGCGCCGGCGGAGGGGGCGGAGGAGTCGGCGGAGACGACCGCGGGCCCCTCGTCCGAGGAGGACCCGCACAGAGACGTTACGGTCTAGGCGCGGACGTTACGGTCCAGGCGCGCAACGCGCCGGACATCTGGCAATGGATGATGGCATGAATCCGATCTACCGCGGTACGGTTTCGCGTCTCTGGATGTTGATCCGCGTGTTCTGGAGACACCGGCGCTACGGAAACGCGCTCTTCTGGCTCCTCCTCGGACCGGTGATGCAGGTGACAACAAGAGCGTTCCTGTATCTCGATCACGTGTTCTTTCCGCAGTTACGGCGGGTCAATCTGGATCGGCCGGTCTTCATTGTAGGCCACCCGCGAAGCGGCACGAGCTTCCTCCAGCGGCAGGTCTTCGGCTCCCACACGGCGGGGATGTTCACCACATGGGAGCTCTTCTTTCCCTCCCTCATTCAGCGCCGTATTCTCGCCCCCTTCGTCTGGGTGCTCAACCTCCTGGACGTCAGCATTGTCCAGTCCTCGGAGTACGGCCACGAGATCAGGATCAATGGTGTCGAGGAGGACGAGGGATTGTTCATGCATCGCCTGGACACCGAGATCCTCACGTTCAACTGCCCCTGGCTCCTGACCGATCCGGACGTAGCCACCGTCGGGTTTCGTCTTGGGTGGCTCAGTCGGCGCCAGCGCCTCGCCTCGGTTCGGCTCTACCGGGAGTTCTTGAAACGCCAGGTGGTAGCGACCGGGCGTCATCGAATTGTGTTGAAGTGCAATCCCTCGGTCTTCCGTCTCCGGGAGCTCTTCCGGGTGTTCCCGGACGCCAGGGTCGTCTACGTGGTGCGGTCACCGGAGCACAGCGTCCGCTCCCACCTCGCCTTTGCCGGACGTTTCGTCGTTCCGCTTCTCACGTCGGAGGAGCAGACGCTCTACTTCCGCCGGAAGTACGAGTGGTGCGTTGCGTTGTACCGGGAGTTCGAGGAGGTCCGGGACGAGCTGCCGCAGGATCAGCTGCTGATTCTGCCCTTCGAGGAGATCGCAGAGGACCTTCCGAAGGCCCTGGGACGCTTCTTCCGTTTCGCAGAGCTTACGCCGCGGGACCCCTTCTGGCGAACCTTCCGGGAGCGGCGTCACCGGCGCCACCGCAAGCGTCACGTGAACCAGCCCCTCGGCGAGTTCGGTATTGGTGAGGACGAGATCCGCCGCGATCTGGCCTTCGTCTGGCAACGGTATGGTCTCGAGGACGGCGACGACGCGCCTCGATCTCATGACGGCGTGCCTCAGGGCCCGAGGGAAGACGCTGCAACGCAGACGCCCGGTTGATCTGTCCGCGGCGAGCTCACCGAAGCTGGAAGCGCACGGGGAAGCGGAACCGCACCGCCACGGGGACGCCGTTTGCCTCAGCGGGAACCACCGTTACGCCGTCGAAGGCTTTGACCGCGGCATCGCCCAGCCCGTAGCCGGGGTCGCGAAGCACCTTGATGTCACGGACCGCACCTTCAGCATCGATATAGAGTTCCAGATAGACCACGCCCTCAATGCGTTGGCGATTGGCCAGGGGCGGGTACTCAATGTTCTCCCGGACCTCGTCAATCGGGATCTGCGGCGCCGCCGAGATCATGTGCTGCGGCAGATAGTCGATCTCCGGCGGTGAGGGCGGACCCGGCGCAACCGGCCGGGGCGGGGGAGGCTCCTCGGTCTCCTCGATCTCCTCCTCCGTTTCGATCACCTCTTCGGCGATCTCCTCTTCGGGGAGCTCTTCCACCTCCTCCGGCTCCGGCGGCTCGGGCTCCGGCTCGGGTGGCGGCGGAACGTACTCCTGGACGTCAACCATGCGGAAGATCGTCACATCCTCGCGCTGCTCCGGCCCTTCGGTGCGGATGACGAAGGTGAAGAGGAGGTAGACGTGCAGCCCCGCCGCGACGGCAACAATAATGACCGTCCGCCCGTTTTTCCTCAGCCAGTCGCCGCCCCTCACCGCGTCTCTCCCACGACGAAGGATACGACCCGGTGCTGCAGGAGCTGCAGGACCTCCACGACGCCGTTGACGTGGCGGTAGGGAGTGTTGCGGTCGGCGAGGATGTGGACCCGGACCGACGGATTCTCCGCCACGGCGTCGGCAATGATGCCCTCGACCTGTCGGAGGTCGACGCGATCGCCGTCGTGAAAGAGGCGACCTTCCCGGGTGACCCATATCTCGACGTTCCTGTCCGCCTCGGTCACCTCGGGGTCTTCCGCTTCGGGGTACGCGATGGGGATCTCCTGCCGGTAGTTGATGAGGGAGATGAGCATGATGAAGATGAGCAGGAGAAAGGCGATGTCCGACATGGCGTTGACCGAGACGATCACCGTCCGGCGCCGGGAGCGGGCAACCTTCATGGCGAGCCCCCGCCCGAGTCCCCCGGGCGCGAGTCGCCGGGGCGCAAGCCTCCGCCCGAGCCTCCGCTTTGAGCGGCTCCTCCCGACCCCGTCGTGCCTCCCGACCCCATCCTGCCCCGTTGCGTCGTTGCACCCGCCGGCGCCCCATCCATCCGAAAGGAGAATCGCTCCACTCCGGTCCGCCGGACGACCCCGACGACATCCACCACGCGCTGATACGGGGTCTCCGGGTTAATGGTCAGCAGGAAGGTCATGTTGGGCCGAACGGCGCGGCGCTCCCGGAGAATCTCTTCGAGGCGGTCCGTTGTCACCTCCGTCCCTCCGGCGCCCGTTCCTCCCGTGCGGAGCCCCCCGGCAGGACTCAATGTGGCCCGCACCAGGTCCTCGGTATTCACGACCCTGGTGCTGTCCGGCCGGGGAAGCCCCAGGATGAAGCCGAGATTCACGTTGAAGACGGCAATCACAATGAAGAAGATGATGAGAAGGAATGCCAGATCGCTCAGAGCGCCGGAGTCCGCAATGTCTATACCGCGCTTGCGGCGTCGCCGGACTTTCACCGGGCTACTCCTGTTCCGCCGTGTCCGGGTGTGAGCGCTCCACGGGCGCGTTCGGCCCCACTCCGCCGGCGTCGGGCCCCGCCGCGCCGGCGGCAAAGCCGGTCACCGGCCGGTTTCCCCCGTCGCCGTTCAGGAGCATCGATATGATCTCATTCCCCGCCTCTTCCACATTGGCGGCAAAGCGGTCGACGAAGTAGGCAAAGAGGTTGTACCCGGCAATTGCCAGGAGGGCGATGGCCAGGCCGTACGCCGTGGTGATGAGCGCCTCGAAGATGCCTCCCGCGACGAGCTGGGCGTTGATGTCGGCGGCGTTGGCGATCGACTGAAAGGCCGAGATCATGCCGGACACGGTGCCCAGGAACCCGGTAATCGGGGCGATCGACCCGAGGGCAATGAGAAGGTCGAACCCGCGCTGCAGTGTGTTCACCTCCTTGCTCGCCTCCGCCTCCAGGGCGCGCTCGATCCGGTGCTCTCCCAGAGAGACGGCGTTCAGGCCCGCTTTGATGATCCGGGGCGCCACCTTCCGTCGAGGTTCCGCCTCGCAGGCGCGACGGGCTCCCGCGGTGTCGCCCTCGCTCAGGCGCTGCAGAACCGCGGCGGTGATGTCCTTCACGCTGAGATTGTGGACCAGCAGGAAGAGCGCCCGCTCAATGAGAAGGCTGATCGTCGCCACCGAGAAGACCAGGAGGGGCCACATGGCCCACCCGCCCAGGTCGAAGAGCTCTCGCATGGTCAGTGTTTCCATGATGCTACTCCAGATGCAGAACGGCTCCGTCGAGGGCCGTCATGAGGTAGGGAAGGTTGTAGAAGCTGTAGAAGAGCCCGAAGGCCTCCTCGTAGTCCCGAAACAGCGTGCCGCTGTCTCGCAAGGGCCGAAATCTCTCGGGAAAGTGATTCTCCGTGTAGGTAATCGACCAGACGATGTCCGAGCCGATCCGGGTCGGCCCCTCAGGTACCGGTTCGCCGGCGACCTCCGGAAAGAGGAAGGGGAAGACCGCGTTGTGGAAGGTGTCCGCCTCCGATCGTTCGGTGCCGCCGGTGCCCGGCGCCCCGTCACCGCCGCCCAAACCGACCCGTTCGAGGAGCCCCGTACGCCCCACCGGGTACACCGGAGCAAAGCCCGTCTCTTCCCGGAGCAGCGTCGCCAGCTCGCGCAACCGATCCACCCGGGCGCGCACCTTCGCCACGCCGTCGTCGCCCCGGAAGTAGGTGTCGTAGTAGCGGATCTCCCCCTCTACGACGCTCCACAGCTGCGGCGGGTCCGCCAGGGTAACGGAGTAGGCGGTGTGGGTGAGACCAACCGCCTCCGCGCCGCCACCGCCCGCGCCCTCGGGTTCCGCAGCCGGCTCCAGACGCAGATTCCCGGACGCTTCATAGCGCCCCTCGGTCCATCCGTTGGCCCAGTTCGTGAAGATCTGCACCTCCGTGAGATAGAGAGCCACACCGCCATCGGCAGGTACGACATCGGCGATCAGGGTGAGCGCAGGTGCCAGGGGAGATGTGATCCGCGCCTCGCCCGTCACCTCGGCGGATGGCCCGTCCGCAGTCGCGCGTACCTCCATTGTGACCTCGAGCGCGCCG
>CAZZIE010000163.1:0-8748 GCA_964654185.1 uncultured Spirochaetaceae bacterium | reverse complement strand
CTTCGTGATGCGCGTACAACTCGCGGCGATGACCGCGCTCTGGAGCGCACGGGTGGCACTGCAGATCGCGTATCCGCAGGGAGCGCTCATCGGAATCGCACCCATCATGCTCGGCTCATTCGTGGTCGTATTGCTCTGCTTCCTCGTGCCGCTGGTGGCGATCAGAGGCGAGTAGCCGGGGAAGCGCCGTCGGTCAGGAAGGTGGGGCAGTTCTTCGTGGCATCCGGATCGCGAACTCCGCGGCATCATGGGAGCTGCCGCGGCAGGGGTCGATCTCGAGGGTCCACACGTTCTGATACCGGATGGAGCGCAGCTGCGGGCCGCACTCGCGGTACTCCGCCTCACGGCGCGGTCGTCACTATTCCCAGGTAGAGCCTCGTTCCCGGCGAAACGATCCCTATGATGCTCGGTTCGACCCACACGTGGTACTCCGCATCAGAGTCGAGTCCGCTCGCCCCGTCAACCTCGAGCGAGGTCGCGCTTCCGGCGCCGGATCCGGTGCTCTCGATTCCCGCCTGGGCGTCGGTGACGATCACGTCGGTCCCGTCCACGGTGCGACCAAGGATCGAGTTCAGGATGCTCGTCTCCTCGAGATCGGTGGAGAACGTCCCGTAGACGCTCACCTTGCCGTAGATCACGCTGTACGCGTCGTTCGCGATGGAAGCGTCTGTCCAGTTCGCGGTGAATCGGTCGGTCCCGATCGTGGTGAACGCGTCCCCACCGCTCGCGCTTGCCGGGGCGAGGTAGGTCTTCGTGATCTGCTCCGCGCCCGTGCCGTACTCATCGCCGTAGAGAGGCCCAACGGATGCGCGGCCCGTCGGCGTCACCGCGTCCACCCAGATCGTGTACTCCGTCCATTCGCTGAGCGCGTCGATCTCGAACCCGAGGAACGGTGCGCCGGAGTGAGACGGCGAACCAGGCTTCGTCCCCACCTCGCCCGGTCCCGCCGCCGTGAAGATCTCGTAGGTGAGATCCGGGTAGTCCTGCAGGCTTACGTCGTCGTACTGCGCGTAGAGGGTGGCGTGCCCCGATCCGCCGAGCGGGCGGATGCTCACGTTTGCCGGCGCGCTCGGGACGGTGTAGGTCGTTGCGGAGGTGAACCCGCTCGTCTCACCGGCGCCGGTCGCGTAGATCCGGAACTCGTAGGTCCTGCCGGGATCGAGGCCGCTCACCGTTCGGCTCGTCACGTCGCCGAGATCGATCGAGATCTCCTGGCCGGGATCGTAGGTCGTGAACGCGAGCGCATCGTAGCGCAACGAGTACCCGGTGTTGAGCGCGGAGTCGTCCGGCCACGAGAGGTCGACGGTCGTTGTCGTCTCGCTGCCGGCTGAGAGCGTGCCCGGTCGTGCCGGTATCGTCAGGCCCCTGACCCCGAAGGTGTAGCTCGCGACGTCGGTGTCGTCGCTCGAGATCGAGATGGTCGCGGTCCGCTCACCGAGCGCGTAGTCTGAATCGTAGGTGACCGTGAGCGTCTGGGATCCCCCGGCAGCGATCGTTCCGCCGGTGAATCCGGAGAGCGTGAACGGCGTGCTGCTCGTCACGGTGACCGAGTTCACTGCGAGTTCCTGGTTGCCGTCATTCCACAGGGCGAAGTCACGACTGAGGTCGCTGCCTTCGGTACGGGTACCAAAATCGGTTCCAAGACCGCTGCTGGGCGGTGCCCCAGCGGACACCACCGAACCGCCGTAGCGAACGCGGAGATCCGGTCCCTGCGCGATCACGGTGATGTCAAACTCGAGTGTCCGCGAGTAGCCGCCCTTGCTGAGCGTCGCCACGAGAGTTCCGCTCTCGTTCGACTCGTGAAACTGCGGCGGTGTGACCGTCCCGTCGTCTTCGACGGTGGCAAGATCGGATGCGTCCCAGGAGACCGCGACGCCGGCGGCGGCGCTTGGAGGAAGCGTAAGCCCGCCGGTCACGCTTGCCGCGCTGTCACCCAGTTGGTAGCCCACGGCGAGCGAGCCGAGCGCGTCTACGACCGCATCCACGTCCGCGGCGTCCGCCGGCGCGGCAATGACGGTGTAGGTCTCGGTTGAACCGTCGGCGACCACGTAGTCGACAGGCTCGGTGAAGTCCTGCGCGGACACTCCCGCGGTCTGCGGCACACCCGCGACGGTGACAGCGCCGCCACCGGTCGCGAAGGTCGCCACGAGCGTGGTCACGTCGCTGCCGTCCGGGAGGCGGATAAAGACGTCGGCCCCACTCACGAGTGTGCCGGTCAGGTCGCCGTTCGCATCGCTACCCCAACCCTGCGACGGGTTGTCGCCGGCGGCGAATCCGAAGCTCACGAGCTCGGTGGGTCCGGGCGGTGTCGCGGAGGCGAAGACCGTGTAGGTCTCCACGTACTCGAGCGAGCTCCGCACGGCAGGTCCGGAAAAGCTCGACCTGAACGGTGCGAAGGCGAGCTGCAGCACGATGGGCTGCGTGAAATCAAGGCTGGTGGAGCCGGATGTGACGGTGCTCCCCCCGGTCCGCACTACGGTGTCGAATGCGTTCGTCTCGAAGGTCGGGACGAGGCTTGCCTCGAGGCCGGTGAGCTCCGTTGGAATTTCAATGAGGACCTGATTATCGGTCGTGTTGATCGAGGCTGCTGCGTGGTTTCCTGGGAGTGCAGGGTACGTGCTCTGCGTGAACTGGAAGGAGGTCAGCTCCTGCTCCGGCGCCTGGTGGAAGGTAAGCTTGTGCCGCCACGTCTCGAAGCCGGCGGTGATGTCTATGTCCGCCGAAGCCGGGGTGCCGCTCACGACGATCGGCGTACCGGAAGAGACCGGGGTGCCGTTCACCGTGACACCGATCGCCCCGGTGTACTGCACCACCACCGTGGGCGAGCTCTCCTCGGGATAGAGGAGCGCGTCCACGAAGTAGGCGTCGCGAGAGAGAGTGCCTGAAGGATCGACGACTCGGCCATTGACCGTAATCGACGCCACCGCACCGTCCACCTGTCCGTCGTCATTGCCGCCGGACCCCGAGTCCCCGAAGCCCGAGTCCCCGGCCCCCGGGTCACCAACAACCTGAGTGCACCCGATGAGGGCGACTGCCATGAGCACGAGCAGCAAACCATGAACAATTGCGCGACGCATGAGGCCCTCCGCAGACGCTGGTGATTCTGCTGAGCGTAGCCTGAAGAGGTGGAGATAACAACCTTTTTCTATGTAGTAACAGAATTCTAACATATGGGGCGATGGGCCGCCGCCACGCATGCCCCTGCAGCGAACCGCATTCGAGTAGGGCGGGCCACCAATGACCCCGTTCGCGCGAGAAGCAGGCGATCTCATGACGGTCGGCCACCAGGTGAGGAGCTGACCGTATGAGCGGATGAGCGAATCGAGACGCTCCGGTGCCTCGCCGACGGTCGCCTCGTTCTGGCGCGAGTCATGCGGTGCGCCGAAGCGCTCAGAGGTCGCCGAGCTCCACGACGGCGACTGGGGTCGGTGATCGCGCTCCGGCACCGGCGAAACTCAATGCGCCTTGCCAAAGAACGGAGCCAGATCCGCTCGATTCTCCATCCCATAGCACATGCCCATGAGCAAGGTCCCCTCGCTCATCGTGTCAGGGTCTAGCAGCCGATTCATCACCGGGCTCCCGCGGGCGAATTCGGACTCCGAGGCGTGTCCGAGTTCCTCCATGAGCGGTGCGTTGAGGTTGAGGACCAACTGTGCGGAGCCCGTCCCGGAGTCGCCCGCTGAGCCGGCCTGTGTCGCCCCAGCGAACGGATCGCGTGCGAGGGGGTTCGCCCCGAACTCCGGTGCAGCGTTGCGGACAAGCACAAGCTCTGGAGCGGAGCGGGACGTCATCCCGCCCGAAGACCGCCCAAGCAATGCCTCGTGCGTTTCCAGGGGATCCCCCTCGAGGAGGCGCGTCTTCCAGCAGCTCTCTTGCACCGAGTGAGGCCTGCTGAACGAAGAGACGTGCACTTGACGGAACAGATCGACCCGTGTTCGGTGTTAGTTGAGTAGGACCTTCTCTCGCGGGTCACCACGGCAGGCACGAAAAGGACGCACAGAATGGATGCGATCGAGGGAAACGCTCGAGCACTTCGCTGGAACGCCGCCTTCGTAGGAACGGCCTTCATCGTCGCCACCGCCGCCGGGGTCGCTGCCGCGGCGATCGGAAGGCCCTTGCTCGAAGCTCCGGATTATCGCGTCGGCGAGCGATCCGCAACGCTTCCGGCTCGTAGCGGCGGCTGAGGCGGTCATCGCATCGGACATGTGGAACGGCTCGGCAGCGTACATGGGAGGCATTCCCCTGCAGGGCTCCGGGGTGGTGATCTCGATCACCATGTTGCGAAGCGAGGACTTCAGCAAGGTGACTGCCTGGGCGGGACTGCTCGGCAACGGCTTTGACCTGGTCCAGCATATACTCCATCCCTTCGCGCCGTCAGTCGCCGGGCCAATCCAGATGGTCATGGGCGTCTTCTACGTCGGGTGGTACCCGATGCTGGCGCGGGACCTCTTCAGACTCGCCCGGTCTCTGCCGCGGGAGTCTCAGCACGCGGCCGAGTCGGGAGGCTTGCAGTGACACCTCAGTCTGAGAACTCCGGGTACTTCCGCTGCGGTCTGCCCTACAACCGCGCCGGGAGCGGGCCGCGCCCGCTCGTGGTGTTTCCCGGACTGACCTTTGAGAACAAGCCGCAGTTCGGCATGCTTTCGATGTACGGCTTCCTTCGGCCGGAGTACACGCTGTTCGCCGTGCAGCGCAGGCCGGGGATACCCGCCGGCTACTCGCTCGCTCTTCACTTCGCGGCGGTTCATCTCGACCCGGTGCGGAGGCTCGTCATCCACTCGAGCGCGCACGCGCTGAACGACGGCGCGAGGGCGCTGCAACTCGATGTGGCGCGGCTGGCGCAGATGGGGAGGTGGCGAATGGCATTCTCCGCGCTGATTCGGACGGTCTTTCCGCAGCGGGGACTGGGCATGTTGCTCGCGCAGCCGCTCGTCTGGCGCAGCGCCTCGCTGCTCTCGCTGAAACCACCGCGCGACCCCGGGGATCTGGCAGCTACGGTCGAGGCCGAAGACAAGCACGCATTCAAGGACCGACTGTACGAGATCGCTGCTCCCACGATGGTGGCCGGCGGTGCCGACGACTTCTTCTACAGCCCGACGCTGTTCCGCGAGACGGCGGCCGGTATCCCGAACGCTCGCCTCTGCCTCTACGCAGACGCGGGACATCCGGCCGGAGGCGGGCGATTTCGCAGTGACGTGCTCGCGTTTCTGCGAGAGAATGGCGAAGGGAGCGATCAATGAAGGTACTCGCCCTCGTCGGAAGCGACCGAAAAGACGGCAACACCGCGCGTATCGTTCGGATGATCGAGGCGAGGATGCACGCTCTCGCGTCGTCGCGCAGCGTGGCGCTGGAGTTCGAGACCCTCTTCCTCGCCGACTACGACGTCCGCCCGTGCCGGGGGTGCCGAGCGTGTTTCGACCATGGGGAAGAGCGGTGCCCGCTCGACGACGACGTCGCGCTCATCCGAAGGAAGATGGACGCCGCCGATGGCCTGATCGTCGCGAGCCCGGTCTACGTCGATGACGTCAGCGGGCGAATCAAGAACTGGATGGACCGCCTGGCGTACCTATCTCATCGTCCGGCGATGGGCGGGAAATGCGCGTTCACCCTCGCGACGGTCGGCGGCAGCCCGACCGCTCGCACGCTCCGCACGATGGATGGAGCGCTGCTCACGTGGGGCTGTCATCTGGTCGGCCGCGCCGGATTCAAGATGGGCGCGCGAGCGACGCGAGAAGATCTGCCGCGGTTCGAGACATCGGCCGAGAGGGTCGCCGACCGACTGTTCGCCGCGATCGCGTCCAACCGGGCGCTGCGCCCGGCGTTCGTGTCGCTCATGGCGTTCAGGATCCAGCAGTTGGTCTGGCAGCGCGAGCCGGCCGGATCGTACGATCGCGCCTACTGGCAGGCGCAGGGATGGTTGAGCCCCGGCTGCACCTTCTATGCGCAGCACCAGGCAAATCCGATCAAGGTCGCACTGGCGCGGTTGACTGGCGCCGTAGTTCATCGCTTCGTGGCGTGAGGAGGGTGTCATGACCGTAGCGGAGAGACCGAGCACGCTGTACCGATTGGGCGGGGTGGCCGTGCTCCTGACCCTGGTGTTCTACGTGAGCCAGTTCGTGTTCATCCAATGGGACGATTATCCGGCCTCGACCGAGCAGTGGTTCGCTCTCTTCGAGCGCAGCAGGCTCCTCGGTCTGTTCTACATGAACGCGCTCGACATCGTGTCGATAACGCTTCTCGGATTGATGCTGCTGGCGCTGCGTGCGGCGCTCAGGTCGGCCGGGCCGTCCTGGACGGCGGTCGGCGGCTACTTCGGGTTTCTGGGCGTGGGCGTCTTCGTGATGTCCATTGTCATGTTATGTTGCACGTCGTCGCGAATGGGTCATGAGTCTGTGGCATTATTCTCTTTCGACGTGGAGACGACATCGAGATCGAACTAGCGCAAACCATACCGCGCTACTGCGGTCGCGCGAGGAGCGTCAGATGGAAGGAAAAGTTATAATCGTCACGGGAGCTGCTTCTGGTCTCGGCCGGGCGATCAGTGTCTATGCTGGCAAGCGCTCGGCGATCGTGGTCGCTACAGACATCAACCTCGAAGGTGCTCGGGAGACCGCGCGTCAAGTTGACGTAGCTGGTGGTACCGGTGAAGCTCTACAGACGGACGTGACCGATGAAGCTGCCGTCACGGCCATGATTCACGACGTCAAACGGCGTCACCGCCGTATCGACTTCGTCTTCAACAATGCCGGATGGGCTCAGAATGGCGAGTTTCAGGACATAACGCCAGAGGGCTTCCGCAAGGTGATAGACGTGAACTTCTGGGGCGTTGTGTACGGCACAAGGGCTGCGTATCCAATCATGATAGAACAGGGGTATGGAACGATTGCAGACGTGACGTCGCTCGCTGGGCTAATTCCTGGGGGGCTTATGACTGCCTACAGCGCAGCGAAACACGCGGCCACTGGTTTCACGTTGAATCTGCGATCTGAAGCCCGGCAGTACGGCGTCCACGTGGTGGCGGTGTGTCCAGGCTATCTGGAGACACCAATGCACGCCAATGCCGAGAACGTTTCGGAATACATCAAATCTCACGATAGAGAATACCTAAGTAAGAAGCATCGATATCCGACTGCTGAGAAGGTGGTTGGTCACTTGATGCACGGAGTCTTACGTAATCGTGCAGTTGTAGTGACACCTCGTATTCACCTGCCATTTTGGTGGCTATATCGGATGGCGCCGGGGGCCGTCCCATGGGCGTGGGACATTATCATCCGGCGCATCAAGGCAAAGGAAGCGCGAAAGGTGGGTGGTACATAGGTGCCATCGAAATCGGGAGTAAGCACATATTCTGCTTGAGTAATCCGTGCGTGGAGTGCTGGCTTCGCCAAGTCTTTCGTGCAACATAACAAAACGCTCCTCCTGCTGCCGTCGCTCGCGACTCCGCTCATGATAGCCGGCGGCCTCTGTGTCGCGCCCCGATGTGACCGCCCGCCGTGGCGAAGCCCTCTACAGCGGGACGTTTCTGGGGCAGAAGGCGCCCTTTACGCCCGGCTACTCGGTCGTCGGGGAGGTGGACGCGATCGGCGAAGGCGTGCCGGAGGTGAAGCCGGGCGATCGCGTGGGAGCGCTGACGGTCACCGGCGGATACACCGAGGTCCTGTACTGGCGCGCCGATCGGCTGATTCCCGTGCCTGCCACGATCGAGCCGGCCCGGGCCGTCCCGCTGATCCTGAACTACATCGTCGCCTACCAGACCATGCATCGCAAGGCGCTCGTGCAGGCCGGCGACGCGGTGCTCATCATCGGCGCCAGCGGCGGCATCGGCACGGCGCTCCTCCAGCTGGGGCGTCTGGCCGGCCTGAAGATGTACGCCGTTGCCTCCAAGGGCAAGCACGCCGTGCTGGACGGCATGATGCGCCTGGAGAGCATGCGCACCGCGCTCCCGCTGCTCCGGCGGGGAGGGCGCATGGTCAGTTACGGCGAACCGGCCGGCCGTTGGGAGCTGTACCGCATCCTGGGCCTGACCCTGCGCACCAGCCTGCCGGGGAGCGGGAGATCACTATCGCTGTACGGCACCTCGTCGTACTTCCTGTTCAACCGCAAGCCCTACCTCGCGGACTGGGCTACCCTGTTCGACCTGTTGGTCGAAGGCAGGATCAGCCCCGTGATCGCTGCCCGCTTTCCGATCCTGCAAGCCGCCGACGCCAACGCCCTGCTCGAAAGCGGTGGGGTTACCGGCAACGTGGTGCTCGTATCGGCGGATCCGGAGACAACCGGGCCGGAATGATCTGTTTTCCGCTGGGAAGCGCGCTTCGGAGGAGTTTTCGAGATGAACCTCGTTGGAAGCATGGGTTCACACCACAGCGCGATGGAGGGCCCCGCCTACGCTTGTTCGTCGATGCCATCCGGCTTCGGATGGACTCTGCAAGTGGATGAAAAGTGCTCTCCGCAGTCGAACTCCGCCATCCGACGCGGCGAGCAGGTGGCTCCCAGGGCATTCTGGGATGGGTATGACCGACGTGGCGCGTCCAACTGATGACGCTCTTGATTCTTTCCATAGTATGATCTACGTTACCAACACATGGCGCAGTTCAGCCTGCTTGAGTACGTAGAAGACGAGAAGTCCTACTTCGCTGAATGGTTCACCGGCTTGGACGCTGCGCCCGCCGCCCGGATCGACAGGTATGTTCGCCGAATGGAGTTTGGCAACTTCGGAGACTCGAAGTCAGTTGGAGAGGGCGTCCGAGA
>CAZZIE010000162.1:7793-8866 GCA_964654185.1 uncultured Spirochaetaceae bacterium | reverse complement strand
GATCGCCAAACAGGCGCTCAACCGCAGACACCTCACCCTCGTCACCCTTCGGAGGCGTACTCGCCTGGGGTGAAGTTCGGCGCCTCCATCGCGAGAATCTCCTGGATGCGTTCCGGGAGCCCCTTGAATGCGTCGGAGCCTTGCCACTTAATGAACTGCTCAAGCTTCGGGTCGCGCATGTTCGGCGAGATGCTGCCGAACGAGTCACCGCTGTGTTTCTTGATGGGGTCCGTGCCAAGCGAAGTGACGTAGTCGATGACCTCGCCGATGTTCTTGCCGAGCGCTTCGAGCCAGCTAACCAGTACCTCGAACGCGCGCTTCGGTGTCTTGATGATTTCGAGCAGGTTGTGCCCGAACGTCTGAAACCGCTCGCGCAGGTTGCGCATGAGTACCCCGAAGTTGTCGCCGAGCCACTGCGCCACGTCCCCGAGAAACTTCAGCGGAGACATCACGACTTCGAGGGCGATAGCAAATGCCTTCGTAATCGGGACCATGACGGTTGCCATGATATTGCCGTAGAACTCAAGGATGGGCGCGAGAACGTTCAGAATGGGCGTCAGCACCGTGCCGAGAATGTGCGCCGAGAGCTGGAGCATCGGGGCAAACGCTTCGAGCTGCGGTAGCACCGCGTTGGCGATCTGCGCCCCGAGCTCGCCCAGCATGTCGCCGATAGGTTCGTACACGTCCGTGATGAGCGGCCCCATGATCTGCATGAACCCTTCGAGTAGCTGGTTGACCGTGGCGACCGCGAAGCCGAGCGGGCCCATCTCGCCGACCAGCCCCATGAGCTCACCGCCGAAGCCCTCGACGGCGCTTGAAGCCGATGACATGACGCCGCCGAATCCGCCCATGGCGCCGAGTAGCTGGTCCCCAGCCCCTGGCGTCGGCGTGTACAGCCCACCGCTACCGGTAGTGCCGTAGCTTTGGCCGCCTTGGCCGCTGGTGAGAGATAAGCCGCTTCGGGAGGAGTCGCCGGCGATGCGCTGGATCTCTTCCGCGGCGCCCTCCGCGCCTTTCGCGAGCTCGCCGAGCCAGTATTTGATCACAGTACCCTGTCCGGCCCAATCCTCGAC
>CAZZIE010000162.1:0-7783 GCA_964654185.1 uncultured Spirochaetaceae bacterium | reverse complement strand
GCTTCCTCAATCTTGTCATTCTGAAGCTCGCGGATCTCCTCTTCGGCCTTTAGGAGCTTGTTTGCTTCCTCGATGCGGTCCAGTGTGCCGAAAAGCTCGCCGTGCATAGTGACAAGATCACTGGACAGCACCTCCCATTTCGAGCGGGTCTCCTGCGCCGCGTCCGCGCCCTCGCCGGTCGCCTGAAGCCGCCGGCGCTCTTCAGCTTCGAGCATCGCCAACTGGTCGTTTATCGCCGAGATCTGAGACTCAAGCTCCGACCGGACGCGCCCGCCGCCGTGCGGATCCGTCCTGTTTAGTTCAGTCAACCGGCGCTGGATGCTGTCGCGCTCGCCCACGAAACCGCGACGGGCCGCCTCAATGTCGCTGGTGACGCTGACGTCTCCGCCGGCGTTCGCGATCTCATCGACGGCCGCCTTTGCGTCCTGGATGGCGTCCCGGGCCGCGGCAGCGTTGCCTATGACGTCCGTCAGCCAGTCCACGAAGGGTTTTGCGGTATCCGCGAAGTCGCGGCCGGCCGTCTCCGCCAGGTCGCCGATCGCGGCTTTCAGCCCGTCTACGCTGCCCTGATAGGTGTCCGCTGCGGCTGCGGCTGCGCCCTCGAATTGGCTTGTAATCAAATCGATGGCGTCACCGGCCCGGAGCTCCTCGGCGGTCAGGTCTTT
Source organism: uncultured Spirochaetaceae bacterium (assembly GCA_964654185.1). GTDB lineage: Bacteria > Spirochaetota > Spirochaetia > DSM-27196 > PWMO01 > CAYFQV01. The sequence continues at coordinate 7,118 of CAZZIE010000162.1, read as the reverse complement.
GACCGCAGGTACAAGCTCGGCGAGCTCTCCAGCAGTGCCGCCGAAGGTCTTGAGTAGCTGCTTGAATGCGCTGTCGACGTTCGTGTCTGTGACCTGCGCCAGGTCATAGCTTGCGGCAATGACTTCGCGGATGGTCTCTTCGTTGTGACCGAGCTCCGCCGCCTGCGCGGCAAACTGGAGCGTCACTTCGTCGCCGATGCTGGTGAGGCGCTGGAGCTCGCTGGCGTAGTCGTGAAGTCGGTTGACGCTGCGCTCATTGAGGAACGGGTTACCTTCGGCGGCGTGCTGAAGACTCCGCTCTGCCCGCTCCTGCTGTGCGTAAGCGTCCCCCAGGGTGCTCATTGTCTTAACGACGCCTACGACCGCCAGGCCCACGCCGGTGAACTTGCCGGCAACGGCGGCAAGGTTCTTGGTTTGCTTTTCAAGGCCCTGGAGGCTTCGGGACGCTTTTTTCGACGCGTCGGAGACGGTCTCCTTGCCGTGAATAGTTACGGTCGTACTAGTTCTTTGTGCCATCGCACACCTCCGCACGCTCGGCCAAGATCTCGATCAACGCGAAGAGAATGTCGCGGCCCTCGGTGCGCGTCTTCGTGAGGCGCACCAGGCGCGGGATATCGCTGTTGACCCCATACTCCCGAAACATCGCGTCCATTTTCTCCGTCGGGCCGAATAAAAGCGGCTCCTTCACGGCGGCCAAAATGTCCTTCGACGGCACTTTTCGTTCGTTGAGTATCCGTTTGAGCTGAATCTTGAACTTTTCGCTTGCGGAAGCGTATTTCTTCGTTTCGTTCATCTCGGTACCCCTTATGTCATAAATGACATTACGTAAATGGTGGTTGGCGCCGGGTATACGTTCGGGATCCGTAGGGATCGTAGGGGGGCTACCCTGCGCCAAACGAAGGCGGCATTTTACGTCGGCCGCCACGACGAACCACGATGAAGGCCGGCGCGGGCCGAGCCGAAGCCCGTGGGACGCCCCACGCCGGATTCAAATCTAGCTCAGTGCGCTCGGCGGCGCAGCCTGCGCGTACCGGGCGCCCGAAAGCACCGGGACGACCGTGATGAGGTTGGCCGCCGCATCGGTCGTTTTCACAACAAGATACGGGTAGCCATCCGTCAGGTCGGCTGCGTCGATCTCGATGACGAACATCGAGCCATCGGTCGTGCCGGTGGAAAACCCGGCGGCGCTGGACGTTGTTGTTCGCGAGCCGGTGACGCCAGCCGTGATCTGGTAGTAGCTGAAGTCGATCGCGGTGGTGTCGTTGCCGGTGTTGTCGTCCGACTCCTCGACCGTGATGGTCGCGGCGTTCGTGATGGCGCCGCAGTACACGATGATCGAGGCGTGCGAGTAGTTCTCCAGCGAGAAGTAGTCGGAGGTCTTGGCCGCGCCGCCGATGTCGACGGGCGCGAGACCAGCAACCGGCTTGCCCTGTTCGGCAATGTTGAAGCCTGTCATCTCAAAGCCTCCTACGTCCGAGCCTGAAGCGTCACGAACGGTGAGCGATTAAGCGCCCCCTTGAACGGCGTTACCGCGCTCGCCGGGATGGGCTGTCCGTCACATCGGTAGATGAAGCGATAGACGACCTCATCCTCAACGAACTTCACGTGGATGCTCACGGCCGACTGGACCCCACCCTTGTCGACCCAGACGTATTGTCGCGGGTCGAGGAGCATCAGATCGCCCAGGTCGCCAAGGGTTGCTGCTTGCTCCATCTCCAGGAGCGTCATGTTGAGAAGCCTTTGGTTCGGTCCCTGGCTCACGTCGTTCCCCAGGAGCCCGACACTCGCGCCGCCGGTCCCGGTGTCGACACTCAGGGTGCCGAGCTGGGGAAAGGTGTTGCGGTTGGTCACCCACACGCCATCAGAGCGCCGGCCGAGCCATCGAGAATACATGCTCAGGATGTTCGCGGTGACGATGGTGTCCGCGGTCTGGCCGGACTCTTTGTCCTGAGTCACCAGGGCGGGGCTGTTGAGGATGCCCAGCGGCTTGCCGGCGCCGTCGCCGTTGAGAATGGCGTCGTCGATCTTGAAACCGAACTCCGAAGCGAAGGCGTCACGGATTTCTTGGTCAAGTGCCGCGGCGTCCTGGAGGAGCTCGTCGGTTGCGTAGTAGAGCCCCGTGAGCTTTCCGAGCTCCAGGTCAATCTGCCGGAACTTCGGCTTGCTGGAGGTGATGCTCTCCGCCTCGCCCGTCCAATACGCTCGAATACCGCCGTAGCGGCTGCCGTCGGCACGGGAGGTTTCATCGTACGCATTCGCTCGGTAGCGATTCACCGGCCCCGTCAGGGTGCGCCGGCGCACGCGGCTCGCAAGGATGCCAGTTTCGAAGGCGCTGCCCAGGAGCTCGCCGGAGAGCTCTTCTCCTACCAGAAAGCCGCCCTCACTCGGAACCCCGATACTGCCGCCCGTGGCGGCTGCCTGAACCTCGCGGAGGCGCGGGTCAACCTGACCACCCTCGAACTCGCCGATACGGCGGCCGGGTTCGGCGTGCGCCGCTGCGATAGCCTGGAACATCTTGCCGGCGGAGCCGAAGAGGTTCGAGGCCTTGGAGGCGCTGAATCCGCCATCGCCCGAGGCGCCCGGGGTGCGCGTGCCGCCGCGGACATAGGTATCGATGCTCTCGCCGTTTTCGAGTTTCCGAAGGTTCGATACAAGCCTTTTGGCTTCGTCGACGCTGTTGGCGTATTCGTCGATTTCTCGATCTGTGATGCGGTCGCCTTTGGCGTCGAGCTCTTCAATGCGCGTCTTGAGCTCAGCCAGGCGGTTCTTCTGATCCTGATAAACTGATCCAGTTGTCATGTTTGTTCCTCAATTTGAAGTTGTCTGCCCGTGTGCCACCAGGTTCCCCCTGACAACCTGGACCCGCGGCCGCATCCCGCGGCCACGAATCCGCGCTCCCGATACGATCCAACTCCAGGCTCCCCCTGCGGTTGAGTCGATGCCGCCGGCCAGGATCCCCCCGGCTGACGGTTCCGGTCGCGCAACACATTTCTATGCCATGCAACGCACGGCGTCTTATTCGGTCGATTCAATTTCTCGTTCCCCCGCAATATGCGGTGTGAGCTCCGAAAGGAGCGCGTGGTCGAAGTGCGCGAACGCACGCTTGCTGAGGTCAAAGACGGTAACGAGCTTGCGCCCCTCTACCGTCGTCACAACTGGCGGCCAGGACTCGCCCCGGCGGAGGCGCTTCGCGAGGTTGTAAATGCACCATGTCCAGAACGTCTCCGCAATGTCGGCGTCGATGCCGGCGAGGAACCGCGCTACGTCTTGCGATGAGGCCCGAAGCTCCGCGGCTTCGGTCCAGCCAATCGTATGCAATTCAGAATATGTCGAGGTCATGCTCTCCCTCCTGCTGTCCGCTTTCTGTCCGCTTTTCTGTCCGCTTTGCGTCCGCTTTGTCCGCTTCGGTCATTGTCCGTTGTCCGCTTTGTCCGCCGCCCCCTGTAAGGGGGCGGACAGCGGACGGACGGACGGACGTTTCCGACAAATGGACAAACCCGTGGCTGAGGTCAATAACGGACTTCTCGTAAAGTGCCGTCTTCGCTTGATGGAACCGCTGTCGAGGCATTCCTGCGCTCAAGCACGCATCCCGCCAGGCGTCGACCGATACACGCGCTTCACTCTGGTCCCGGCCGCTCGCGACTACGTTCTCGCAGTGCCGGTCGGCTTCCGCCTTCAAGGTATCGATGGCGAGCTGCTGCCACTTGCCGCCGATGCGCCTACTCGGCGCCGTGCGCGGCTCGTACTCTACGCGGTCCAGCACGGCGCTGGTGACGGCGTTCCCTTCTTCGTCCTGAAGGTCGAGCTCGACTACTCGGAGTGCGAACGCCAAGGGCGCCGGCGGCTCGGCGTCTTTCGCCTTCGTACACTCGACCCGGATGATGCCGGCCGGGTCCCGCTCGACGCGGTACTCCCAATCGAGGGCGGCCTTGAAGGCTGAGTGCCCGCGGCTGCGTTCCGGAGCGCTATGGCCGGTGTGGTGCACCACCAGGACGGCCGCGTTGTAGCGTGCCTTAAGGTAGTCCAGGGCGCGCACGAAGGCAGGCATGTCGTAACTGGAGTTCTCGTCTCCGGCGATGTTGCGGCTGAGGGTGTCAATGACGATAAGCCGTAGCTCGCCTTCGGTCGCGGCAATCTCGTCGATTTCGACGATGGCCGGGCCGAGAGACTCATGGTCTCCGAGCGGTATCGGCCGGGAGCTCACGTAAATTGGCGCTGTCGAAAGGTCTACGCCGTGGCGCGTCTCCCAGGCGAGAAACCGGCGCTTCAGGCCGGCGTGCCCCTCCCCGGCAATGTAGACGACCGGCCCCGGGTCTACGATTTCGTGCTCGTGGTATGGCGTGCCGGTTGCAACAGAACAGACTTTGTCGATGGCGACGAACGTTTTGCCATCCCCAGATGCGCCAAAGTCACTGGCGAGCGTCGCACATTCCAGCACGCCTTTAATGAGATAGTCCGGCGGCTTGACTTCAATGTCGCCGATGCGCTGGAAGAGGCGCCGGCGTCGGTTGGCATCCGCGCGGACTTCTTCGACCTTGGCGGCCCACTCGGCGTCGGTCATGTCCGGCGTCGGCTTTGAAGCTACGGGCGCGCTCATGACGCCACCCGCCAGTCCTGCGATTCCAGGAGCAAGATACCGAGCTTGAGGGCGCGCTCGTGGTTGCGGATGCTCTTGAGTTCAAGCAGGACTTCGGGGAGTTCGGACACGTGGTCGAGCTCGGCTAGCAAGGCATCTTGACAAATGTGTAACCCGGAGGTTACATTGAACGTTGCCCGCGTTGACTTCTCTTTGCCATTGCCCCCGCTTGCCCGGCGGGGGCCGCTTTTTTGCCCCCGCATGCTACGCCCCCCGGCAGTCAACCCGAGCGTTCTCTTCGATGAATCGCTCGACGTCTTCACGACGGACGCGGCGCGCCTTGCCGATCTTGAGCGACGGAACCCGACCCGAGTAGATGAGCTTTTTCGCCCACGGGACGGAGATGTCGAGAGCCTCGGCAAGGCCCTTTGCGGAGTAGAGGATGGGTTGTGAAAGGGTACTCATTGGGTACGCCTCCCCTGGGTATCTGTCATCGGATGACAGATAGATCAGAGGGGCCGACGTACCTTATCGGTCGACGTGGCTGCGGTTCAGCAACGCTGCCGCAACTCCCCGGATACGTGGTGTGCTATCTTCCTATCTTTTTAGTACTAAAAAGATGGGTGTAGCTTGGCTTCACGCCCGGGCCTGGCACATCTTATGCGTCTGCATAAGATGCGGTCTATCGCGGTCGCAGGACGAGCTCCGCCCCGTTGTGCCATTTCGCCGTTACCGGATCCGGCATTCTCCCAGGGAGTAGCAGCATCTCATTGACCGCGTACTTCAGGACCGCGGCTACCTCGACGGGTAGCTTTCCGGTCCGCATGTAGCGCTGGAAATCCTTCCACGGGATCTGGGCTCCTCTCGCCATGCCTCGCAACGGCAATCCGGTCTCTTCCTTCAGCTTAGGAAAATCTACGGAAACTGCGCCTTGTCGCGAGGTGAATTGGCTCGGAAGCCGATCAATTTCTCGTACCGGTGGTTTCCCAGTTGCCACGACTCTACAATATACCTCTATGTACGGTGCCGTCAAGAGGTTATGGCACCACATCAAGCGTCTTTTTTCGATAGGTCGTCATTCAGGCCCGTCGAAAACCGGCGCGCCTCTTCGTCTTCAGGGTGTGCGTAGCGCTGGAGTGTGCGAATATCGCGGTGTCCGGTTAGCTTCGAGGCCGCGAATACGGAGATGCGCTCCACCGCAAGTGATGCGAACGTGTGGCGTCCGCCGTGGAGCACCAAGTGCCGCCGGCGCCGTTCGGCTTCGTCTATCCCAATGCGTGATAGCACACGCTTGAACCCACGGGACGCGACTGCCGCCGCGCACGGTGTGAAGCCGTCCGCAGACTTGTTCTTGCTCACGTTCCGGATCCGCCCGCCCTCCGCGCAACCGAAGAGGAGTAAATGATCCTTGCCGTCAAATGGTGACCATTTCTTGTACGCTGCCAGCCGCTCCAGGAGCGCCGCGGGAACCTGCACCGTGCGCTGCGATCGAGACTTCACCTTGTGGAACCCGTCGATATCCGTGTAGTTGTCCTCGACGCGGATGGTCTGGGTATTGGCGTTGACATGCCTCCACCGCAGAGCGCGGAGCTCCCCGCGGCGCAGGCCGCCCAGCGTGGCGAGTAGGGCAGCCACGACCTCGCGCGGATCCGGGTAGTCCGCCGGCGGGATCGCGAGGATCCGCTTCACTTCATCCAGCGTGAGGCGCCCCCGCTCGTTCCCGTCCCACGTCGGCACGTCGACCCCCAGCGATAGGTCCAGCATTGGCGTGAGCCCCCGGGCCTTCGCCTTGCGCAGGGGAACTACTGCCGCCTGGATAGCGCGCTGCACGCTGCGTGCCGTCATTGCCTTGTGCAGGTGATCAGCGAGCAGGTTCAACTTCTCGATGGTGATAGTCGAGAGGCGCGCACTGCGGACGGGGCCGTACGTCTCGATTTTGTCGAGCAGGTCGAGGTTGCTCACGCGATAACCCGCGGTGACGTCTTTGCGTTCTCGCCAGTATCGGCGCACGTACTCCATGACGTGCTCATCGGCCGCCTTGCGAACCAGCCCGTCATTGAGCATCCGCCGGGCCACGTCCGCCGCGGCCGCCCGGTCTGACTTTCTGCCGCTGTCCATCACCCTCGTGGAGCGGCGAATGCTGTAGTCCTGGCTTTCCGGATCCCAGAACTTGGCGTACAATGTGCCGCTGCGGTTGAAGATGATGAACGGTTCCCGATTGCGTGTTGTCGCCATTAAGCCTCCCCGGATTCGTGGTACCACTTTGCCCGGTTTGCCCGAGTTGCCCCATTTTCTTGGCCGCCAAGACAAAGAATCGGTAAAAATCGGCTGTGATACCACGTTTTGATACCACAAAGCGTTGACAAACGCCTATCCGGCAGTATACAGTAATATCCAAGGTTAGTCTATAAGTGACTGCCGGAAAACAACATAGCGGGCCGTGAGTAACCGCTATAACCTGTAGTATCCCGACCGATATCTGGTTTGGGAGCAGGAGATCGGAGGTTCGAATCCTCTCATCCCGATACCTCACCCGTCGGCG
>CAZZIE010000161.1:0-8935 GCA_964654185.1 uncultured Spirochaetaceae bacterium | reverse complement strand
GGGCTCGGGTTCCTCGGCCTCGGCGCCCAGGCGCCGACGCCGGAGTGGGGTGCAATTCTCTCGAACGGTCGGGAGTACATCCGGACCGCGCACCACCTGACCACCTTCCCGGGTCTTGCGATCCTGCTCATGGTGCTCGGGTTCAACCTGGTCGGGGACGGATTGCGGGACGCCCTCGATCCGAAGACGCGGTAGCTGTGCAGGTGAACGCGTACGTGGGCACAAGCCGCCGGGGTTACATCGACCAAGAGGACTACATCCATGGATACGCTTCTTCAGATCAATAACCTCAAGACGAGCTTCAGGACCGAAGAAGGGCGAGTGCAGGCCGTCGACGACGTCTCTCTCGAAATCGGGAAGGGAGAGGTGGTGGGCCTGGTGGGCGAGAGCGGTTGCGGGAAGACAGTGACCTCTCTCAGCATCCTGCAGCTTCTCGCCACGCCGCCGGCATCCATTGACGGTGGAGAGATCCTCTTCGAAGGGCGCGATCTCCTGAAGATTCCTCAGGAAGAGTTGCGGAAGATCCGCGGCAACGAGATCGCAATGATCTTCCAGGAGCCGATGACCAGTCTCAATCCCGTGTTCACCATCGGGACGCAGCTCATGGAGGCGATCGAGCTGCACCAGGGGCTCACCGGGCGCGCGCTCCGTGAGCGGGCCATTGAGATGCTGCGTCTTGTCGGTATTCCCCGGGCGGGGGAGGTCATTGACGAGTACCCCCATCGCTTCTCCGGGGGCATGCGTCAGCGCGCCATGATCGCCATGGCCCTCAGCTGCAATCCCAAATTGCTCATTGCCGATGAGCCCACAACCGCCCTCGACGTCACAATTCAGGCGCAGATCCTCGAGCTCATGCAGGACCTCAAGGAGAAGATCAACACGGCGGTCCTCTTCATAACCCACGACCTCAGCGTGATTGCGGAAATGGCCGACCGCGTGATCGTCATGTACGCCGGCAAAGTGGTCGAAGAGGCCGACGTGGAGACGCTCTTCCACGATCCGCAGCATCCCTACACGCAGGGCCTCATTGGCAGCCGGCCCTCGGTTGATACTGAGCAGGAACGACTCGTGTACATTCCGGGCAATGTACCCAATCCTCTCGACATGCCCGGGGGGTGCCCCTTTCATCCTCGCTGCCCTCACGCCATGGAGATCTGCACCGGGACCATGCCCCCGGAGCGGGAGCTCAAGTCCGGCCACACCGTGCGCTGCTGGCTGCATGAGGAGGTTGCACCGGAACAGGCGCGGAAGATCCATGCGACGGAAGGAACGGCACCATGAGTGACGCAGCAAACGCAACGAACGGAAAGAAGCCGGTAGTATCGCTGCAGAACCTGCGGAAGTACTTTCCCATCAAGAGCGGCGTCTTCAGCCGGGTAACCGGTCATGTGAAGGCGGTCGACGGCGTCACCTTCGACATCTATCCCGGTGAGACCTTCGGACTCGTGGGAGAGAGCGGCTGCGGCAAGAGCACGACGGGACAGGTCATTCTGCGACTCCTCTCCGCGACCTCCGGCTCGGTTCTGTACCGCGGTGAGGACGTCTTCAGCGCCTCGGGGGAACGGATGCGCGAGCTCCGCAAGGAGATGCAGATCGTCTTTCAGGACCCCTACAGCGCACTCAACCCGCGCATGACCGTCGGCGCGGCAATTCGGGAAATTCTCGGCGTACACGATATGGCGCACGGGCAGGAGGCGCAGCACCGGGTGGAGGAAGTGCTTACCCGCTGCGGTCTGCAGCCCTATCACTCCGACCGCTACCCTCACGAGTTCTCCGGGGGGCAGCGGCAACGCGTCGTCATTGCCCGCGCCCTCGCCCTCGAACCCAACTTCATTGTTGCCGATGAGCCCATCTCCGCCCTCGACGTGAGCATTCAGAGCCAGATCATCAACCTCCTCGAGGACTTGCAGGAGGAGTTCGATCTCACCTATCTCTTCGTCAGCCACGACCTGAGCGTGGTGAAGCACATTGCCGATCGTGTGGGCGTCATGTACCTGGGCAAGCTCGTCGAGGTTGCCGGCAAGCGGGAGTTCTACCGGAAGCCGCTGCACCCCTACAGCGAGGCGCTCCTCTCGGCTGTCCCGGTGAGTGATCCGAGCCACCGCAAGAAGCGCATCATCCTCAAGGGGGATGTTCCGAGCCCCTCAAACCCGCCCTCCGGGTGTCCCTTCCACACCAGATGCCCCTACGCCATGGAGGTGTGCAAGCAGGTTACGCCGCAGCTCATGCCCACGGAGTCGGGGCATTACGTCGCCTGCCACCTCATTCATCCGCCGGAGAAGAGCATTGCCGCGGCAAAGGAAGCCGGTGATGAAACCGGCGGAGTAGTCTCCGGCGACCTGCAGGGAGTGTCCAATGCGCCGGTTTCGTAGCGGTTCCGGGTGGCCGGCTGTGGGTTTGCGCCGACCCGAGATCATCTGGACCGAGACGATGGGCCGAGGTCGCAACGACCACGGGGCCGGCCGTGCCGATCTCGCGATTCATCGCGAGGACCGCGACCGCCCCGCGCGCCAGGACCGTGACGGCGGGGGCGGCGCGCGTGAGGACCGTGACGTCGCGGCCGGTATGCGTGAGGATCGTGACGCCGGCCGCCGCGGGGATGTCGGCGACGCCGGACGAGACGAGCACTGGAGTGCCCTCGACATCTTCGCCATGATCATTGCCGCCTTCCGGGTGCTGCTCCCCCCGATGCTCGCAATCCTTGCCGCGGCAGCCGCCGCGTACGGCCTCTTCATGCTTGCGTTTGGGTGAGTCTGCCGCGTTCAATCCCGGGCGCTGCGGTCCCGGCCGGTCGACGGCGTGCGGGGGCCGGTCGCACTGCGCGGCCCGTCGGCATCGACTCTGAACTGAATGACTATTCACGCAAAACTTATAAAAATACTTGTCGGTCGGTTGTCCGTCTGATACGCTTGCCTTCATCTCGGAAAAATGGAGGTTATATGAAGCGACTACTGTCCTTCATGGTGCTCCTCCTCGTGGCATCGGCGTTCGTGTTTGCGGGCGGCGGCCAGGAAGAGCCGGCACCAACAGGTGAAGCGGAAGAGACAATGGAACAGGAACCGGCAGCGGAGGGACCCCGGCAGGGCGGCGTGCTGGTCTTCGCACGATCCGGTGACTCGGTCGGACTTGATCCGGCGCGGGAGACCGACGGTGAGAGCTTCTACGGAAGCACGCAGATCTTCGATACGCTCGTGGAATTCGTTCCCGGGACCACGGAGATCCAGCCGGCTCTGGCGGAGAGCTGGGACATCAGTGACGACAATCTTGTCTTCACGTTTCATCTTCGCGAGGGTGTGAAGTTCCACGACGGCACTGATTTCAACGCAGAAGCGGTGAAGTTCAGCTTTGACCGTCAGTTTGTGGAAGACCATCCCTACAACGACCTCGGGCCCTGGCAGTACTGGGGCTACATGGACATGAGCAGCATTGTCGATCGCATTGAGGTCGTCGACGAGTACACGGTGCGGTTCTATCTGCAGCGCGTCGAGGCGCCCTTCCTGGCGAACCTCGCCATGGACTTTGCGGCAATCGTCAGTCCCTCCGCGGTGGCGGAGTACGGTGCCGAATTCAAGAACAACCCCGTCGGAACGGGACCGTTCGAGTTCGTCAGCTGGACCAAGGACGACAACATTGTGCTGGATGCGAACCGGGACTACTGGGGTGAAGGTCCCTATCTGGATCGCGTCATCCTCCGGGTCATTCCGGATGCGACGGCCCGCTACCTGGCGCTGAAGAACGGCGAGGTGGATGTGATCGACTTTCCCGCAGCGGACGACCTGGAGCTGATGGAAGAAGATCCCAACATCGAGCTGATTCAACAGCCCGGTCTCAACGTCGGCTACCTGGCCATGAACACCGACAAGGAGCCCTTCGGCAACAAGCTCGTGCGTCAGGCCATGAACTACGCCGTCGACCGGCAGTCGATCATTGACGCTGTCTACGGCAGCGCCGGACAGGTGGCGAAGAACCCGCTGCCCCCGACCATGTGGAGCTACAACGACGAGATCGAGCCCTATCCGTACGATCCCGAGCGCGCCCGTGAGCTTCTGGCCGAAGCCGGGTACGCCGACGGGTTCACCACGGACCTCTGGGCAATGCCGGTTGCGCGACCCTACAATCCGAACGCGCGCCGGATCGCTGAGATCATTCAGCAGAACTTCGCCGAAGTAGGTGTAGAGTCGGAGATCGTGAGCTACGACTGGGGTACCTATCTGGACCGCGTCGATGCAGGCGATCACATGACCGGTATGCTCGGATGGACCGGGGACAACGGCGACCCGGACAACTTCCTGTTCGTCCTCCTGAGCGCTGCGGCGGCGGATGCCGGCGGCAACATTGCGTTCTGGCGGAACGAAGAGTTCAACGAGCTCATTGTGGAAGCGAAGCAGACCTTCGATCAGGAGCGTCGGGCCGAGCTGTATAGAGAGGCCCAGGTGATTTTTCACGAGGAAGCTCCATGGGTGCCTCTGGCACACTCGGTCGTCACTGTTCCCGTTCGCAATCACGTCGAGAACTTCGTGATTTACCCCACGGGTAAGCGCGTCTTCCAGCGTGTGTGGATCGAAGAGTAGTTGATCGAAGAGTACGTGATCGAAGAGTAAGTAGAGAAAGCGCACGCGTAATATAGACGCGTGCAGGGCTTTGCACCGGTGGCTCGCCTGCGGCGGGTCACCGGTTTTTCCGTGAATGAGCGGATGTGCCACCGGCCATTAAAGCCGGCAGGCATCAACCCGGGCGGACGGCCACCAATGTCAACGCGAACGAACACCAATGCTGAAGTACATCATTCGTAGACTCCTTCTTCTCATTCCGACCATTCTCGGTGTGCTCACCATCGTATTCTTCATGGTTGCGCTGAGCCCGGGTGATCCCGCCCGCGTCATGCTCGGCGAGCGAGCCAACGAGCAGCAGCTCGAAGATTTGAGGCAGGAGCTCGGCCTCGACAAGCCGCTGGGAGAGCGATACCTCATCTACCTCAGCCGCGCCCTCCAACTCGACTTCGGCCGGTCCATCAAGACCGGACGGCCCGTCATGGAGGAGATAGGTCAGCTCTTTCCCGCGACGGTGGAGCTCGCGCTCATTGCCATGGTCATTGCGACAACCCTGGGCGTACTGATTGGTGTGCTCTCGGCGGTGAAGCGGAACACCTGGATAGACTTCTCCGCCATGATCGGCGCCCTCACGGGGGTGAGCATGCCGGTCTTCTGGCTCGGATTGGTGCTCATCATGATATTCTCCGTGGGTCTGGGCTGGTTTCCCACAGGCGGACGTATGAATGTACGCCTCTTCTTCGAGCCGATCACGCGGCTGTTCATTCTGGACGGGATCATCCTCTGGATTCGTGAGGGAGATGCCGCCTATCTGACCAGTGCGCTCCGGCACGTCGTGTTGCCCGCAATCGCCCTGGGCACCATTCCCCTGGCCATCATTGCCCGGACCACTCGGAGCAGCATGCTCGAGACAATGCGGCAGGACTACGTGAAGACAGCCCGCGCCGCGGGTATTCCCGAACGGCGCGTGATCTTCCGGTACGCCCTGAAGAACGCACTGCTCCCCATCATTACGATCATTGGTATCCAGTTCGGGCTGCTCCTGGCGGGAGCAATCCTCACCGAGACGATCTTCGCCTGGCCGGGCCTGGGGCGGTGGATCTATAAGGCCATTGAGGCGCGAGACTTCCCGGCGGTGCAGGCGGGTGTCATTGTCGTTTCGACCACCTTCGTCCTCATTAACCTGGTTGTAGACGTTCTGTACTCCCTGGTGAATCCGAAGATCAGGCTGAAGTAGGCACAGTATGGCAGATGTAGCACGACGAGGCGCCGCCAAGACGGCGCAGCCGGTAGTACCGCACGAACCGACACCCTTTCAGGAAAACTGGCAACAGCTTCTGCGCAACAAGGGCGCCGTTGCCGGGATGGTGATCATCGGCATCTTCGCAATCCTCGCGATCTTTGCGCCATGGCTCGCCCCGAACGATCCCCTGGAGCAGATCATCGAGGTGCGCAAGACGCCGCCCTTCAATGCAGGCTATATCCTGGGTACCGACGAGCTGGGCCGCGACCTTCTCAGCCGTCTCATCTACGGCGCCCGCCTCTCCATGACGATCGGTGTCATCTCCGTCGGCATTGCCATGACCGGCGGCGTAGCCATCGGCACGGTGTCGGGGTACTACGGCGGCTGGCTCGACCGGATCGTCATGCGCCTGGTCGACATCATGCTCGCCTTTCCCTACGTACTGCTCACCATTGTCATTGTGGCGGTCCTCGGCGCCAGCCTGACCAACGCCATGATCGCAATCGGGATCAGCCAGATGCCGCGGTACGTCCGCCTGGTCCGCGCCTCCGTGCTCGCGGAGAAGGAGAGCGACTACGTCCTGGCGGAGCGCAGCCTGGGCACGGGCGACCTTGAGCTCATGTTCGGCTCGATCCTCCCGAACAGCCTGGCCCCGGTCATTGTTCAGGCGACCCTGGGCGTCGGTGAGGCCATTCTCTCCAGCGCCGCTCTCAGCTTCCTGGGCCTCGGTGCCCAGCCGCCCACGCCGGAGTGGGGTCTCATGATCGCCTCCAGCCGGGAGTTCGTTACCAGCGCCTGGTGGATCGTCACCTTTCCGGGCATTGCGACCCTCCTGGCGGTCCTGGGCTTCAACCTCTTCGGCGACGGCCTCCGGGACGTCCTCGATCCTCGCATGAAAGAGTAGAAGAATAGAGAACGATGTCTACGTCCAACGCCTTGCTCCGTATCAACGATCTCCACGTCAGTTTTCACACCCTGCGAGGGGTGGTCCGGGCCGTTCGCGGGTTGAACCTGGAGATTCATCCCGGTCAGACCGTGGCGCTCGTCGGTGAGTCCGGCTGCGGCAAGTCCGTGACCGCCCACGCCGTCACCGGGCTTCTGCCCGTACCGCCCGCCCGGGTCGAGGCGGGGAGCATCTTCTTCGACGGCGAGGATGTGCTCACCTTCTCGGATCGGCGCATGCGCAGCCTCCGGGGCTCCCGGATCAGCATGATCTTCCAGGAGCCCATGACCAGTCTCAACCCGGTCTTCCGGATCGGCGATCAGATCGCGGACGTCTTTCGGGTTCACAACAACATCGGCGCGAAGGAGGCGTACGAGCGGGCGGTTCACCTCATAGATACGGTGAAGATCCCCGAGCCGGAGCGCCGCGCCCGGGAGTATCCGCATCAGCTCAGCGGGGGTATGCGGCAGCGCGCCATGATTGCCATGGCCCTGGCGAGTCCCCGGCCCGGCCTGATCATTGCGGACGAGCCCACGACCGCCCTGGATGTCACCATTCAGGCGCAGATCCTTCACCTTCTCCGGGAGCTCCAGAAGGAAACCGGCGTTGCCCTCCTTCTCATTACCCACGACATGGGGGTTGTCGCGCAGGTTGCGGATGCCGCCACGGTCATGTACGCGGGCCGCGCGGTGGAGCAGGGGAGTGTGGAAGAGGTCTTCAGCAATCCGCGACACCCCTACACGCGGGGGCTCCTGAAGAGCCTTCCCGGCAATCCGGAGTACCGCGGGGCGCGTCGACTCGAAGCCATTCCGGGCACCGTGCCCGATCTGCGTGCGCTGGGCAACCAGTGCCCCTTTGCAAACCGCTGTCCGCACCCCGGCGAGACGTGCTGGACACAGTTCCCGGATGAGACGGAAGAGGAGCGGACCCACCGCTTCTGGTGCTGGTATCCCGACGGGCTGCCCGCGGGAGTTGCCCCGGCCCGTCACGACGACGAGCCGGCGCCGGCCGCTCCGGCGATGGACGAGGCGGCCGGGCCGTCGGCATCGACCTCAATGGATTCTGATGGGAGCAGTACCACATGAGCACCGCGAGAGACGTGAAATCCGGTGAAGGAAGCACCCCATCCGGCGTGGAAGATGTCGTTCTCACCGTGAAGGACCTGAAGACCTACTTCGACAACGACGGAGGTGCGGTGCGGGCCGTGGACGGCGTCAGCTTCCACGTGAAGCGCGGTGAGATTCTCGGAATTGTCGGCGAATCAGGGTGCGGAAAGTCCACCCTTGGAAGGACGGTGCTCCACCTGGAGGCGAGAACCGCCGGCACCGTCGACTTCGGCGGTCTGGACCCGGCGGCGCTCTCCGGGGATGCCATGAAGCAGTTCAGGCGGCGCACCGCCATGGTCTTCCAGGATCCCTCGGCGAGTCTCAACCCGCGCAAGCGAGTGGACCGGTTGCTGGAGCAACCGCTTCGGGTCCACGGCGTCGGCAAACGCCACGAATGGACCGAGAAGATCCAGGCCATCTTTCGGGAGACCGGCATTGCCGACGAGTCGCGGAACCGATATCCCCATCAGTTCTCCGGCGGACAGAAGCAGCGTCTCGGGATTGCCCGCGCCCTCATGCTCGATCCGGAGTTCGTTGTCCTGGACGAGGCGGTGAGCGCCCTGGACGTCAGCATTCAGGCGCAGATCCTGAATCTGCTCCTGGACCTGCAGGAGCGCCGCGAGCTCACCTACCTGTTCATCAGCCATGATCTGGCCGTGGTGGAGTTCGTCTCCGACCGCATTCTGGTCATGTACCTCGGACGCGCCGTCGAGGAGGGCCCGACCCGGGCCATCATGGACGAGCCCCTCCACCCCTACACCAAGGCGCTCATGAGCGCCTTCCCCACCACCGACCTCTCCACCCGGGGATCGAGCATCAAGCCCATTGAAGGCGATGTGCCCTCACCCATCAACCCGCCCGAAGGTTGCCACTTCGCCCCGCGCTGCCCCTTCGCCATGGACAAGTGCTTCGCCGAGTACCCGCCGACCGTGGAAAAGGGCGCAAACCGCCGGGTCGCGTGCTGGTTGCACATCGAGGACAGTTAGGCCGCGCGGGCGGCGAGGGGCCCCAGGCATGGAGGTTCGGCGGCGGTGGCGGGTGTGCCCTCCAGTGAGGGGTTCGTCGCGATGGTGGGGGCAGGCCGCCGGGCGCG
>CAZZIE010000160.1:0-8977 GCA_964654185.1 uncultured Spirochaetaceae bacterium | reverse complement strand
GGGGGCAGGCGGGATTCGGGCAGTAGGTTGGTGTCGGCATGTGACCTCCGGAGGGTGTGATGGCGCACACGGGGCTGATTTCGCCCCTGTGCGCCTGCAACTCCCTACTGCGGTGGAGGTTGTGCTGCTTCAATCAACAGGGTTGTGGGTAGGTTACGGGCCACTCATCACAGGATGCGGGCGGTGTCGCACGGCCGATCCTATCGCCCGGCGACCTCTTCCATGACCGTGATCAGGCGCAGGAAGGTCTCGTTGACCGGGGTGGGAACAGCGTAGCGCCGACCCATGTCGACGACATCCCCGGCAAAGACTTCGACCTCGGTTTTCCGCCCCGCCTCAATGTCCTGGAGCATGGAGGTCTTACCCTCCGGCGACAGGCTGTTGAGAACGGCGTACCACTCGACGATGTCCTGCTCCGAGAGATCGACCTCCGCCGGCCGGGCAAGCGCGACGACCTCGCGCATGAGCGCGTCCATGAGCGCTTTGGCATCGGCACTGTTCTGAAAGACTCCGTAGGGCTGCCGCAGCACCGCGGATGACTGGTTCATGCCGACGTTGATCATGAACTTCCACCACATGATCCGCAGCATGTCCGGCGGCGTCTCGTAAGGCACTCCCGCGGCGGACAGCGCCTCCTGGACGCGGCGAACCCGCGGCGTCGGCTCGTCGTTGGTCGGTTCCCCGACGTAGAGTCTTCCCGGTGTCGAGTAGCTAACCGTGTTGCCGTCGCGGACCGCATCCATTCCCAGGGCGACGCAGGGGAGCACCTGTTCGGGATTCACTACCGTCCCAATGATCTCTTCACTGCGCAGACCGTTCATCACGGAGATCACCAGCGTATCCTTTCCGACGAAGGGCGGCGCGAGCTGAAGGGCGTCACGCAAATGGTGGTGCTTCAGCGCCACTATGAGGAGATCCACCGGCTGCGTCCCGGCATCCATGACGGGGATCCGGTGGGCGGCGCCGTTTACGACCACGCCCTCGCGTTCGAGGCGCTCCCGGCGCTCGCCTTCGGCAATGAAGAACACCTCCGCGGAGGCGGCGCTGTCGAACATGGCCGCATACATGCTACCCAGGGCGCCCGCTCCCAGCACACCGACCCGCTCAATCGATTTCACCGCGTCCTCCTCAGATCCCGAACCAGTAGCGAAAGCCGTGGATGTCCATGAAGACATCCATGACCCGCGGCCACGCCTTCGGCGCGAGCCCCGCTTCCCAGACCGCAAGGGCGTCCTCCAGCTCCGCGACTCTTTCCGGATGGGCGGCGGAGAGGTCCGTCGTCTCACCCGGATCGGAGTCCAGATCGTACAACCGGGTGATGTCGTTACGGCGATCGCGGTAGAGCTTCCAGTCCCCGCGCCGCACGGCGAGATTGTATCCGCTGCGCCAGTACAGTGTCTCGTGCGGCGCGCCGAGTGCGCCGTTGCCGGTCCGGCGTGTAACCTCGCCGGTCGCGCCCTGCCCGCCGGCCCGGCGTACACCCCCTCCGGTCGCGCCCGCCGGGGCGTTGTCCGTCGGGGCGTCGCCGGCCACGCCGTGCGCGGCCCCGGCGCCCCGCGCCTGCAGGTATTCGTCCCGCGCCTGCAGGTACGGTAAGAGATTGACCCCGTCCAGCGGCGCCGGGAGCTCAATCACGCCCGGGCCCTCCGCCGCACCGCCCCTGCCCTCCGCCGCACCACCGGTCACCGCCGCAACCGTCGGCATGACGTCCAGCAGCGAAACGGGATGGTCGAACCGGGCGCCCTCGGGAATGCGCCCGGGAAAGCGCATGATCATGGGAACCACCAGGCCGCCCCGGAAGGTGGAGAACTTGCCGGCGGCGAGAGAGCCGTTGTCGCTGATACCCATGTAGTTCACCCCGCCGTTGTCGCTCGCAAAGATCACCAGAGTGTCGTCGGCGACGCCGGCTTCTTCGAGGGCCGTGAGGATCCGGCCTACGGCATCGTCCAGAGATGAGATCATGGCGTAGTAGGCGCGGTGCACCTCGTTCTCGACACCGGCGTAGCGCTCCCAGTACTCCCGCGGTGCCTGGAGAGGCGTGTGGGGAGCGCTGAAGGGAAGGTAGAGGAAGAAGGGGTCGAGTTCCGCCCGGTCGGCGCGGGCGCCGTCGCTGCCCGGCGAAGTGCCGCCCGGCGCGCGGCCCCCATCCGCGTCCGCTCCGGCCCGTGCGGCCGCACCGCCGGCCGCGGCGCCCGCGTCACCCCGGGGCGTAGTGCCCGCCGCGCCCGCGGCTTCCCGGATGAACCGCACCGCCCGGTCGGCGAAGACGTCGGTGAGGTAGTCCTCCTCGGTGACGACCTCGTCGTTGTGGACAATGGCGGAAGCGCCCTTGCGGCCGACGGACCACATGTGCGCGTCGCTGAAGTCGTCAATGCGGACATTGACGACGTCGGGATCATCGATCGGGGCGTAGAGGCTGAAGGCCTCGTAGAAGCCGTAGTGCTCCTCGAAGCCGAGCTCGAGGGGGCTGAACTGCTCGTGGTTGTAGCCCAGGTGCCACTTGCCGATTGCGGACGTGCGGTAGCCCCGCGCCTGGAGCACCTCCGCAATGGTCACCTCCGAGGGCGGGAGGCCCTGGTTCCGAATGTCCCGGCGGCGCGGCGTGGGCATGGGCGGGGCCGGAACCATGGGGCTCGTATCGATGAGGTGCCGAAAGACCAGGTACTCCAGGCGGTTCCGGGGATACCGGGTGTGGGGCTGGTACTCGAAGCCGAAGCGCTGCTGGTGGCGGCCGGTCAGGAGCGCCGCCCGGGAGGGCGCACAGATGGAGGTGGTTGCCGTGGCCTGGGTGAAAACCACCCCCTCCTGCCCGAGGGAGTCGATGTGCGGCGTCTCCACCACCGGGTGGCCGTAGATGCCGAGGTCCTGCTGAGCCAGGTCGTCCGCCAGGATCAGAACGACGTTGGGCCGCCCGTCCGACGGCGCTCGCCGTCCCGGTTCCCCCGCCCGGCGGCGCTCTCCCGCCAGGAAGGCCTCCTTGGCACGGATCGCCTCATCATCGAAGTCGATTGCCCACTCCCGGCTCGAGAGAGGCCAGAGGAGCAGGGCCATAACGACCACCAGAGGGACAAGCCAGTAGAACAACCGCGGGCGCATCTTCATTCGCCGGGCATTCTGCACTGAAACGCGCCCCGGCGCCAACGCCCGTGATATATTCGCGGCATGAGCACCAACGTCTGGGAAACCTTCTTCGATCACCACGCTTCCCGCTACGACGAGGAGCCCTTCACGACCGGGACCGAGCAGGAGATAGCATTTCTGGTCGATGATATTGGCCTGCGCCCGGCGAGCGGGAGCACCGCCGCCACCCCGGCGCAGATCCGCGTCCTGGATCTGGGCTGCGGTACCGGACGGCACACCGTTGCCCTGGCGGTACGCGGCTTTCAGGTGACCGGCGTGGACATCTCCCGGGGAATGCTCGACCAGGCGCGGGAGCGGGCGCGCCGCGCCGGCGTGGAGGTGGAGCTTGTTCACGCGGATGCCACCGCCTTCGACGGCGGGGAGCGCTTCGACGTGGCAATCTGCCTGTGCGAGGGGAGCATGGGCCTCATGGGCACCGACGAACGCCCCCACGAGCACGATACGGCGGTACTCCGAACCATCTTCCGCGCTCTGAAGCCCGGGGGCATGGCGGTCATCAACGCCCTCAACGGCTGGAAGATGCTCCGGGAGCACACCCAGGAGGACGTGGATGCCGGCCGCTTCGACCCCGTTGAGATCTGCGAGACATATGCCATGGAGTACGCCACCGGGGCCGGAACGGCCTCGGTGCCGGTCAAAGAGAAGGGCTACCTTCCCGGGGAGCTCGCCGACCTGGTCCGGACCGTCGGCCTTACGGTGGAGCAGCTCTGGGGCGGTACCGCCGGCAACTGGGGCCGCCGTGCCCTGCAGCTCGACGAGTTCGAGATGATGGTTGTGGCACGGCGATAACGCCGCGGGAGCGCGGCGCGGGTGCCGCTTCCCGGGGGATGGCCGCCCCGCGCCGGGCAAACAGCCCCGTCGGGGCCGCCGCGACCCCGGCGGTCGCTACGATTCGTGGCCAGGGAGTACGCGATTGACCAGGTCTACACGGTTCGTCGCCCCGGTCTTGGCGTAGATGTGCGTGACGTGTGACTTGACGGTTCGCTCGGCAATGGACAGTGCTTCCGCTGTGCGGGAGATTGTCCATCCGGCGGCGAGGTACTCCAGGATCTCGGCTTCCCGGTCGGTAAGCTCGTAGTTCTGGAGGGTGTCCTTGAACGTGGGGACCACCGAAGCCGAAATCAACAGGCCGAGCGGGTCCTTGAACTTGTCGAAAACCGGTTTCGTGCGGATTTGCAGGGTGAACCAGCTCTGGCCGCAGCCGGGACGCGCTGCAACCGAGGAAGTGAGACCCGGCACTCGGATCCGAAATTGCTTCTCCGGCTCTCCAGGCTTCCAATTCGGCGACCGCTGCAGCATGGGAGCGACTGTGTCACCAAGGAGGTCGACGTCGGTGAGACTGCCCGGCCGGTGCACGGCCAGCGCCTGAGGTGCACCCAACACAATCTCCGCCTTGCGGTTCATATAGACTCGCCTGCCGTCGGTACCGTACAAGAGCACCAGATCGTCGATCGAGTCGAGGATCTCGTCAGCCAGGAGTGCCGGTGAGAGACGCAGGAAGCCGTACCTCCAGATGGCGTATACCAGAGCTGCAACCCAGACACTCATGATGATGGGTGATTGCGACGTAGTATTCCAGCCTGGAACTACGGCAGTCGCGAAGTATTCGCCCAGCAGCACCATCATGGTGGCCGCGGTCCACCAGGCAAGCAGTGCGCTTTGCTTCCTTCTGCGGTTGAGCTTCGAGCCCCAGAAGTGCCGGACGTACACGACAAGGGGTGCGAGAAAACACGCTGTTGCGTATGCGAGCCACGCCACATTGGCTGCGCTGCCTACCGTCGCCCGAACCCGCGCATATCCGCTTTCGCCGATCACCAGTTCCACTCCCACGGGAGAAAAGAAATTGAATACCGAGAACACGATCGGCGGGAGGTACGTCAGGATCAGCACGATCGTCGGGATACCTTCCTTGCGCACCAGGGCGTACGCAAAGTGCAGGTGAATGGGAAAGAAGAAGAACGCTGGAATACAGGCGATCGGCAGCAACACTCGCAGAAGCGCTGCGTTGGTGCTTGTGTACAGGATGTACGCCAGGGCGTTCCAGGCAAAGAGGAGCAGCCCCGACGCGGTCAGGACGGCGTGCTCAGGCCCCTTCACCTTCATACGGCGAATGGTGACAACGAGATAGAGGGAGAACGCGGTCGAGAGAACGTCGAGGGCGGAGACAAGGGGCATGCCTACCGGATCTCCGGCTTTCCATTCGAGCCGAGCATGTTCGTGAGCTCCACGCGGTTCCGGACCCCGATCTTGGCATAGATGTGGGTGATGTGAGACTTCACGGTCCGCTCCGCGATCTGCAGTGCCGCAGCGGTCCGGGCCACAGTCCACCCTGATACCAGGTATTCAATGATCTCGGCTTCCCGGCCGGTGAGGTTGTACGCCTGCAGCGTATCCTGGAATCGCGGCACCACGCTGGCGGATATCAAAAGACCGAGCGGGTCGTTGAACTTGTCAAAGACCGGCTTAGCGCGGGTCTGAAGAAGAACGCCTGCCGCGCCGTCGCGACTCCCCGCCGGCACCACGGAAGTGCGCCCGTCGTGCGGGATGGAACCGCGAGGGTCGCCTGCGGGGTGCACCACGGGAATGTGCACGCGAAACTGCTTCTCCGGCTCCCCCTGTTTCCATTTGGGAACATTCTCGAGGTACCGGATGACCTGGTGTCCCAAGGCATCCTGACTTCGAACCACCAGCGATCGTCCGGAGTCGAGGACCGTCCGAGCCTTCCTGTTGGCGTAGACGCGAGCACCGTCGAGCCCGTAGAGGAGGACGAGATCTTCAATGGAGTCCAGGATCTCCTCAGCAACGAGATGTGGCGACAGCTTCAGGAAGCCGTACTTCCAGATGGCATAGACGAGGACGGCAACCCAGATGCTCAGCACCAGAGGGGAGAGAGGGGGAAGCGTCCACCCATCCATTGCTGAGGATGCGAAGTATTCGCCGTTTACCAGGATAATTATCACAATGATCCAGGTAATCAGAAAGGCTCCCTGTCTGCGCTCACGGTTCAGCGTGGTATCGCGGTAATAGCGGATGTACAGGCCGAGCGGCGCGAGCCAGCAGACACTGGCGTAGACCGCCCAGGCTGCATTGACCGGGGTACCCGTTGCTCCCTGCAGCCTCAGCACGCCGCCGGCATCGGCGACCACCTCAACGGCGACCGGCACGAAGAAGTTGATCACCGCCAACGCCAGGCCGGGCGAGTAGATGAGAAGCATCAGCCAGACCGGCGCCCGCTCCCTCCGAAACAGAACCCACCCGAAGTGGATCTGCAGGGGGAAGAAGAAGAACATCGGCACGCATGAAACGGGAAGAACCACGCCCAACAACGACTCGCTGGAAGTGTTGTACGCAATGTACGCCATGACACTCCACGCAATGAGCGAGATGGCCTGGACAACCAGAACCCGATGCGGCCGCTCCTTCACCTTCATCCGCTGAACAACGACGACGAGATACACACAAAGAACTATCGAGAGAACGTGGACAGCTGGTAATATGGACACACCCCTAGCGTAGACCCATCATGTCTAGCTAGCAAGAAAAAAACGCTGAGTTCCTGCTATCAGTTCTGCCGCATCGGAGCGGCGTCAGCTTGTCGCACCTCCTAGTGATACCGACTCCAATTCCCAAGCGGCTCGTCGAGTCGTCCGTGCGCGCCCGGTCATGGCAAGGTGAAGTCATTGTCGGCAACGTCCGTCGTCGTGATGGTGGCTCCTGAGAAGTACGCCTCTACGGCGGCGTTGTCGCCGTAAGAGGTCGGCTCGAAGAAGCTCTGTCGGATCCGGAGCGTGGAGACCTGGGTCAGGCCCGTGAAACCGAGGTCCGTAATGCGGTTACTCTCGGTTCCGTTGTAACCCAGATCCAGCGTGCCGGAGATCTGCGTGAGACTGGCCAGCCCCGGGAAGGTCGTGATCGCCGCGTTGTTGTTCACGTACACGTCTCCGTTGACATCCTCCAGGCCGTCGAGGCCGCTCAGGTCGGTAAGCGCATCGTTGTTGTTGATCGTAATGCTTGCCACCGTCGTAACCCGCGTACCGCCACTGCCGGTGATTCCGGCCAGGTCAATCAGACTCGGATTGTCCTGTACGTAGACAGCCTGCCCGGTTGCATTACCCTTTATGACCTCCAGCGCCGAGCCCGCCCCGAAGAGGCTGGTGAGCTCACTGTTCCCGAAGACGTATACGCGACCGTTGATGGTTGTAAGAGCACCGAGCTCCGTCAGGTCGACAAGCTCGTACCCCGCCGCGGAGCCGCAGTCCCGGATGTGAAGGTCACCGCGAATCTCCTGCACCTGATCCAGGCCCATGAGGGAGCCGAGCTTGGGATTACTCTGGAGATAGATCGGGGCGTCCTTGCCCTCAGCGGGCTGATTGGCTCCGACGACGGTGACCTCATCCAGTGCGGAAATGTCGCTCAAGTTGGCGTTCTGGTATAGGTACAACCGGCCGCCGAGGCTGCTGAGGTTGCACAGACCCCGGGTCGTTGTGTCGCCCAGGTCGGCCAGGTCCTGGTTCCCGTCGAGCTCCAGGTCCCCGCCCACGGACGTGAGCTGGGTGAGGGGATCGATGTTTGCCACATCATCGCAGTTGTTGAGCCGGAACTCCCCATCCACACTCTGCAGATTGGGGAGGTTCACGGAGGACAGATGCGGAAGACTGCTGAGAAACACGTCCCCCTGCACGTCGGTGATACCGCTCAGGGCGCTGATGTCCTCCAGGGAATTGCCGTTTGTTATGCGCAGGTCTCCGGCGACACTCCCGGTAATGCCCTCCAGGCCGCTCAGGTCCGTCGGCGTCGAAACACTGATGTCGATGCTGCCGCCCACCGATGTCAGCGACGATAGAGCGCTCAGTGAGGCGAGGACCGGGGAGGTGCTCGATACGGTCAGGTCGCCGGCGACGCTCTGAAGCGATCCCAGCCCAACCAGGCTCTCGAGGGCATCGCAGCCCGAGATATACAGCCCCATTGTGCCGCCGTCTTCCATGCCGAGAGTCTGTACGTTCGAGAGCCCCGCGAGGGAGGTCAACGTGCTGCTCCAGCGCACGTCCAGGTGGCGGGCAATGGTCGTGAGGTTGCTGAGACCGGTCAGATCGGACAGGCTCAGGTGCCAGAGCGTGACGGCGCCGTATACCGTTGTGAGGGCCCGGGCGTCCAGCGTTGTCAAGGAGTCGCAGGATTGCATGGAGAAGTCGTACTGGTTGCTCCCGTCGTCGGTTCCGACGACCAGAGGCGTCCCCTCGGTGCCCAGGGTCAAAGACTCGAGTTGGCCGTTCCAGCCGTCATAATAGCCGTCAAAGCTGAGGGACCCGCCGACGCTCTCCAGTGCGGCGAAGGAGGCGACGGTACCGTCGGTGCTGGATCCGTTCCAGTTGTAGGCAAAGTTGCCGCCCACCGTATGCAGGTTGTTCATGGAAATCGCGGCCGCCCAGTTGTTTCGCTGGAGCGTGACATCCGTCCCGACGTCCTGAACCGCCAGATCAATGGCTGCGAACCCATTCTCTTGAATGCTGATGTATTCGCCGACGGTCTCAAGGTTGCTCATGGAAAGGGAGACCGTACCACCGGATGAGTTCCGCCAGATCGACACGTCGCCGGTGACGCCGCGGATCCCCTCCAGACCGGTAAGATCGGAGAGGTTCCAGTTCTCGCTCACATTCAGAGCGTTCCCGACGGTGAGGTCCGGGCCGAAGGCTCCAATGGTCGTGAGCGCCTCGTGCTCGGTGACTTCCAGATTTCCCCCAATGGACGTCAGGAGCGGGGCGGAGATCGACTCCAGGAGGCTACTATCGTTGTAGTTGTTCAGGCTGAAGGAGCCGCCGACGGAGACAAGCGACGG
>CAZZIE010000159.1:0-8986 GCA_964654185.1 uncultured Spirochaetaceae bacterium | reverse complement strand
GCCGCGAGGGTTCGCCGCGGGCGCCGCGCGACGCGCAACCGCGAGCGGGCACCCGCCCCGGCAGCGCGCGACTCCGCAGCGGGCCGGCCGGCCCGCACCGCCTCAGATAATCCCCAGCTTCTTGCCGCCCTGCTCGACGGTGTCCAGTACAATCTCCAGGTCCTCGTCGGTGTGGATGGCCATGTAGGAGGTGCGCAGCAGGCCGCGGTTGGGCGGTACCGCCGGAGCGATCACCGGGTTCACGTAAACGCCGTGGTCGTAGAGGTACTGCCAGAACTCGAATGTCCTGGCGTTGTTTCCCACGATAATCGGTACGACCGCCGTCTCGGTGGTGCCCACGTCGAAGCCGCGCTCGCTGAAGCCCGCAATCATCTTGTCGGCGATCTCCTGAAGGCGCTGGACGTGCTGCGGCTCGGTTTCCATGATCTCGAGCGCCTTGGAGGCCGCCGCCAGGTTGGCCGGGGGCATGCTCGCACTGAAGATGAGGGGGCGCGCGAAGTGCTGAATGTAGTCAATGACCTCTTTGTCTCCGGCGACGAAGCCGCCGATTGAGCCGAAGGACTTGGAGAACGTGCACATGACCAGATCGGCAAGGTCCCAGTCACCGTAGTGCTCCAGGGTGCCGCGACCGGTCGGGCCGATCACGCCGATGGCGTGGGCCTCATCCAGGTAGATCCGTGCGCCGTAGGCGTCCGCAAGGCGACGGAGTTCGGGCATGCGGGCAATGTCGCCTTCCATGCTGAATACGCCGTCGGTGACAATGAGCTTTGCCTCGTCCCGGGGAATCCGCTCCAGGATCTCCTCGAGCTGCTTCAGGTTGTTGTGCTTGTACCGGTGGACGTTGATGCCTTTGTTCATGCCCATGGAGAGGAAGATCCCGTCCATGATGGAGGCGTGGTTGAGCTTGTCGGTGATGACGTGCTCACCCCGGCCGACCAGGGCCGAGATGGTGCCGAGATTGGTCTGGTAGCCGGTGGTGAAGCAGAGGGCGCGCTCCTTGTGGACGAAAGCCGCAAGGCGCTCTTCCAGCTCTTCGTGCAGCGCCAGGGTGCCGTTCATGAAGCGCGAACCGGAGCAGCTGGTACCGAAGATCTCCACCGCCTCTTCCGCCGCGTCACGCAGCCGCGGGTCGAGGGAAAGGCCCAGGTAGTTATTGGAGCCGGCCATGATGAGCTCACGCCCTTCCGAGATGACGCGGGGTCCCTTGTACGCTTCAATAGGCCGGAAGTACGGGTAGATACCGTGCTCCCGCGCCTCCCGGGCGTCCCGGAAGTCGTAGCATTTCTTGAAGATATCACCTTCCGCGGTGTGCTGTTCAGTGATGCTCATTGTTCCTTCCTCATGCTGATACCGTTCCGTTCCCTTGCCGCCCTCCGTTGAGCTCCTCGAACAATCCCATCCATGGCCCGGAAGAAGATCCCCGGCGCAACAGTCTTCACAGCAACTGCAAACCTACTCATTCGCTCCGGAATGATCAAAAAACGCCTCCTCGTCAGACCTCTGATGGCTGCGGCTGCAACCTCCTCCGCCGTGAACAGGCGCGCGGAGCCGGAGACCGCCCTGGTTTCCGCCGGCTTGGTGGTATTCTCCTCTTCGAGCCCCGGAGTGTCCGTATCGGGGGGACACAGAACCTGCACCCGGACGTTGTACGGTGCAAGCTCCTGCCGCAACGCCTCGCTGAACCCCACAACACCGAACTTCGTTGCGCAATAATCGGTAAGGCCGTAGACACCAATCAGTCCGGCCACCGAAGAGACGTTGAGGATAGTACCACCGCCGTGCCGGAGCGGGTCAAGCAACGCCTGCGTCGCATTCCACGGCCCGAGAAGATTGACCTGGAACGATGTTAACAGGTTCTCCGCAGTGAGCTCGCCGAACACTCCCGGTCGCGCGAACCCCGCACTGTTCACGAGCAGATCCGGGGCTCCGAAGGTGTCGACGGCCTCTGAGAGCACCCGGGTGGTGGCCTCCGCATCCGTCACGTCAAGTTGCCGAAATGCCACCGGCGCGGTACCGGGTTCCGCCTCAATGGCGCGTACCGCCGCCGCCAGGCGGCCGGGGTTGCGCGCCGCTATCAGCACGTCGACGTTTCTCCGGCGGAGCTCCTTCGCAAGGGCCAGGCCGATCCCGCTCGACCCCCCGATGATGAACGCCCGTTGATGCATGAATCGCACAGACCCGCCTCTCTTCTGCAAGATTATTCCGCATTTATACCGTATAGATCGTTGATTGTTACAGCGGGATTAATAATCCGTTGGGTTTATTTGCTAACCTTCGTGGGCTACGTAGCTTGGGTTCACGGAGGATACCCATTATGACACGCAGAACACTGAAGCGGATTGGTGTTACAGCCCTCGCCGTCCTCACCGTCATGGCGGCGTGCGGAAATACAACAGCTTCCGGCGACGGCGGAACCGGAGATTCCGCGAACGACGGCGGCGGCGCGCCCCAGGTCGCCCAGGCGACGGGCTCCGGGTCGAGTACGGGATCATCCACCCGGGATCAGCTGGAGAGCTTTGAGAATGTCTTTGCGAATGTCGCGGACCAGCTCCTCCCGGTGGTAGTGGAAGTGAACGTTGTCAACATGGTGGAGGTTCCCCAGTCACCCTTCGAGTTCTTCTTCTCTCCCCGCGGACAACAGGACGACCAGGAGCAGCGTGAGGTGCCCCGTCGCGGTCTCGGCTCCGGCGTCATTGTGCGGCAGGACGGGGACACCGTGTATGTCGTCACGAACAACCACGTCGTGCAGGATGCGGACCGCCTGAACGTCGGGCTCTCCGACGGCCGCCAGTACGAGGCGGAGCTGATCGGCGGTGACTCCCGCCTCGACCTCGCCCTCCTGGAGTTCACCACCAGCGAGGATGTGCCCGTGGCGACCTTCGGCAACTCCAACGGTTTGCGCGTCGGCGATTGGGTCGTGGCGGTTGGAAACCCCTTCGGGTTCGAATCCACCGTGACCGCCGGGATCGTCAGCGCCCTCGGGCGGACCTCCGCCATGGCGCAGGCGCAGCAGCAGGGCGCAAATGTGCCGACCCTGACCGACTTCATTCAGACGGACGCAGCCGTCAACCCCGGGAACTCAGGCGGGGCGCTCTCCAACCTCGACGGAGAGATCGTCGGCATTAACACCTGGATCGCCTCCCAGAGCGGGGGGAGCGTAGGCATCGGCTTTGCCATTCCTGCCAATGTCGTGCAGAAGGCGGTAAACGACTTCATTGAAGAGGGAGAGATCATCTACGGCTGGCTCGGGGTATCGATCGGCGATACCAGCTCGTCCCTCTTTGCGGACGTGAAGCAGGACATGGGTGTCGGGGACGCCACGGGCGCGCTGATTCTCAACGTCTACCAGGGCGCGCCGGCGGCGGAACAGGGTCTGCTGCCCGGAGACTTCGTGACCAGCATCAACGGGGAGTCCGTTGACAACTCCTCCGAGCTGACCCGGATCATCGGCAACCTCTCGCCGAATGAGACCATCAGCGTCAGCGTCATCCGGGAGGGGGAGTCCCGGAGCTTCGACATTCGCATCTCCCAGCGACAGCCCGAATCCGAGCTGGATGAGCTTGCCGACCGCCTCTGGCCGGGGCTCATTGTGGCCGGCATCAGTGACAGCATCCGTAACCAGCTGGATGTGCCCGGCTCGGTGAACGGCGTGGTCGCTGTCCAGATTGCCGAGGGCTCACCGGCATCTCAGGCCAACATCCGGCAGGGCGACATCATCCAGGAGGTCGACGGCACCAACGTCGAAGACCTGGACGACTTCTACCGCCTCCTCAACGAGAGCGGTAACGCCGCCCGCATGGGAATCTGGCGCCGCGGCGCGACGACCGAGACGACCATCCGGAAGTAGCGCCCCCGGCGCGGTCGGTCGCCCTGCGCGGGGCGGCCGGCGTCGCCGGGCCGTGCGGCGTTGTGTATAATGCACCGCATGGCGTCGACGGCTCTGACCGACTATCTCACGACGACTCGCATCCTGTTCCTCTCAGGCGTGGAGCGTTTCCAGGCCATATCGGCTCTCCTGGATCGGCTCGCCGCGGAAGACCCCTCGGTGCCCCATGAGGAGGTGCGCCGGCGCGTCTTCGACCGGGAGGAGGCCATGTCGTCCCGGATCTCCACCGGGATCGCGGTGCCCCACGCGGTCATGGCTGAGCTCTCCAAGACACGGGTGGTCCTCGGGATCTCCCGGGAGGGCGTGATCTGGGATCTTCACAGCGAGGAGCGGGTGCACCTTGTTGTTCTGGTGGTCGGGGGCCCGGAGCAGCACCTGGAGGCGCTCGGGGCGATCGCCGGGCAGCTCCGTGACGAGGAGCTCTACGCCGGACTCCTGGCCGCGCCGGACGCTGCTGAGGCGTACCACCTGTTGGCGGCGGACCGCCGTGCCCCCGGCCGTCGTCTCGTCTTCAACAACACGGATGTTTCGGTTCTCACGGTCGAGCAGGCGCGGCAGATGGCCGAGCGCCTCCGAGCGGCGCGGATCGTCCTTCACGCCGACGCGATTGAAGATGTCAACTATCTCGCGGAGCTGGCGCGCAAGGTGGGTGCCATTGTGGTGACCACCCGGCCGGAACGCTTCTCCGGGGGCGCCTACGGCGACCTGGAGGTCATCTCACTGCCCCTCGGTGCCGCGCGACGGTCGGCAAACGTGAAGTTCGGGCTCCTCTACCTGCTCTCTCAGGGCACCCTCTCCCGGAACGACGTGGTCGTCAACGTCTTCGGCCTTCCCGGGTCGGGGTACTTCGACTCCATCCGCCTCACCCACATTGAGAGCGAGTTCGATCTGCCTATCGGGGTGGGGGAGAACGAGATGCCCGGGGATGTGCAGCCCCACGTCATGACGCGGTTGCTGGAGCTGGTGAGCACTCTGGCTACCGAAGGCCGGGAGGGCAAGCCGGTCGGAACCATGTTCGTTCTCGGCGACTACGAGA
Source organism: uncultured Spirochaetaceae bacterium (assembly GCA_964654185.1). Lineage (GTDB taxonomy): Bacteria > Spirochaetota > Spirochaetia > DSM-27196 > PWMO01 > CAYFQV01. The sequence goes on along the minus strand of CAZZIE010000159.1, from coordinate 4,064 downwards.
CCGTGAGGAGCCACGCCCATCAGCTCATCGTGAACCCCTTCTCCGGCTGCCCGGAGGACCAGCGGAACGTCCTCGACCCCAACCTGGAGGAGACGATCAAGGAGTACGCCAAGATCGACGGCGCCTTCGTGGTTCGCGGCGACGGCGTCATTGTCTCGGCGGGTACCTTCGTCCAGGGCGGATCCGCGGGCACGCCACCGGGCGGCCCGCAAAGCGGGGACGGCCATGAATCCGGCCTGGGCGCCCGCCACGCCGCGGCCCTGGGGCTGTCGAGCATTACGAACGCCCTGGTGATTGTGCTCTCCGAGTCGACCCGCCGGGCAAGCGTCTTCCGTCGGGGCCGCCGCCTGGTGGTGTTCTGAGGCCGCCGGCCGAGATCAAGGCCAGAGGCGACAGGAGTGTGGGCGAGACAAAAAAAGGCCACCCCGGAGGGTGGCCCACATAATGTGTCGTACGGTTCAGGACCGTGTCGGCTAGAGGTAATACCCGAGCGTCAACCCGAACGGGAAGGATGCTCCAATGTAAAGCTGTTCGTTTACATAGTAATCTCCACCGATGCCGATCCAGGGAACCAGCACACTGACCGTGCCCCAACCCCACCAGAGGTTGAACGAGCCTACAGAAACGGGTTCGAAGTAGCGCTTGTCAGTGTAACCAAGAGCCCAGTTGACCGCCTGTAGACGAGTCACGGCGCCGGAGTCATCAGTATGAACACGCCATGCGTAACCGATTTCTCCCCATCCGAGGGCGCTGTCATACTCGAAATCCTGTGCGAACACAACGCCAGCCAACAGAACAAGAGCCAGTACCAGAACTAGTCGCTTCATAAAAGCCTCCCTTAAGAAGTATAGGGTGTTTTGTACTGTGCTAGACTGTATATGGATAATGCGCTGCAATGCAATGCCATTGGGCGATCGTAGGGCGAATTCTTGCGCTTTTCACATTGTAGCAGCCCACATGAGGCCCGTTGTGCCGGCTTCACCCGACCGCCCTGGACCGTCGGGTGACTAACGCGCGTTAGAACCTCGTTAACCTCGGTTCGTGGATGTGTGTGTATGTGGGACCGGTGACGCGGGTCCATGGGGCGGTGCGCCGCCGGCGAGTTGACCCCCGATGCGGCGGGGCCGTAGGATTCCGTTCATGAGCAGAACAATCGTGGTATTGGAAGGTGATCAGACCGGGCAGGAGCTTCTGGAGGAGGCGCTTCGCACCCTGGAGGCGCTCTCGGGAGAGGTGGATGCGAAGATAGCGCGCTTCGATCTCTCCCTGGAGAATCGGCGAAGGACGGAAAACAGCGTGGTCTACGAGGCGGGGGAGGCTATCCGTGAGCATCGCCTTGCACTCAAAGCCGCGACCATTACCCCCGAGGCCTCGGGGGACGTAGGGAGTCCCAACAAGATCCTCCGGGAAGAGATGAACGCCGACGTGATCCTCCGAACCGGCCGGCGTATCCCCGGGGTCATTCCCGTGGCGGGGGTGCACGCCCCGATCAGCGTCGTCAGAATGGCCAGGGACGATGCCTACGGCGCCCAGGAGTGGCGGGAGGGCACCGCCGGAGACGGCGAGGAGATCGCCTACCGGACGGAGAAGATTACCCGGCGGGTGTGCCGCGCCGTGGCGGAGTACGCCTTTCAGCACGGCAGGCGTACCGGCGCCAAGGTCTTCGGCGGTCCCAAGTTCACGGTGAGCCCGGTCTACGAGGGCATGTTCAAGGAGGAGCTCGACGCCGCGGCGAAACGTTACCCGGACGTGCGCTACGAACCGCAGCTCATCGACGCGACCTTTGCCCTGCTCCTGGCCACCTCCGGGGATCCCCTGGTCATTCCGAGCCTCAACCGCGACGGTGACCTTCTCTCCGACATGGTGCTGCAGATGTTCGGCTCCATTGCCGGTTCCGAGTCCATGGTGATCGCCGTCGGCGGGGATGGCGAGGTCTCCTCCGTCATGGCCGAGGCGCCCCACGGCACCGCTCCCGCCCTGGAGGGCCGCAACGTGGCCAACCCCATGGCCATGATCCTTGCGGTCGCGGCGCTCCTGACCTTCATTGATGAGCCCGGCGCCAGGCGCGCGAGCCGATCCCTCTACGAGGCGACCCTGGAGGCGGTCTACGACGGCCACCGCACCTCCGACCTGGGCGGCTCCTCCAAGACCGACGAGTTCACCAACGAGGTGATCCGCCGCACCAAGGGCAAACTCGAGGTGTGGTCCAGTCTGGGGTGAGCGGGAAGCGCCGGGAGCTGCCGCGCGGGGTGCCGCCGGCGCGGTAATGGGCCGCGGCCGGGGGGCGACGGGCGCGGGGCGGGGGCCGTCGGCATCGCCCCCTGGGCCCTATTCCTCTTCCGGATGCGATCCGCTTCCGGCTTCTCCGGCGCCGTTGAGCTCTCCCGCACGGCGGAGCTGCCAGTGGGCGACGAGGGGACCGGTGATCTCGAAGAGGACGGTGGTGGCAATGACCAGGTTGAGGACCTGGGAGCCGATTTCGGGGAGTTGCTCCCGCACCAGGAGGGCGAAGCCCAGGGCGACGCCGGCCTGGGGCAGAATGCAGAAGCCGATGCGCCGTCGGACGCCGGGCGGTGCCCCCACCAGGCGTCCGGCGAGCCAGCCGCCGCCGATGAGGCCGAGGGCGCGGAAGACCACGTAGACGGCGCCGACAATGCCGAGGGCCCGGAGCGCCCCGATTTCCAGGCGGAACCCGGACAGCAGGAAGAAAATCGCGAAGAAGGGCTCGCTCACCCCCTCAATGGCGGAGAAGGGCCGCTCGTACTGCTTCGCGGTGTTCGCGACTACGGCGCCCAGAACCATGGACGCCAGCAAGTAGGACACCTGCAGAACGGTCGCGATCCCGGCGGTGAGGAAGACGAAGGCCATGGCTTCGACCAGCGTGGGCGCTCCGCGGCGAATGCGGCTGGTCAGGAAGGCCATGGGAAAGCCGATGACGCCGCCTACGAGGACCGCGCCGAAGACCTCCCAGAGGCCGCGGCCGAGCTCGGTAAGGTGTGCCCCGGCGCCGGAGATCGCTTCGGCCACCACCAGGAGCACGCTGAAGATGAGGACGCCCCAGGCGTCATCTATCGCGACGACGCCGAGGAGGGTGCGGGTGAGAGGACCCTTCGCCCGGCCCTCGCGGACGGTTTCGAAGATCGCCGCCGGCGCCGAGGCGGGAGCAATGCCGGCCAGGATGAGCGCCAGCACCAGATTGCCCGAAAAGAGATAGACCGCCACCGCGACGAGGAGGGCGGTAATGAGGGCCTCGCCGACGGAGATGCCCAGTACAACTCTGCCGCGGCTTCGCACTTCCTTGAGTGTGAAGCGCTCCCCGAGGAGGAACCCCACCATGGCCAGGGCCATGTGCGCGACCAGGGGAAACCACTGGGAGACGCTTTCCGGGATGACGTCGAAGACGGAGGGCCCCAGCAGCGCACCCAGGATGAGCAGGATCGTGACGTGGGGAACGGATACCTTGTGCGAAACAAGCTGGGCCAGGTAGCCGGCCAGAAGCATGCCGCCGAGAATGACCAGGATCCACCCGCTCGTCAGGTGCATGTGCGGTACTGCTCCTCCAGGGCCTCGACGCGGCGAATGCTCTGTCTGAGCCACGCCAGGCGCAGCTCCTGCTTCTCCTCTTCGGAGAGGTGCCAGTCGATCTGTGAGCGCCGCAATCTATGGGTGAGAAAGTGCATGCACAGCGCCGCCGAGACGGAGATGTTGAAGCTCTCTACGAAGCCCCGCATGGGGATGCGCAGAAATGCGTCGGCATTCTCCAGGGCGGTGTCGGTGAGCCCGTCGAGCTCATTGCCGAACACCAGCGCCGTCGGCGCCTCTTCCACCTGAAAGTCCTCCAGGTCGATGGTACCGCGGTGCGGCGCGGTGGCAACAATGCGATACCCTGCGCGGCGAAGCTCCGCGTAGGCGGTCAGGGTGTTCTCCGCCGCGCGGTCGGAACGGTCGGCGGCGCCGGTCCCTTCCTCGTGGTCGTTGGCGCCGCGGGCGTTCGCACCGCGGGCGTTCGCGCCCGTTGCGGCGGCGGCGGGCCCGCGCGTGCCGTCGGACTCTGCACCGGCGTC
>CAZZIE010000158.1:0-8991 GCA_964654185.1 uncultured Spirochaetaceae bacterium | reverse complement strand
AATGCCGTCGGTGGCGGGCATCCGTCCCCTCAACGAAGAGCAGCGCGCCGCCTTCGATCTGCTTCTGGACGACCGGGTCTCCCTCGTGAGCCTGGTCGGCAAGGCGGGTACCGGCAAGACGCTGCTCGCCATTGCCGCGGGTCTTTCGAAGACCCTCGAGGAGAAGGCCTACGGCCGGGTGCTGGTGAGTCGTCCGGTCATTCCTCTCGGCAAGGACATCGGCTACCTCCCCGGTGCCAAGAACGAGAAGCTTTCGCACTGGATGCAGCCGCTCTTCGACAACCTGGAGTACATCCTCTCGGTGTACAAACGCCCGAACATCCGCTCCGTCGAGCAACTCATGAACACCAACGCGGTGGAGGTGGAGGCGCTCTCGTACATTCGCGGTCGCTCCCTGCCGCGACAGTACATCATTGTCGACGAGGCGCAGAACCTCTCGCCCCACGAAATCAAGACCATCGTCTCCCGGGCGGGGGAGGACTCCAAGGTGGTCCTCACGGGCGATCCCTATCAGATCGACAGCCCCTACCTGGACGCCAGCTCAAACGGCCTCTCCTTCCTGGTCGAAACCTTCAAGGGGCAGGACGTCTTCGGTCACGTTACCCTGACGCGCTCCGAGCGCAGCCGTCTGGCCGAGCTCGCCGCCGAGCTCCTGTAGCGCCGCAACGTTTCTACACTGCTTGCTTTGGCCCGGGAAGCGCGGTATAGTGCGATCTGGCCATGGATGAGCCGATTCTTTGCCGAGTATGTGACCGCCTCTTCGACGCGGGCTTCGAGAGTTGCCCCTTCTGCGGAGCTCCGCGCCTGCCGGAGGAGTCCTTTGAAGAGATCGTCCAGGACTCTCTCGACCGGGTCGAGGCTACCGCCCGGACCGCAACGGTGCGAGTTGCAGCCGCTGGAAGCCTGACGCTTCAGCGGATCGAGGCGCTCCTGTTTCAGCTGGACGATATGGAGCGCGATCTTGATGCGCTTCTCGCACAGGCGGAATCGGTTCCTCAGACCCAGCCGTGACCCTGCGCGGCGCCGGGTTAGCCGAATCGACCGTTAAGAAACGCCACACCCCGTGCCGAAAAGAGATTAGAGAGCAATCATGGTGTCACGAAGTGCCGTTCAGCGGATTCCAGCCGTCCTAGTCCTGCTTATCCTGGCGGCTCTGCCTCTCGCTGCGGAGGCCGAGTTCTCCGGCCTCGATCTGGCCCCGGACAATCGTCTCCTCTTCCAGGCGAGTGTAGAGGTTCCCGACCGTGGGCGGTACGAGACCCTCTTCCAGGGAGACCTGGGGGCGGGGAGCCTGCAGCAGCTGACCTTCTTTCCGGAGCACATTGTGCTGCTCCGTGAGAGCGAGCAGCTGCAGATTCAGAACCGCTTCGGCGTCTTCCGGTCGACCGACGGCCTGCGTCAGTTCGCACCGCTGGAGGAGTTCGACTCCTTCACCAACGGGCGTCAGATCGCCACCGGCAAGATCCGGCCCCTCGGGGCATCTCCGGACGGCCGCTTCCTCGTCTACGCGGAGCGCGGCAACGACGTCCGCGGCAGCATCATCCTCCACGATCTTTCCAGCGATGAGACGAGCACCATTGTGGACGGCGTGGGTCTCTCCACGGAGGGGCCTCAGGTCTCCTGGGCGCCGGACTCGCGCTTCTTTGTCTACGAGAAGGCGGGAGAGCTCTTCTACTTCTCGATCGATCAGTATGAGAACGACCGGGTTGTGGACGAGGACCTGCGCCGCCTCGGACCGGGAACCCTGGCCAGTACGAGCTGGGGCCGCGGAAGCGAGCTCTACTACATTGACGGCACTCTGGTGTATCGCATTCTCGGTGTCGAGCTATTCACGCGAACCCTCTACCGCGACTTCCTGCGGATCGGAACAGTTGTCGGAAAGATACCTTTCGTATTCGATCCGAACTTCGACTCCTTCTGGATTGCGCCGCGGGGCGACAAGATCCTTCTGAACAAGGGAGGTCAGAACGTCTTTCTCTACGTGTTGCGCCGGGACGACTTCTCCTTTGCCGGAAGCTCCAGCGCGCTGCCGTACCTCTACCTGCCCCGGAACACGACGGTGAACACCGTTGCCTGGAGCCGGGAGGGCACGATCACCCTGCTGACGGGCAGTCTCGAGCGCGGGGACAGTGCATCTTCCATCTTCCGGATGAAGATTCAGGGGAGCGATTTCTCCTTCACCGAGCGGGACTCCTCCAACGTGAACGACCTGGTGCTCTCACCGTCGGGAGACTACGCCGCCATCCTCAGCCCGCAGGGCGTGACCGTGCGCGACTACGAGAGCTGGGAGATCGTCGCGGAGTACAGCCACCCGCAGCCAATGCGGGCGCACTGGCTCGGCGAGGGGCGTCTGCTCGTGGCGGGACAGTATATCATTGAGACGATCGACTTCGGAGAATCGGGGCCCGGCGAAGGGGAGCCGACGCGGGAGCTCGTGACTCTCTCGCAGGTCGGTGACAAGGGTTTTGCCGCCGAGGACGGCACCGTAACCGCCGTTACCCAGGGGAGCTACTTCCAGTACACCCCGGACGCAGGGTGGGCGCGAAGCGACGCAGTGGACTTCACCGATACCGCCGTTGCCAACGAGTCCTACCGTGTCTACCTGGAGACTCTCGACTCGGGAAGCTACCGGAACCTCGTGATGGTGCGGAACATCAAGGGGGTCGGCACCACGGCGCTCTTCGAGCCGCCGGAGCAAACATACGAGCCCTTCCCCGAGACCGGGGAGCCCGTCAACTTTGCCAACTTCTCCCACGGCAGTCGCATTCGCCGCCGGGAAGTCTCCTTCGTATTCAACGCCATTGACTCCGTCGAGGGGCTGACGAGCATCCTCAACACCCTGGCGGACTACGATATCACCGCCACCTTCTTCGTGAACGGCGACTTCATCCGCCGGCATCCCGGCGCCGTCCGGGAGATTGCCGAGTCGGGCCATGAAGTAGGCTCACTCTTCTACACCTACTTCGACATGACCGACAGCCGCTACCAGATCACGGACGACTTCATTCGGCAGGGGCTGGCTCGCAACGAGGACGAGTATTTCAACACGACCGGCAAGGAGCTTTCACTCCTCTGGCACGCGCCGTACTACTTCGTCAGCCCGGAGATCATCCGGGTGTCCCGGGAGCTGAACTACACCTACGTCGGACGGGACGTGGACAGCCTGGACTGGGTCCCGCGGCGCGACGACTCCGGGGTGTCACGGCTCTACCGGCCGAGCATCGAGCTGGTCGATCGCATTCTCGAGCGGAAGAAACCCGGATCCATCATCGCTATGACGGTGGGAAAACCGGGACTGGGGACGGATGCCGAACGAGACGACTATCTCTTTCAGTATCTCGATCTCCTCATAAATCGCTTAATAGAGAGAGGGTATGATGTGGTACCCGTCTCAACGCTGATCGAGCATGCCCGGTAGATGGTGCGTGCCCGTCGGGGCCCTTGAGATGGGCGCCATTTCACCGTACATTGGGAAATGGGCAATCACCGAGCATAGGGAGAAGCTTTTCGTATGAACCCCAATCCGATCAACGCCTACCGCCAGACCCGCGTCAAGACGGCGAGTCAGGGCAAGCTCATTGTGATGCTCTATGACGAGGCCATCCGCCAGATCGAGCTCGCAAAGCAGCTGCTCGGCGACGGAGGCATCTCCTACGACCGCGTGAACGACGCCATCGGCAAGGCCCAGGACATTGTGACCGAGCTCACCGTCTCCCTGGACCTGGAGAACGGTGGCGAGATTGCTCAGAACCTTTTCCGGCTCTACCGCTTCTTCAACAACCAGCTCGTGGAAGCGAACTTCAAGAAGGACCCGCAACCTCTCGAGAACGTGCGCGCATTTCTCGTCGACCTTCGGGATGCCTGGAAAGAGGTTGCCGACAAGGGCTACGGTCCCGAGCGCACCACGACCGGTGTCAACATTTCGAGCTGACCTCCGAGACCGGGGCGACGGCCGCGCCGCCAGCACCCTGAAGTCAGATCCGCGCCGATGAATCCTCCGTCCATGAATCGCCCTTCCATGAAACGCCTTGCAGACCTTGCAGCCCGGGAGCACCGCGCCCTCGACGCCTACGAAGGCGTCATCACCGCCATGGTGCAAAGTGCGGAGCAGCAGGCCGACGGCGTTCGCCCCCTCAATGCCCCCTTCGACGCCGCCCTCGCGGAGCTCGCCGACGTCACGAAGCGCGTCGTCGCCGTCCATTCGTCCCTCCATCGCGCCCTTGCGGACCACCGGCGCGCCCTTGCCGACTACCGGGAAGGTTCCAATGCATCAGGGAACGATGCTCACGGACTCCCGCAATCCCTTGACCTCGATTCGCTGGACCGCCGACGCGCCGCACTCCTGGAGGAGGGCAGCCGCCTTCGCGACCTCCTTGGTGCGCGCCGCGACCGCATGCACGAGGAAGCGCAGAAGGTCCGCGTTCCTGCGCGCCCCCGTTCCGTGTATGGAGACGGCAACCGCCCCAGCATGATCGACGTGTCCGGCTGACCCGGCGCGCGACGCCGCCTCCGAGACGCGCGATGCCACCTCCGATCCCCACGCCGACGCACCCGGTCGGGAGAGATCCCGCGGGTCGGGCACAACCGCGGGCGCCCCGCGTTTTCCCGCTCCCGCCCGGTATGGTATAACCTCGCTATGAAGGCTCCCCTCTACCTCCTCGACGGGTACAGCGTCGTCTTCCGCTCGTACTTCGTCTTCATTCGCAATCCCCTGCGAAACCCCAAAGGGCAGAACTCCTCCGCGGTCTTCGGCTTCTTCCGGACCCTCTTCTACATCTTCCGGGAGCGCATGCCCGAGTACTTCGCCGTGGTCCAGGACTCCACCACCCCGACCTTCCGCCACGAGCGCTACGAGGAGTACAAGGCCACCCGGGACGAGACCCCGCAGGATCTGAAGGATCAGATCCCCATCATTGAGGAGATCCTCTCGGTCCTGGGTGTCCCCATGGTTCGTGCGGACGGATACGAGGCGGACGACGTCATGGCCACTCTTGCGAAGCGCGCAGCCGCGGAGGATCGGCCCGTGTACATCGTCTCGAGTGACAAGGATCTTCTGCAGCTGGTGGAGGAGCCGGTCCGGGTGCTCCGGCCCGAGCAGTCGGGCTTCCGGGAGCTCATGCGGGAGCAGGTGTATGAGGACTGGGGGGTCTATCCCGAACAGATCCGCGACTTCCTGGCGCTTGTCGGGGACACTTCCGACAACGTGCCCGGCGTGAAGGGGATCGGCGCCAAGACCGCGGCGAAGCTCCTGGGCGACTTCGGCACGCTGGACGCCTTGTACGAAGGCATGGAGGAGATCTCCTCGAAGAGCCAGCGGGGCAAGCTGGAGGAGAACCGGGAGAACGCCTTTCTCAGCCGGGACCTCGTCTCCCTGGAGGAGGATGTTCCGCTTCCCCTCGGCCCCTCCGACCTGGCCCTCCCAATGCTCGACTATCCCGCGGCGGTGCCCTACTTCATGGAGCAGGGCATGCGCAGCGTTGTGGAAGAGCTCGGCTTCGACCCGGAGGTGCAGCCCCGCGCCCCCCAGCGGGACGTCACGGGCGACGGCGGGGCGAATCGGAACGGCGCCGGCGGCTCCGACCTCCAGCCGGAGCTCGCCCCGACGGATGATCCTGCGGACGCGGCCGGTGATGCGACGGCGACTGCGGGGTCCTCTTCCGCCACGGTTGATCCCGGCACCGGGCGGTATACCGCTCCACCGGAACCGCCGACCGGCGGGCGTGCGGACGCCGCGACGGCAGAAGTGCCCGCTCCGCCGCCGGAGGCGGGCAAGCCGGGTAGCTACACCCTCATCACCAGTGTGGATGCGCTGAAGGAGTGGGTCCGGCGGGCGCAGGACACCGGCATTTATGCCCTCGACACGGAGACCGACAGCCTGGATCCCATTAGGGCGCGGCCCGTTGGCATCTCTCTATCAATGAAGAGCGGGGAGGGCTGCTACATTGCGTTGCACGGCCCCGACGGGGCGGTCATGGATGAAGATGAAGTCCGGGAGGCGCTCCGGCCGCTGGTGGCCGATCCGGCGTACCGGATGGTGGCGCAGAACGGCAAGTACGACTACAAGGTGCTTTCGAGCTGGGGCCTGCGGCCGGCGAATCTCTACTTCGACACGATGATCGCGGCGTGGCTCCTGGATACGACCGCCTCCTCCTACGGCATGGATCGCCTTGCAGAGGACTATCTCGGATACCGGCCGGTGTCGTACAAGTCCCTCTTTCCGGAGGCAAAGCGCGGGGAGGTGCTGCCCAGCTTCGACTCGGTTGCCCTGGAGCAGGCGGCGCAGTACGCCGCCGAAGATGCGGATGTCACCTACCGCCTCTACGAGCTCTTCGCGCCGCAACTCGAGGAGCGCGGCTTCGGCCAGCTCTTCCACGAGGTGGAGATGCCCCTGGTCCCGCTCCTCGCGGAGATGGAGCTCAAGGGTATTCTTCTCCGGACGGATGTGCTGGCCTCATACTCCGAGGAGCTGACCGAACGGCTGGCCGACCTGGAGCAGGAGATCTACCGCCTTGTGGGGCGGGAGTTCAACATTGCCTCGACCAAGCAGCTGCAGCAGATCCTCTTCGAGGAGCGAAAGCTCCAGCCCATCCGGAAGACCAAGACGGGATACTCCACCGACGTCTCGGTTCTCCAGGTGCTGGCAAAGGAGGATCCCGTTCCCGACCGGGTCCTTCAGCATCGCAACCTCTCCAAGCTCAAGTCCACCTATGTCGATGCCTTGCCGCGCCTGGTGAATGAGAAGACGCGCCGCCTCCACACCAACTTCAGCCAGACCGGCACCGCCACGGGGCGCATGTCGAGCCGCGATCCCAACCTCCAGAACATTCCCATTCGCGACGAAGAGGGGCGGCGCATCCGCAGCGCCTTCGTGCCGGAGGATGGCCACCTCTTCATCAGCGCCGACTACGCCCAGATCGAGCTCGTGGTGCTGGCGCACCTCTCCGAGGATCCGGGGCTTCTTGAGGCGTTCCGGGAACAGAAGGACGTCCACCGGGAGACCGGCTCCATGCTCTTCGGCGTCCCCGCCGAGGAGGTCACCACGGAGCAGCGGCGCATTGCCAAGACCATCAACTTCGGCGTCATGTACGGCATGTCGGCGTTCCGCCTGGCCCGGGATCTGGAGATCCCCCGGGCGGACGCGGACGCCTTCATGGAGGCGTACTTCGGCACCTACTCCGGCATCAAGAGCTTCATTGACCGCACCGTCCGCGAGGCGGAGGAGAACGGCTACGTCCGGACGCTCCTGGGGCGGGAGCGGCCGCTTCCGGACATCCGGAGCCGCAACCGCAACGTGAAGCAGGGCGCCGAGCGTATTGCCGTGAACACGCCCATTCAGGGCACCGCCGCGGACATCGTCAAGCTGGCCATGCTGCGCATCGCCCGGCGCCTTCGCGAGGAGGGCCGCGCAGGGCGCCTCCTCCTCCAGGTCCACGACGAGCTCATCCTGGAAGTTCCGAAGGATGAAGCCGATGCTGTTTCGACTGTGGTCGAGGAGGAGATGACCCGCGCCGTTGAGCTCTCGGTGCCGCTCCGCGTCTCCGTCGAGGTGGGCGCGAGCTGGGGGGACTTCCACACGTGATCGTCGGCGTAGCCGGGAAGTACTGTGCCGGAAAGAACACCGTCTCGCAGATCCTGGAGAAGCACGGCTACCGCGTCATAGAGGTGGACAAGCTCGGCCACCGGGCGCTGGAGGATCGCAGAGACGCTATCGTGGAGCGCTTCGGCGCCGACATCCTCCAGGGCGAGGACCCCGGCGGCGACTCCCCCGCGATCGACCGCCGCGCCCTCGGCGCCAGAGTCTTCGGGGATGAGCAGGCGCGCCGCGATCTGGAAGCCATCGTCCACCCCGTCATGGTTCAGTGGGTTCGCGACTTCGTACGCGACCTCGCCGGGGCGCCCGGCGTCATCAACGCGGCACTCCTCTTCCCCATGGGCCTCGACAGGGAGTGCGACCGGATCCTCTGGGTCACCGCACCCCTGCCGACGCGCATTCGCCGCGCCCGGGCGCGGGACGGCCTGGGTCTTCTGCAGGTTCTGCGCCGTTTCCGCGCCCAGAAGCGACTTCTTCCTCAACAATCTTCACGGGATGTCGAAATTCATACTGTAGAGAATCGAGGAACGTCCGAAGTACTCGAGGAGCAACTCCGCGCCCTCGGGCTCCTGTCGGAGTGAGTTGGTGCCATGGAACAACATAGAACGCTTCTGATCATAGTTTCCGTTACCCTCTTTGCCGCCGTCGTGATCGGCGTCGGCCTTGCCTTGCTCTACCCTCGGGACACCGCCGAAGGTGAGCAGGCGGTAGCCGCCACCGAAGGGAAGCCCTTCGACCCCATCGAATACATTCGCACCCCCGAGAAAGAAGAGCCCGACTTCACCGTTTCCGAAGAATCCGAGGATGATGATGTGATCATTGTCTACGGAGAGAGGCCTGAAGAGGCTCAGGGCGATGCCGACGGGCCGGGCAAAGACGCCCTTCCCGAAGAGCAGAAAGAGTCCGACGTGACCGCAAAGCCCGAACCCGAGGCGGAACCGGAAGCCGCCCCGCGGCAGCCGGCGAAGAGCCTCGGCGAACCGGCGCAACCCGCAAAACGAGCCGAGCCCGAACCGGAGCCGGAACCCCAGTACCGCCGCATAACGGAGTACTGGATCCAGGTGATCTCCTCACCGAGCCGCGACCGCGTCGAGGACGCCAAGCAGCGCCTGGAAAGCCAGGAGCTCGGCGGCCGCATCACCTCCAAGAACATTGACGGTGAAACCTTCTATCGCCTCCGGGTAGGCCCCTACAACAACAAGAACGAAGCCGAGAAGTTCCTCGCCTGGATTGCGGATATCGAGGGCTTCGGCGAGAGCTACATCTCGGAAGAGTACCCGCTCAAGCGCGTCTCCAACTAACCCCAACCCCCAACGTTTGCCCCACCGGCGGGGCAGCGAGCATCATGAACTGGTGCCAGAATTGTTGATTGCGTTGAAGCGTTGAAGCAATAGGGACAC
>CAZZIE010000157.1:0-9080 GCA_964654185.1 uncultured Spirochaetaceae bacterium | reverse complement strand
GGAACGGCCGGCGTCCTCAAGCCGTCTGTCCCTGCGCTGGGGCTTTCACGCCAGGTGCACGGAGTACGCCATGAAGAAGCTCACGCTGCCGGCAATCACGAAGAGGTGCCATATGGTGTGGCTGAAGGGCAGCTTCTTCCAGGCGTAGAACCCCACGCCCACGGTGTAGCAGATCCCGCCGATCAGCGCCCAGACAACGAATCCGGTGGTCGTCGACTCAAGGATGGGTCGGAAGAAGGGAAGAATCAGCCAGCCCATCGGGACGTAGAGCAGATCGGTCAGAATGTGTCGTTCCTTGATGATGGTACTCTTCAGAACAATCCCGACGACCGCAAGTCCCCAGATGATGCCGAATACGGTCCACCCGATCGCGTCGCGCATGGCCACCAGGGCGAGGGGTGTGTAGGTTCCGGCAATGAGCACGTAGATGAAGGCGGTGTCGATGATCCGCAGGTAGTAGCGGATTCGCGGCAGCGCCGCAAAGCTGTGCAGGAGCGTCGAGGAGAGAAAGAGAAGAATCTGGGACGCTCCGTAGACGCTGAAGGCAACGTACTTCCACGGGTCCGGGTTCTGGTTGGTGAGCATAATGAGCGCAACCAGGCCGGCAATGGAGAGTCCGACTCCTATGGCGTGGGTAATGCTGTTGAAGATCTCTTCAATGGCGCCGCCGCTTTCGTTGTTGATCTCCGACGGCGCGAGCTGTTCGGGTAGTTCGTTCGCGTTTCCCATGGGGCGGATGATACCCATCCGTTTTCACCGACGCAATATCCCCGCCCGTACCTGCACTTCCCTCGCGGCGCAATAAACTCGTAATACCGGCGCAACAATCTCGTTAGCCGAGGACGGTAGCGTGAGAGCCGTCATGAAGAAACGAAACCTGCTTGTTCTAACGGCCCTGACGGTGATGCTTGCTGTTGCCGCCCTCCCCGCCGCAGCGGAGAGCATTGAACAGTATGTGGGCGGCGCAATAGAGCTATCCCCTACGGTGCAAGCCAAGACGGCGGCGGTACGTCGCGCGGAGGCGCGCCTCTCCGAGGTCAGCCGGCCCAGCCTATTCACCTATCAACTGGGAACCGGCGCAACGCGGGCCACGTTTGGTGCGGAGAGCGCCACTACCTTCGACGTTGCACCCGAAGCGACGGTGGAACTGGCCTCACCGTGGAGAACATCCCTCGGAGTATCTCTCGGGACCACCCTTACCCTTGACGATGCCGTCGAACACGAGGTCTCGCCGTCGGTCTCCCTGAAGCAGCCCTTCTCCGAGCTTCTCTTCGACCTCCCCGACGACGTCACGGAACGTGAGCGCTACAACGCCCTGATTCAAACGCGAGTGGCCCTGGACCAGGAGCGCGATCGGACTGCGACGCAGGTCTACACGGCGCTGCAGACCCTCGCCGAACGCAGCCACCGTCTTCGCTCAGCCGAACGGGATCTCAGACTGGCCCAGGACGATGAAGCCGATGCGCGACAGCTCGGCACCTACGATGAGTCGAGCGCGCAGTTCCAGAACCTGCTGCTCCAGGTCCGCCTGGCCAAAGAGAGTGTCACCTACGCTGAGGCAATGCTAGGCCTGCAGGAGGAGCGGGTGGCGCGTCTTACCGGGATCGCCCCGACGGCCTCGGCACGCGCCGTGCCGGCAGCGCCGGAATGGCGGGAGGCGCCTGCGGTGGCAGAGGCTGATCCCTCCGCCACAACCGCAGTGCAGCTCGCTGAGCTAACTCTCGATCTCGAACAGCTTCGCTACACTCAGGAGTACGGGGACCTTCCCCCATCCCTCGTCCTTGAGGGCCGGGCGGTGTCGCGGGACGTCGCCTCGGATGGCGTAGTGGAATACGAGGGGAGCCTCACCGCGGCGTGGGACGACCTCACCGTCAGCGCCGGTGGCGGCGTCACTCCCGAGCGCGACCAGTTCTACTTTACGGCGGAGGTGACCTGGACGCCGGGGACGGCGTCAACGGAAGAGTACGGGCGCGCTGCGCAATCGGTGGCGGTCCGGCAGGCAGCCCTGGATGTCGAAGACGCCGTTCTCTCAATCGAAGAGAGTCTAATCGCACACCGGGCCACCTTCGCGGAGCAGGATCAACGCCACGCCGAGCTCCGGGAGCGCCTTGCATACGCGGAGCTGGAGCTCGAAGAAACGCGCGCCCGGGCGGAACGTGGGCTGGTCGACGCCGCCACCGTTGAGGAGGCGGAATGGAACGTAAGGGCGATAGAGCACGAGGCGGATCTCCTGGCGTGGAGCCGGCTCATTGCCATTCAGGAATACGAACAGACAGTGGAGGAGCAGATATGAGCACGGAAAAGAAGCGACGCCGGTGGCCCCGCATTGTCGTGGGTGCACTGGCCGTAATGGCTATTGCAGTCGCGGCGGCGATGCTTCTCGATTTCCGCCCCTTTCGACAGGGCGCTTCGAGCGCCGCCGGGGGGCTCGCTGCCGGCCCACTCGCCGCATCGGCAGAGGAGCTGCAAACGGTTCGGGCACACGCGGCAACGACCACTGAGTCGATTGAGGTTTCCGGCAACGTGGAAGTCAGCACCCACGCCGATCTGGCCTTTGCCACAGCGGGAGAAGTCGAGGCGATCTTCGTATCCAAGGGGGAGCTCGTTGAGTCGAAGCAACGCCTGGCGATTCTCGACAACGATGCAGCGCGATACAACCTGGCCGGCGCGGAGAAGCAACTCGATGAGGCGCGCGTGTCGGGGAATACGCGAGAAGTTGAGCTTCTCGAGCTCGATCTGCGACTCAAGGAAGAAGCCCTGGAAGATCATGAGCTCACCTCCCCCTTCGCCGGCGTCGCGAGCTCGGTGGAAGTCGAGGTCGGCGACCACGTGAGTACGGGCCAGGCAGTCGTGCGCCTGGTCGATCGCACTGCGCTTACCGCCATTCTGGAGGTCGATGAGATCGACATGCCCAGGGTCGACGAGGGTCAGTCGGTGAGCTTCACCTTTGACGCGCTTCCCGACCGCGAGTACGAGGGCGCAATCACCTACATTCCGGTCGAGGGCCGCGTTACGTCTCAGGGTTTCGCCGTCTTCGATGTCGAGGCGGAGATCAGCAACGCCCCGGCGGAGCTGCTTCCCGGCTACTCCTTTGTCGCCGAGATCATTGTCACACCGGAACGCAGCATTGTCACCGTGCCGGAGGACGCCGTCCTCAGCCGGAACGGGCGGAGCGTCGTCCTGATCCAGGACCAGGAAACGGGCACACCAATGCCGCGCAGTGTCGAGGTCGGTTCCACCGTGGCCGGAGGAATCGAGGTCCTCGACGGTATCGAGCCCGGGGAGCTGGTGATCATTCCGAGCGACACCGACGACGCCGAGAGCACCGGCGCCGGGTTCCAACTGCCCTTCATGCCGGGTGCGGGTGGAGGCAGGCCCGGCGGAGGGCGACCGGGTGGTGGCGCTCCCGGCGGCGCCCCCGCGACGGGAGCTGGACAGTGAGAACGGCCGTAGTTGAGGCGCGCAACCTGAAACGCGTCTACACGCTCGGAGAGACGGAAGTCCACGCCCTCCGCGGCATCGACCTGGAGATCGAAACCGGGGATATGGTAGCGATCGTCGGCCCGTCAGGATCGGGAAAGTCGACGCTCATGAACATCATCGGATGCCTGGATTCACCGACGGACGGAAGCATTCACATTGACGGTGACAACGTATCGAGCCTGTCGGAGCGGGAGCTTGCCGCAATTCGAAACCGGCGGATCGGCTTCGTCTTCCAGTCCTTCAACCTGCTACCGCGAATCTCGATTCTCGAGAACGTCATGACGCCGCTTCTCTACGGAGGCGTTCCGGTCCGTCGGCGCAGGGAGATGGCGGAGGCGGCGCTCGTCTCCGTGGGTCTGGGAGATCGACTACTCCACCGGCCGAACCAACTGTCCGGCGGACAACGACAGCGCGCCGCAATCGCCCGCGCCCTCGTCACGAATCCGGCGATTCTTCTTGCGGATGAGCCGAGCGGTGCGCTGGATACCACAACGGGACGGGAGATCCTGCAGCTCTTCCACGAGATCAATGAGGCTGGAACCACTGTCGTAGTTGTCACCCATGAGCTCGAAGTATCCGAAGAGTGTCGGCGCGTTGTCCATATCCGCGACGGCGTGGTGGAGGCGGCATGATCATCGAAAACATCCGTCTGGCGGTGAAGAGCCTGGCCGCCAACAAAATGCGCACCTTCCTCTCCATGCTCGGCATTGTCATTGGGGTGGCAAGTGTGGTGGCAATCACCACCTTCGGGTCGAGTGCCTCCGAGAGTATCCAGTCCAACATTGCCGAGGCGGGCCTGGAGACCATTACGGTAATGCCCGGCCGCGGCGCCGGTGCTGCAGTCGACCGTGTGTTTCGGGAGGAGCGAGTCGGTGAGATCCAAGAACTCACCGGCGTAGTCGCCGTTGCGGCCGTGAACCAACAGTCCTTCGGAATGCGTGTCGGAAGTGAAACAGTATCCGATACCGTCATGTCCGCCACCCCTGAGTTCCTGAGCATTTTCAGCCTGGAGATGAGCTCCGGCCGGTTCGTGACGGAGAGGGACGAGGAGGATCGTACTCCCGTGGTCGTCCTCGGAACGGAGCTCGCCGAGAGCCTCTTTGGTGATAAGGATCCGGTCGGATCGTATGTGCGCCTGCTGGGGGATCCGTCCCGGCAGCTTCGCGTCATCGGGGTGCTCGCGGAGAAGTCGGACAACCTCGGATTCTCATTCAACACATCCGCCTTCGTGCCGCGGGGCACCTACCTGACTCGTCTGGTGAACACCGAGACGGTGGACAGATTCGTTGTCCAGGCGGATGCAGAGCAGGATGTCCTGGCGACGGCGGATCGCGTTACCGACTACTTCGAGGTGCGTACCGGTGACTCCGAATCCTTTCGCGTCGTTTCACCGTCGACGATTGCGGAGACCTTCGAGAGCGTCACCGAGACCTTGAACGTCTTCCTCACCGGGATTGCAGCAATCTCTCTTCTAGTGGGCGGCATCGGCATCATGAACATCATGCTGGTCTCCGTGACGGAGCGTACGAAGGAGATCGGCATTCGAAAGGCGCTGGGCGCCACGCCGGCGAGAATCATGGGGCAGTTCCTTGTTGAGGCGAGCTCCCTGACGACCTTCGGCGGGGTGGTGGGAGTCGTCCTCGGCGTTGTGGTGAGCGTGGTTTCCGTGAATGCCTTCGGGTGGGCCTTCACGCCGTCGATCGCCTCCTACGTGTTGGCCTTCGGTGTAGCCGCCGTGACGGGAATCTTTTTCGGCATCTATCCGGCCGGACGGGCCTCCCGACTTGACCCGGTGATCGCCTTGAGTTACGAGTAGACATGGGCAAGACGCGCTCGATTCGAGTCACCGCGGTAATTCTCTCCCTGGCCATGCTATTCATTCCGCTGGGATTGATCCTCATTGTGGGAAGCACCTTGAGCGGATATCACCAGGGGCGGAGCAACCTGCTCACCGAGGTGATAAATCCGCGGCCTCCCTTCATCAAGCTCGCCCGTCTAACCGAGGAGAGCGAGCGGCGAATCAACATGCAGATGATTGAAGACCCCAGCGGTCTCGCCGATGAGGAGTTTCTCAACGAGCTCGATCCCGACATTGAAGCGCTCGGGCTATTGGTTCGCGTTGGCGACGAGATCGTGTACTCGTCGGAGAGTGTTGCGAGAAACGAAGAGGGCGATAGAATCGCGCGCGTGCTCCCTCCGTACGGGCAGCTCGGCAGGGGGTTTCCGATTGGAGATCGCGTCGGGCGAGATCGTGATCGCTTCAGCCCCTTCGAAATCATGTCCCAATGGGATTTTCTGTCGGAGTCGGATGAGCCGGGGAGTCTGTTCATCTTGCAGAACGTGCCGCGCGATCGGCCGTGGCCCGCCCGGACCTTCGGCGCCGTCGTCGCTCTCGGCGCCATTGTGCTGTTGGTGATCGCAAACGGCGCCCTGAGCTTCTTTCTCATTTCCCGCATGCTCAAACCCATGCGACGTCTCGAGCACGCCGCACTCGCCATGGGGGAGGGGCGCTTTGACGAGCCGGTTCCCCCACCCCAGGTGCGCGAGGTAACGCACGTTTTTGCGGCCTTTGAAACCATGCGCGCCCGGCTGAAGGAGCTCCTCGAACGGCGTCGGCAGGACGAGGAGAGCCGACATCAGCTCATTGCCGGCCTCTCCCACGATCTGAAGACGCCGGTTACCGCAATGAAGGGCTACGTCGAGGGCCTGCGAGACGGCGTAGCCGACACGCCGGAAAAGCGCGAGCGCTACATCGGGACGATCCACCGGAAGATCGGCGTACTGGAGAAGATGATCTCCGAGCTCTTTCTGCTTGCAAGCCTCCAGGTCCGGGAGGCGCCTTTCGAGTTTCGGACGGTCAATCTGGCAGATTTCCTCCGGGACAGCGTCGAAGAGTTCCATGCAACGCACACGACGGGGGAACAGCGCGTCTCAGGCGAGAACCTCGACCGCGGCGACGTTACGATCTACGCGGATCCCGTTCAGCTCCGCCGTGCCGTGGAAAACGTCCTGGAGAACGCGCTGAAGCACGGTGGCTCAGAGTCGCTCGATGTACGCGTCGGCTTGAGCGTCCGCGAGGATCGGGCGCGCATTTCCATCAGCGACGACGGGCGCGGGATACCCGCCGACCAGGTGGATCGTGTCTTCGACTCCTCCTTCCGCGGTGATGCCGCGCGGAGCAGCAGCGGGAGTGGTCTGGGCCTCACCATTGCCCGGCGGATCATTGAGCTCCACGGCGGCGCGGTGGGCGTTGAGAGCGTCGTAGGTGCGGGAACCACCGTAACCATCGATCTACCTCGAGGGAAACATGGGCAAGATCTTGATCATTGAAGACGATCGCGAGATCGCGGAGCTCGAGCGTGACTACCTCGAGGCGGCGGGATACGCCGTGGACGTGGAGACCGACGGCGCAGCCGGCCAGGAGCGCGCGCTGGCATCCGACTACGAGCTCATTGTGGTCGACCTCATGTTGCCGAGCCTGGACGGCTTCTCGATCTGCCGGCGACTGAGGGAGACAATTGAGACACCCATCATGGTCGTATCCGCCCGCACGGAAGACATCGATAAGGTCAGAGCCCTCGGCCTCGGCATTGATGACTACGTCGCCAAACCCTTCAGTCCCGCCGAGTTGGTGGCGCGCGTGAAGGCGCACATTAGCCGCTACAGCCGGATCACCGGCGGCCAAAGCGAGACGATCGCCATGGGGCCGCTCACGCTGGACATTGCGGGGAAAGCGGTATACCGCGGCGACACCACGCTCCCACTTACGGCTACTGAGTTCAACCTCCTCGAGTTGTTGGCGCGCAACCCGAACCGCGTCTTCGCCCGGGATGAAATCTTTGACCGCCTCTGGGGTGAGAACGCCTTCGGAGACCTGTCCACGGTTACGGTCCACATCCGCCGACTCCGGGAGAAGATCGAGGAGGACCCATCCCACCCACAGATCATCGAGACAGTGTGGGGAATGGGCTACCGTCTGAGGCGATGATGCGGAGCGAATGGCTCTCAACCGCAGCATCCTGAGGTACGACACCGTAGCGCCGCACGTGCCCGTATGATAGGACCGTAGCGCCGCACGTGCCCGTATGATAGGTTTGCCTCGTGAACAGATGGATGATACCACATCTCGGAGCGCTGGCTGCCGTCACTGCCTGGCTGACCGCGTGCGCAACGGTCCCGGTCACCCCGGAGACACCAGGCGACCGGGACTCCGCATCGGGTCGGACCATGATCATTGGCACCTACAATATCCATTTCGATGAATACGGCCGCTCCGGACGGCGAAGCTGGATTCGCCGCCGCGATGGGGTGGCCTCGATTGTGCGCACTCACAACCCGGACATCCTTCTCCTGCAGGAGGTTGCGACCTGGGACGGCATGAGTCTGCTCCCGGGGCGTCAGGTCGTGGATCTCCTCAACCTGCTCCCGGAGTACTCCCCCACCGGCGCGGGGCATCGCGACCGCCTGGAGAGCGCGAATCCCATTCTCTACCGGACGAAGAGGTTCGCCGTAGAGGATGTCGGAATCATCTACTTCGCTGAGGATCCGGACAATCCCTACAGCTACTCCTGGGGTAGCTGGTCACCCCGATTCTGCTCCTGGGCGCGTCTCTACGACCGGGAGCTCCGGCACAACATCTACGTCTTCAACGTCCACTTCCATCCCTACCTTCGGCGTCACAAGCGTCAGGCGGCTCGAATTCTCGTCGACCGCGTGCGACTGATCGCCGGAGATGATCCGTTCATACTGGGTGGGGACTTCAACTCCTTCCCGGGATCACGGCATATGCGCAGGATCTCCGAGGAGCTTTCGGTACGAGACGCCCTGCGGGGATCCCGGGTCGGCACCTACCATGCATACGTCGGCGTCTCACCGTGGCCCCGGATCGACTACATCTTCGCGTCACGACACTTCGCGACCGCTTCCGCGGAGGTGGCGTACCACCGTTACCGGGGCCGCTATCCGAGCGACCACTACCCCGTCTTCGCGACGTTGCCCCCGCCGGAAGGCGCCGGTGAACACCCGAAAGCCACCGGAGAGGAGCGCTCATGACCGGCACGGCCAAGCATATTGAGGCGTGGCTCGCCTCCGGTGAGGGTGAAGAGTTCCTGCGCTCGCTCTACGGTCCGGACGCTCTCGACGCGGAACGCACTGGGTGGCGACAGGCAATCGCGGGCTTTCAGGAGACCTTCCGGGAGGAGAGGGAGGCGGAGCTGACGCTCATTTCGGCGCCGGGGCGCACCGAACTCGCCGGCAACCACACTGATCACAACGGCGGTATTGTCCTTGCGGCAAGCGTGCATCTCGATACGAAGGCGGTGGTGGCGCCGAGGGAGGACTCCCTCGTACGGCTCCACTCCGCGGGGTTCCCGAGGACCTTCGAAGTCGATCTGACCAGCCTTGACCCGCACGAGGATGAGGTCGGGTCGCCGGCGGCGCTGATCCGCGGCGTGGGACACGCCCTGGACGCCGACGGACACCGCATTGGCGGATTCGACGCCTTCGTCACGAGCTCCGTCCCTGTGGGCTCAGGGTTGAGCTCGTCGGCGTCCTTCGAGGTGCTCGTGGCGGAAGTGCACAACGTCCTGTGGAACGAC